>JAPXTA010000083.1:0-23641 GCA_033812735.1 Hyphomicrobiaceae bacterium | reverse complement strand
GCACATGAACGAGGAGGCAGGCTCGCTCTGGATGAAGCGCGTCACCGACATCTACGAGCACGCCGTCTGGCTCAATCCCGTGCCCGAAGATCAGTGGAGCTGGACACCCTCGATCCAGATCATGAAGCAACTCGTCGGCAACCGCATGTTCCCCCTCACCCTCGAAGGCCTTGACGGAGCGATGAAGGAATTGATGCGGTAGGGTGCAAGTGTCTGCTGAGGGCCACTTGCCGACATTTGTTCGAAGCGATGACGGACGCCACGACCGTCATCCCGGCCCGGCTTCAAGCGCGTGAGCGCGGGAAGACGAAATGGGCCGGGACCCAGATCAGCTCGCTGCTTGCGGAATTGTCGAACATTGGATTCGCTGCTGCATCGAGGTTCGCGTGCGGAGGCCTGTTTGGTTTCCGGCCCATTTCGGAGCCCGCGCGAAGGTGTGCGCTCTCCGGGCCGGATGAAGACCGTGGGGATATCGGCTTGGGGTCACAAGCTGGCGCGAGACGAATCCTCACCCCTCGCCGCTCCGCATCCTACCGCTTCAAAGTCTCCGGCGCGCGCAGTCCAAACGCCAGCGCATTCAGCGCCAGCGCCGCAGCCGTCACATCGAGCGCTGCAAGCGGCCCGAAGTAATCCGCAACAATGCCGAGCACGATCGGGCCGATGACGTATCCCGCATCCGCGATCATCCGGAACGAGCTGATCGCCGCCGCATTCATACCCGGCGGCGCGCAATCGGCGGCGTAGGCCGCAGGCGCCGAACCGCCGATCGAACTCGCTATGCTCCAGACCGTGCAGGCGACGATGAACCACCAGTAGTCCGGCGCCCATCCGAACAGCACCATCGACGCCGCTGTCGTCAGCGTCGCCGGTACGATCACCCATTTGCGCCCCAACATGTCGGCGAGCCATCCGGCCGGATAGGTCGCGACCAATCCCGCGACCCCGCTGACCATCATCGCAAACCCGATCGCACTCGCCGAGAGTTTCAGCTTGTCGGTCGCGAGCAGCGGAATGATCGCAAATAGCCCGCCCGTCCGCGCCACCGCCTGCATGAACGAAATCAGGCTGACCAGCAGAAAACCCGGCTGTGCCGCGAGCAACTTCATCTGCCCGCCGAACGACAGCGGGTCCTTGGGCGGCGCCCCTGCTTTCCCGGCTAGCCCGCCGACCCATCCCTTCGTCTCCGCCACCAGCATCCAAGCGACGAGCGTCGCGCCGAGACTGGCGATCCCGTAGGCGACGAACGGCGCCGTAAGCCCGTACCACTCGGCGAGCAACCCGCCCGGAAACGGCCCGATCCACACCGAGAACAGAAACGTCGCCTGATAGATAGAAATCGTCCGCGCGCGACGGTCGGGGGTGCTGATGTCAGCCAGTACAACCTGCCCCGTGGTCAGGACCATGCCGGCTCCGAACCCCGCCACGAAGCGGGCGACGATGAATTCGGGGTAGCCCGACGCCCAGGCGCACCAAAAATTGCCGAGAACCGAAATGAGGCCGCCGATGGCCATGCTGTGGCGCCGGCCGAGCCGGTCGGACAGCTGTCCCGCCGGAATGGCCGAGGCGAAACGGGCGAGCCCAAACGCCGCGACGGCAAGGCCGATCGCCGACGGGGCCACCCCGAACGACTGGGCGTAGAGGGGAAGGGTCGGGATCATCGCCCCAAACCCCAGCTGGTTGATGCCGATGAGGGCACACATCCAAAGCAGAACCTGCTGATGTGGCTCGAGCCGCAGCCCCTTCGATGGTCTCACGCAGTGCGCCTCAGCTCCGGAAGGTCCCATCTGATCGACGATCGAGCCTTAGACGGTTATCGTCGCCGCGCAAACCGCCGCGCGAGGTGGCCGGATCGCGGCGGATGCAAACGAAAAGTTGACGCTTACGTCAAGTTGCCCTATTGGAAACAAAGAAAGAAGCGGCGCGAATGTCGCAATTGTCGTACCCTCCTACCGTGCTGTGGGAATGCGGGCTGCGCAGTCCACCTATCCACAGCTGTGAGCAAGACCATTGATTTCGCTTGAGCGGCGGGCTCGTGCTAGCCTGTCGTCGCCCTAAATATAAGAAAATCCGTCGCCTGTTCGGGAGCGCCCCATGGTCGAGTTGCTGTTCGTCGCACTATGCCTCGGCATCGCCTTCGTACTGTCGGTGAAGCGCGCCCCGCTCTGGGCCTATGCGGCGTTGCTGCTCGCCGCGACCGTCGCTTGGCAAACCAACATGATCCACGGCCAGTTCGCCTGGCCAATGTTCTCGCTCGCCGGCATCCTGGGATGGCTTCCAGCCGTGGCTTTGACGCTATTGTCGGTGCCCTCCATCCGCCGCACCGTTCTCATCGACCCTGCCTACCAAACCGTCCGCAAGATCCTGCCGAAGGTCTCCGATACCGAGCAGCAAGCGCTGGACGCTGGCACCATCGGTTTCGACGCGGAAATCTTCGGTGGCCGCCCCGATTGGCAGCGCCTGCGCGATATTCCCGCCATCCAGTTGACGGAGGAAGAGCGCGCATTCCTCAATGGCCCGGCCGACGAACTCTGCCGCATGGTGCACGACTGGCAGATCCGTTTCGAGCAAAAGGACATCCCCGAAGAGATCTGGGCCTTCATCAAGAAGCACGGCTTCCTTGGCATGCTCATCTCGAAAGAGCACGGCGGGCTCGGCTTCTCGCCACAAGCGCAATCGCTCATCCTCGGCAAGATCGCGTCGCGTTCGCCTGACGTCTGCACGCTGGTCATGGTGCCGAACTCGCTCGGACCGGGCGAGCTCATCGAGAAGTACGGCACCGACGAACAGAAGCACCATTACCTGCCGCGCCTTGCCCGCGGTGACGAAGTTCCCTGCTTCTCGCTGACCGGCCCGACCTCCGGCTCCGACGCCGCCACCATGCGCGACATCGGCACCGTCGTGCGCGACGTCTGGAAGGGCAAGGAAACACTCGGCATCCGCGTCAGCTGGGACAAGCGCTACATCACACTCGGCCCCAAGGCGACGCTCGTCGGCCTCGCGTTCCGTCTGTTCGATCCCAACAAGCTGCTCGGCAAAGGCGAGGACCTCGGCATTACCGTGGCTCTCATTCCAGCCAACCATCCAGGCGTCCACATCGGCCGCCGCCACTTGCCGTCGGGCAATGCTTTCCCGAACGGTCCCAACTGGGGCAAGGACGTCTTCATCCCCATGGACTTCCTTATCGGCGGCGAGAAGATGGCCGGTCAGGGCTGGCGCATGCTGATGGAATGCTTGGCAGCAGGCCGCGCCATTTCGCTGCCGTCGTCGGCGACCGCCGGCGCCAAGTCCATGCTGCGCTTCACCACGGCCTATGGCCGCATCCGCAAGCAGTTCGGTTTGCCGGTCGCCAAGATGGAAGGCCTCGAAGAGCCGCTCGCGCGGATGGTCGAGACGGCCTACGTCAACGAGGCGGCGCGCGCCGTCACGGCAGCGATGGTCTCGCGCGGCGAGAAGCCGTCTGTCATCTCCGCTTTGATGAAATACCAAACGACTGAGCGCATGCGCCAATCCGTCAACGATGCGATGGATCTGCACGGCGGCAAAGCGATCTGCGACGGCCCAAGCAACTACGTCCAGGCCGCGTATCAGGCCGTACCCGTCGGCATCACCGTCGAGGGCGCGAACATCCTGACGCGCACCCTCATCACGTTCGCCCAAGGGGCGCTGCGGTCGCATCCCTATCTCTACTCTGAAGTCAAAGCCTGCCAGGACACCGACGTGCGCCGCGGCAATGCCGCCTTCGAGAAGGCGTTCCTCGGTCACGTCGCGTTCTCGATTTCGAATGTCACCGGTGCGCTGTTCCACAACGTCACCGGCGGCATGTTCGGACGCGTTCCCGAAAACTCCTACGGCACGGCGGATTGGTATCGTCAGCTCTGGCGCCAGAGCCGCAACTTCGCGCTGGTCGCCGACCTGACCGTCGCCGTCCTTGGCGGTGGCTTGAAGACAAAGCAGAAGATCACCGGCCGCCTCGCGGACTCGCTCTCCGAACTGTACCTGCTGTGCTGCGTCCTCAAGCGCTACGAAGACGACGGCCGGCCGGCCAACGACCGCCTGATCGTCGCCCATGCCGCCCAAAACGCGCTTTATAAGAACCAGATCGCCTTGCGCGGCGTCGTCGACAACTTCCCGGTCGCCCCAGTGCGCTGGTTGATGAACTGGGTCGTCTTCCCGTTCGGTGCGCGCTACAAGCCGGCCCCCGACTGGCTTGGCCACAAGATCGTATCGCTGGTGCTCGAGCCGGGCGAAGTCCGTGATCGCCTGACCCGCCACATCTACATCTCGCGCGACGTCAATGATCCGACGGGGCTGCTCGAAGTGACACTCGAGAAGGTGATCCGCGCGGAAGAAGCCGAGAAGAAGCTCGACCGTGCGATCCGCAAGGGCGAAGTGCAGCGCTATCACGGCATCGATTGGATTGGCGACGCGCTGAAGAAGGACATCATCAGCGAAAGCGAGGCGCAGTTGCTGCGTGACGTCGAGACGCTGACGGCGCGTGTGATCGCAGTCGATCA
Organism: Hyphomicrobiaceae bacterium; assembly: GCA_033812735.1. Taxonomy (GTDB): domain Bacteria; phylum Pseudomonadota; class Alphaproteobacteria; order Rhizobiales; family Hyphomicrobiaceae; genus JABFRJ01. The sequence goes on along the minus strand of JAPXTA010000083.1, from coordinate 19,127 downwards.
TTTCGATCCCGCGGAAGTGAAGCCGAACTACATGACGCCCGGACACAATGCGCGCGCCTCCCTTCGCGAGGCAGCGGCGGAGTAAGACTTGGCATAGGAGGCCCGCCTCGATGCGCGGGCCTACTCAATTGTCTTCGCCACAGTGAGAGCGTGTCCGTGCCGTCATTTCCCCTCTCCATTGCGTTCCGCATCCTCACGATCCATCCGCAGATGGTGGTGCGTGAAGCCGGCGGCAGCGTCATCGGCTACGTGCGGCAGTCGCTCTGGGCCTTCAAGGAAGCCGTCACCGTCTACGACAGCGAGGCGATGACGCAGGAGATCTACAAGATCAACGCCGATCGAGTGATCGACTTCAATGCAAATTACGCCATCACGACGCCCGGCGGCAAAGACCTCGGCCATGTCCGCCGTCATGGCATGCGCTCGTTGTGGCGCGCGTCCTACGACATCGTCGGGCCGGGTGGCGGCGGCGATGCGTTCCACGTGACGGAGAAGAGCCCGTTGGTGCGCCTGCTCGACGGCCTCATCGGCGAAATCCCGCTCCTCGGCCTCCTGACGGGTTATTTCCTTCAGCCTGTCTATTTTGTGAACCGTATCGGGGGTTCGCAAGTTCTGACCATGACCAAGCAGCGTAGCTTGCTCGAAGCGCACTTCCAGATCGAGCAGAACGCCGCCCTCGACGATGCCGAGCGCGAGCGCCTGCTGCTCGGTCTGATGATGATCATTCTGCTCGAACGCGCACGCGGTTGATCCCGCATCGCAGCGACATTCTGGAGACGACCATGACCGCTTCGCTCGCCCTGCAAGACTGGACGTTTAGCGTCGATCACGAAGGCATCGCCTGGGCCGTTCTCGACCGGCAAGGCGAGAGCCAAAACTCGCTGTCGCGCCGTGTGCTTGAAGAACTCGGCGAAATCATCAAGGCGGTCGATGCCGGCGCCAAGGACAAGTCGATCCGCGGCCTTGCCATCCTCTCCGGCAAGGAGAAGGGCTACATCGTCGGCGCCGACGTCCGCGAATTCGAGCTGATCAAGACCGAGCAAGAAGTCATCGACAACATCAAGACGGTCAACGCCGCGCTCGATGTGCTTGAAAGCCTGCCTGTTCCCGTTGTCACGGGCATTCACGGCTTTTGCCTCGGTGGCGGCCTCGAATTAGCGCTCGCCTGCCACTGGCGCATCGCCACCAAGGACGACAGCACGCGCTTAGGCTTCCCGGAAGTGAAACTCGGCATTTTCCCGGGCTTCAACGGCACGGCCCGCTCGATCCGCCAGGCCGGCGCGCTTGCCGCCATGCCGGCGATGCTTGCTGGCAGGATGATCCGCGCCGGTGCCGCACGCGGCATGGGTCTCGTCGATGAACTCGTCGACAACGCGTCGCAGTTGCGCTGGGCCTGCCGCAAGGCGATCCTACGCAAGTCGAAGTCGAAGCCTGCTGGCGGCTGGAAGGCACTTGTCTCGAAGTGGCCGATCCGTGGGAAGATCGCGGCGAAGATGCGGTCCGAAACGGCGAAAAAGGCAAGAGAAGATCACTATCCCGCACCGTTCCGCCTGATCGATCTCTACGAGAAGCACGGCGGCGACCTCGACAAGATGAAGGCGGAGGAGACGCGGGCGTTCGCGCCGCTCATCATGTCGCCGACCTCGCGAAACCTGCGCCGCGTTTTCAAGCTGTCCGAGATGCTCAAGGCACAGGCGCCGAAGGGCCTCGACTGGAAGCCGCTGCGCGTGCACGTCATCGGCGCGGGCGTCATGGGTGCCGACATCGCCGGCTGGTGCGTGGCGTCGGGAATGGAAGTGACCTTGCAGGATCTCTCGCCCGAAGCGATCGCCAAGGGCATCGATGCCCAGTCCAAGCTCTTCGGCCGCAAGTTCAAGACCAAGGCCCAGCGCGATGCTGCCAAGGTTCGCCTCATCGCCGATCCGAAAGGCGATGGCATTGCCCGCGCCGATGTCGTCATCGAGGCGATCGTCGAGAAGGTCGAGATCAAGCAGAAACTCTTTGCCGACATCGAAACCCGCCTGAAGCCGGGCGCCGTGCTCGCGACCAACACGTCCTCGATCATGATCGAGGACATCGCAAAGCCCTTGAAGGACCCGGGCCGCCTCATCGGCATCCACTTCTTCAATCCGGTGGCGGCCATGCCGTTGGTCGAGATCATTCGCGGCAAAGATAGCCGTCAAAGCGAAGTCGACAAGGGCTGCGCATTCGTCGCCGCAATCGACAAGTTTCCGCTCGTTGTGAAGAGCGCGCCGGGCTTCGTCGTCAATCGCGTGCTCGGCCCCTACATGATGGCGGCGATGGAGCGCGTCGAGCAGGGCGAGGACAAGAACGTCATTGACGAGGCCGCGCGCGTGTTCGGCATGCCGATGGGGCCGATCGAACTCGCCGATCAAGTGGGTCTCGACGTCTGCGCCAATGTCGGCAAGGTGCTCGGCAAATCAGCCGAAGGCACCAAGCTTCAAGCGATGATCGATGCCAAAAAACTCGGCAAGAAAACCGGCGAAGGCTTCTATGTCTGGAAGGACGGCAAGGCGCAGCACGGCGAGGTGAAGGCCGACAAGGCAAAGCTCGAGGCGCTGGGCCGCGAACTCGTCGAGCCATTGATCCGCGAAGCCGAAAAGGTGCGCGATGAAAAGATCGTCGAGAGCGCCGACTTGGTCGATGCAGGCATCATCTTCGGCACCGGCTTCGCGCCGTTCCGGGGCGGCCCGCTCCACTTCAAGGCCAACGAACCTAAGAGCAACGTCACACCGCTGCGTCCGCAACAGGCCGCTGAGTGAAACCAAACGCCGGTTGTGCTAGGAAAGTGTAATGGACGACGTGAAGACATTCGCCGCAAGTCCCGCCGCCTCGCGCGCCGAGGTGATCGAGCGATTGCGGGCGCAGGAGGCGTCCATGCGCGCGCTCGGGGCAACTGCGCTTTATCTTTTCGGATCTGCTGCACGCGACGAAATGGGTACCGACAGCGATGTCGATCTCTACATCGACTACGTGCAGGATCCTTCGGCATTCGACTATTTCAAACTTTGCGCCATGGAGAGGTACGTCGAGCGTGTGCTTGGCAAGAACGTTGATCTCCTGACGAAGTACGGTATCCATCCGCTCCTTAGCGATGACATCCAGGCCAGTGCCGTGCGGGTGTTTTGAGATGCCGATCGACCGGGTCCGATTGAGGCTTCAGCACATACTCGACGCGATGGCCCGGATAGAGCGGCATATCGCCGGCCGTGATCTCGCAGCCTTTAAAGCGGACGGTGTTCTTCAATGGCTGGTGGAGCGAGGTGTCGAGATCATTTCGGAGGCCACGCGCCATATCCCGGCACACATGACCGATGCTTATCCGGATATTGAGTGGCGAGACATTCGAGGAATTGGAAACCGCATGCGGCACGAATACGATCATCTCGATCCCTTTATTTTCTGGACCGTCGCCGCCTTGAAGCTCGGCGAACTCAAGCCCGTCATCGAGGCCATGCTGGCCGACCTCGACAACAAGAAGCCTTCGTAATCGCGAGAACCCGCCATGACCCAAACCCTCCGCAAAGTCGCGATCGTCGGATCGGCGCGCATCCCCTTCTGCCGCTCGAACACGCTCTATGCCGACTTGTCGAACCTCGACATGATGACGACGACGCTCAACGGCCTCGTCGATAAATACAACCTCAAAGGCGCGCACATCGACGAGGTCATCGGCGGTGCGGTGGTCTCGCATTCGAAGGATTGGAACCTCGCCCGCGAGGCCGTCCTCGGCACCAAGCTCGCGCCGTCCACGCCGGGCATCACCCTGCAGCAAGCGTGTGGCACGTCGCTGCAAGCCGCGATGATCCTTGCCGCGAAGATCGCGGCAGGCCAGATCGAGAGCGGCATCGCCTGCGGCTCCGACACGACGTCCGATCCGCCGATCGTGTTCTCGAAGAAGATGGCGCAACGCCTGCTCGCCGCGCAGAACGCGAAGTCGTTTGGCCAGCGGTTCGGCGCCTTCAAAGGCTTCAAGCTCAAGGAGCTCGCGCCGCAACCACCTTCGACGGGGGAGCCGCGCACCGGCATGGCGATGGGCCAGCATACCGAGCTGATGGCGCAGGAGTGGAAGATCTCCCGCGCCGAGCAGGATCAGCTCGCGATGGAAAGCCACCAGAAGGCCGCCGCTGCCTATGCGAGCGGCTACATGGATGATCTCGTCGTGCCCTGCGCAGGTGTCTTCCGCGACAACAACATGCGGACCGACATGACGATGGACAAGCTCGGCACCTTGAAGCTCGCGTTCGACAAATCGGAGCGCGGCACGTTGACCGGCGCCAACTCGACACCTCTGACGGATGGCGCCGCGGCTGTGCTGCTCGCGTCGGAGGAGTGGGCGGCCAAGCGCGGGTTGCCGGTGCTCGCCTATCTGACGTACTCGGCAACATCGGCGAACGACTTTGTGCATGGCGATGGTCTGCTGATGGCGCCGACGATCGCGGTCTCGAAGATGCTCGACAAAGCGGGCCTGAAGTTGCAGGACTTCGACTTCTACGAAATCCACGAAGCGTTTGCAGCCCAAGTGCTCGCGACGCTGAAGGCGTGGGAAGACCCGGCCTATTGCAAAAACTTCCTCGGCAAGGATGCGCCGCTCGGCGCGATCGACCGCAGCAAGTTGAACGTCAAGGGCTCGTCGCTGGCCTTCGGTCATCCGTTCGCGGCGACCGGCGCGCGCATCATCGGTAATCTTGCCAAGCTGCTCGCTGAAAACGGCGGCCGCGGTTTGATCTCCGTCTGCACTGCTGGCGGCATGGGTGTGACCGCCATCCTCGAGAGCACGAAGGCAGCACGCCAGACGATGCCGCAGGCGGCGGAGTAATCAGCGCAGCCCGGCGGCAAGGACCTTCCGCATGACGGACGGCAACGCCGCTGTGGCGAGGTCCTCGCGGGGCACCCATTTGCAACGCTCCGGCTCCGCCTGAGAGAGCAAGCGTGTACGCTTGGCAATGCGGGCCGACAGCACCGTCAACTCGAGCCGGAAGTGCGTGAAGACATGCACGACCGGCTGGTTTGCCGTAACCCAATCGGCCGTCACGGGTGCGCTCGCGAGTGCATCGGCGTCACCCGTCGAAACCCATGGCGACGAAGGCACCTCCATCATCCCGCCGAGCAGGCCCTTGGGGGGGCGCTGTCGCAGCAAGACCGACCCGTCGCCCCGTTGCACGACGAACGCGGTCGCAGTGCGCGTCGGCCGCGGCACCTTGAGAGCCCGTTTCGGCAGCTCTGCCGCAATGCCGAGCGCGCGCGCGCGGCAGGCGCCCATCAGCGGGCAGATTGCGCATGCCGGATTGCGCGGCGTGCAGACCGTCGCGCCAAGATCCATCATGGCTTGGGCGAAATCGCCGGCACGGTCCTCCGGCGTCAACGTTTCCGCGCGGGACTTCAATGCGGCCTTCACGCCCGGCAGTGGCTCGTCGATTGCGAACAGTCTGGCCACGACGCGCTCGACGTTACCATCGACGGGTGTTGCCTTAAGTCCAAAACCAATCGAGGCGATCGCCGCCGCCGTATAGGGGCCGATCCCCGGCAGGTCACGCAAGTGACCCTCGTCTCGCGGAAAGCGGCCGGCATGCGAGGCAACGACCGCTTGCGCGCAGGCGTGCAGATTGCGCGCCCGGGAATAGTAGCCAAGCCCCGCCCATGCCGCGAGAACGTCGTCGAGCGGCGCCGCTGCCAACGCCTCGACCGTCGGCCAGCGCCGCGTGAAGGCCTCGAAGTAGGGTATGACCGCTTTGACGACCGTCTGCTGCAGCATGATCTCCGACAGCCACACGCGATACGGATCCGCGTGTGCTCCCGGTGCATAGCGCCACGGCAGCGTCCGCCGCTCGCGGTCGTACCAATCGAGCAATCGCGGCGCGATCATTGCCGTTGCGGGCGTCGTGCGGCGGCTCATGCCGTCTTCTGATTGAACGATCCGTCGGCCCAGCCAAAAACCGTCCGCCGCTCGATCTCGGCGACATTCTCAGGCCGTGGGAAGGGATCGGGTGCCGGTTCGCTCTTGGCGCGAGGGCGGCCGATTTCGGCGAAGAACTGGTCGAGCCCCCCAGGGGTCATGATCCACAGGAACGTCATCGGTTCGCGGTACGGGTTCAGGAAGTGGTGCTTGCGGTTGCACCCGATGTAGACGGTCGAACCACGCTGAATGGCATGCTCGACACCGTCGATACGGGCGACGCCACGGCCCTCGAGTACGTGGATGATCTCTTCGTTATGCGCGTGCGTGTGCTCGCGGATGAAGCAGCCTGGAGCCACCGTCTGTGTGCCCATCGACAGATTCGCCGAGCCCCCCGTCATGGCCTGATTGAGGATATTGCGCACATGCCCGTTCGCTGGCACCGGTTGCCAGAACGTCTCTCCATCGGTTGGTCCAACCACGAAGGCCGTCCCATCCCGCGTTTCAGCTGTCTCGCCCATCACATGCTCCTTTAGCTTGCTGAGGAACATGCGCAGCTACTGTCGCCTATACAAGAGACCGGAGCACCGTGATCCCCTGTTTCCTGCGCCAATCGCGATTTAGCCCTCGAGCCCCCCCTGCCAAGGCCCCCTACGTCACTTTACCCGATCAGGAAGATCCAAACCGACGCCACGTAAGTGGCCGAAGAGGTCATAGAGCTTTTGAACATCGCGCGCCGGCAGCGGCGGCATCAGGATGGACTTTATGTTCGCCTCGAGATGGCGACGGTTGCTCGTCCCAAAAAGCACCACGTCGCTGCCCGGTTCGTACCGCGCGAAGCGGTAGGCAGCGTCGGTCAGAGTTTGGGCGCCGCCGTCGTAGCGCAGGAAGCCGAGTGGATCGGCTTGATCGACCGCGGCAGCGTCGAGCTTTCCTTCCGCGATCAGCTTCGCAACAGTCTCTTGCAACAGGCCTGCGCGCGAGAAGATGTTGCGAACGACGAACATCATCAGTGTGCCGATGCCCTGCCGTTGTGTCGCCGGGAAGATGTCACGCCGCGCACCTTGGTTGAGCATATGGAAAGCGAGCATGTAGACGCGCCAGACGTCGTCGGCGAGTGCCCGCTTCAGCATCGCCTGCTCGGGATCGCGCGGTGACGTCTCGCTGAGGCCAAGAAAGCGGATCTTGCCCTTCTCGACCTCGCGCAGGAGCGCTGGGGCATAGACGCTCATGCAGTGGTCGTAGTCCGCCGGCGGCACGCCGTGGAGCAGAAACACATCGACGTAGTCGGTCTTGAGCCGCACAAGCGAGGCATCGACATTGGCGACGAGTTCGGGTGCGGTCAGCAGGGCGCCATTCCTGCGAAGTTGGCTCTTGGTCGAGATGACGACCTTGCCGCGTTCCGAAGGGCTGAAGGCCTGGCCGAGGATGTGCTCCGTCCCGTAGGCCTCGGCGGTATCGAAGAAGTTGACACCGAGGTCGTAGGCCGCGCGCACCAGGGCTACGCTTTCCGCATCGCTCAACCCTGCGCCAAGGCCGATCCGGCTATTGCCGCCACAGCCGAGCCCGGCCACACTGACCGTCAAACCCGTCGAACCGAGCGTGGTGTAGTCCATGGACTGCTTCCTCTATTCGTGCGCGGCGAACAATAAGCATTCTGTGGAGGCCCTGTCATGATCCCCAAGACATACCGGCGCGTCGTTCTCGCCAATCGTCCCGCCGGCGAGCCATCCGAGAGCGACTTTCGTGTCGAGGAGGTCGCGATGCCAGCGCTCGGGCCGGGACAGGTGCTGGTGCGGGTGATCTACCTGTCGCTCGATCCCTACATGCGTGGTCGGATGCGGGCAGGCCCGTCCTACGCCCCGCCAGTCGCGATCGGCGGGACCATGGTCGGAGGCACGATCGGCGAAGTCGTCGCGTCTGAGAACGCGCACTTCAAACCGGGCGACATCGTCGAAGATCGCTTGGGCTGGCAGGAGTACGCGGTGACCAGCGGCGGAACGCTGCGCAAGATCGATCCGGCCATGGCGCCGATCTCGACCGCTAACGGCATCCTCGGCATGCCCGGTCTCACGGCATGGTTCGGTCTCCTGGAGATTGGCCAGCCGAAGCCCGGTGAAACGGTTGTGGTCTCGGCGGCCTCCGGTGCCGTGGGACAGGTCGTCGGCCAGCTCGCCAAACAGGCTGGCTGCCGTGTCGTCGGCATCGCCGGTGGGTCGAAGAAATGCGCCTTCGTCGTCGACGAGCTCGGTTTCGACGCCTGCATCGACTACAAGGCCGAGGCCGATCTCCGCGCCGCGTTCAAGCGCGATTGTCCCCGCGGTGTCGATGTCTACTTCGAGAACGTCGGCGGCGCGATCGGCGATGCCGTCACCATGTCGATGAACACCTGGGGCCGCATCGCGCTCTGCGGCGCGATCAGCCAATACAACCTCGACAAGCCCGAGATGGCACCGCGCTTGCCCGCATTCTTCGTCGGCCAGCGCGTGACGATGCGCGGCTTCATCGTGTCTGACTTTCTCGCCAAGTGGGAACAGGCGCGCGGCCTGATGGGTGGCATGGTGCGTTCTGGTGCGCTCAAGTATCGCGAAGACATCACGCAAGGCGGCATCGCCAAGGCACCGGCTGCCTTCATCGGCATGCTGCGCGGCGACAATTTCGGCAAGGCCCAAGTACAAGTCGGACCTGATCCAACCAAGGCGTAAGCAATCTCACGGGGAAAAAATACGATGGCAGGCCTGAAGATCTACGGCATCTCGCGCAGCCGCGCATTCAAGACGATCTGGTGCGCCGAGGAAGCCGGTGTTCCCTACGAGCAGGTGCAGATCGGCTTTAATGACGGCACCAACAAAACCGATGACTTCTTGAAGATCAATCCGAACGGCAAGGTGCCGGCGATCGTCGATGGCGGCTTCGCCCTGTTTGAATCGATGGCGATCAATCTTTACGTCGCCAAGAAGTACGGCGAGGGCGGTTTGTATCCGGTCTCCGCTCAGAACGAAGCGCTCACGTGGCAGTGGACCTTCTGGTCGGCGAACGAACTCGAACGGCTTTTGGGCGAGTGGGGCTACAACACGGTGGTGCTGCCTCCAAACGAGCGCGATCCCAAGAAGGCGGCCGACGCGCTGGCGGCACTCCAGGCGCCGCTGCGTGTCCTTGACGATCACTTGGCCAAGAACACCTGGATGATCCCCGTCGAACGCTTCACGGTCGCCGATCTCAATATCGCCTCGACGCTCGTGCGCGCTCACCAGAATATGGATCTCTCGGCCAGACCAAACCTCAAGCGCTGGCTGGCGGCCTGCTTCGCGCGCCCGGCGGCGCTCGCGGCCATGAAGAAGCGGGAAGGGTGAGGCCGTAATGACCGACTTCAAGAATAAGGTTCTACTGGTCACTGGGTCGGCGACCGGTCTCGGTGCGGCGATCGCGATCGGCGCGGCTGCCCGTGGCGCTAAAGCCGTGGTCCTCAACTGCACCAAAAGCGTCGCGGATGCCGAAAGAACGGCGCAAGCTGTGCGTGCCGCTGGCGCCGAAGCCATCATCGCCCAAGGCAATGTCGCCGAAGACGCCGACTGCCGCCGCATCGCGGCAGCGGCGGAAAAATTTGGCCGGATCGACGCATTGGTCAATAACGCGGGCACGACAAAGCATGCGCCCAAACACGGCAATCTCGACGACCTGTCGAAGGACGACTTCCTCAATCTCTATGCCGTGAACACGGTCGGCCCATTTCAGATGGTGCGGGCCTGCAGGCCCTTGCTCGAGAAATCCGAAGCACCAGCGGTGTTGATGGTGTCGTCGATCGCGGCTGTCACCGGCGTCGGCTCGTCGGTCGCCTATGCGGCGTCCAAGGGTGCGCTCAACACCATGACGCTGTCGCTCGCCCGCGCGCTTGCGCCCAAGATCCGCGTCAATGCGGTCTGCCCGGGGTTCATCGATACGCGCTGGTTCTCCGGCCAATTCAGCGAAGAGACGGTGACGCGCATCCGTGACAACGTGAAAGCGTCGACGCCCCTGCAAGTCGCCTCGACTCCCGAGGACATCGCCGACAGCGCGCTGTTCCTCATCTCGGACGCATCCCGCCGTATCACCGGCGAGACGCTGATGGTCGATGCCGGCATGCACTTGGGGTTCGCGCCGCTGCGCGCCCGTTGAAAAGATCAGAGAGAGTTGAGATGAGCCAGCAACATCGCCTCGACGCAGGCGCTAAGACAGTGCATTGGGGCTACTTCGACGCGACCTTGCCGCCGGTCCTCACCATCGACAGCGGTGATACCGTCGTGATGTCGACGGTATCCGGCGGCACCGATGTTATGCCGACGCCGCCCTTGACGATCCCAGCGCCGCTTGCCGACGTTCAAGCGCATCACACCCCGAAACTGCCAGGACATATGTGCACCGGGCCGGTAGCCGTTCGCGGCGCAAAAGCCGGTCAGGTTCTCGAGGTCCGCATCAAAGCGATCGATCTCCACTATGACTGGGGCTACACGTTCTCGCGCCCACTGGCAGGCGCACTCCCGGACGACTTTCCCGAGCAGCATCTCATCCATATCCCGCTCGACAAGAAGCGCATGGTCGGCAGGCTGCCATGGGGGACGGAGATCGCGCTGAAGCCCTTCTTCGGCGTTATGGCGACCGCGCCACCGCCTGCCTGGAAATCCGTCTCGACGCTGCCGCCGCGCCGCAACGGCGGCAATCTCGACAACAAGGAACTTGTCGCGGGAACGACGCTGTATCTGCCGGTGCATGTCGATGGGGCGTTGTTCTCGGCCGGCGATGGTCACGGCGTGCAAGGCGACGGCGAGGTCTGCGTCACGGCGATCGAAACCGGCCTGATCGGAACCTTCGAGCTTCACAACCGGCCTGACATGCAACTCGTCTGGCCGCGCGCCGAAACGCCGACGCACATTATGACCATGGCGTTCGATCCCGATCTCGATACCGCCGTGATGATCGCCTTGCGCGACATGATCGGCGTTGTGGCGGAGCGCGTCGGCATCTCGCGGCAGGAAGCCTATATGTTCTGCTCGCTCGCCGCCGATGTCCGTGTCACGCAGGTCGTCAACGGCAACAAAGGCATCCACGTGATGTTCGAGAAATCCATGCTGAAGCGCGGATAGGCATATCCTTGGGCACGTTGACGCCAGGGCCGGGAGTTTGCTTCGTCTCTCACAGCTATGGCGACGAAGCTGCGCTCGCCGCATGCATGAAGAGTACGTTGCCCGGTCGGATGCGCGGGTTCGTGTTTCCGGCGATCGCCGTGACCCCACTCGACCCCGTCAGCGACAGGCTGATCGCCGCCATCCGGGACTGCGAAGGATTCATCTATCTCGATACGCCCCGCTCGCGAGGTTCGTTCTGGGTCGGCTTCGAGCGTAACGTCGCGGCCCGCCTCGGCAAAGCGGTCCACGCCTTCCGGCCAAACCGGCCGCTATTCAAGTTCGTGCGCGACCGCAGGCCTGCCGTCGATCCGGTTGTGGCGGTGCTCTTCAACATGTGCGTCGCCGCCGACTTGGCTCGGATTCAGGTCGTTCGTGACAAGGTCTGGGACAGGTACCGCTTCGAGATCCGCGGCGACAAATGGCGGCGTCTCGACAACGACGAGCGCCAGATGCTCGATTCGATCGATGGCTTACGCGACAAGTACGCTGCCGGTGGCGTAACCGTGCTGTTCCTGTCGAACGTGTCGATCACTGGCGGATACCACGATTATGCGGACCCCTACACGTTCCGTCGCGCTCAGAAAGACATGGAGGCCCCGATCGGCCACACGGCCGAGAAGTTTGCCGCGATCAATCCGAAGCGCACGGTCTTCGTCTGGCTCGAGCAGCCGGACACCGCGTCGATCGAGAGAAGCCTGACGCACTTCGACGAGGTCGCATGGCGCCCATACGTCCGCGTCATTCGCCATGCGCTCGCCGAGGAACGCAAGCTGGTCGCCTTCCAGGCGGATGGTTCGATCGATCTTAGCCACCTCGACAACATGCTCGCGCGATGCTTCGCAACCGCCATCGACAGCGATGCCAGGGTCGCCGCGGAATTCCGTCACACACTCATCAACGCAAACTAGGAAAAGCGCGACATGCAAATCACCGTCAACGGGCTGAAACTCTTCGTCGACATCGAGGGTTCGGGCCTCGTCGCGGACGGACCGCACATGCGCGAGAAGCCTACGCTGGTCCTGTTGCACGGCGGGCCGGGCTTCGATCATACCGCCTTCAAGCCGCATTTCTCGCAACTGACCGATATCTGCCAGATCGTCTATGTCGATCACCGCGGCAATGGCCGCAGCGACGACGGCGATCCCAAGACGTGGAACCTTGCGCAGTGGGGCGATGACGTCAAAACGCTATGCGATACGCTCGGCATCGTGAAGCCGATCGTCTACGGCGTCTCGTTCGGTGGGTTTGTTGCGCAATCATATGCCACCCGCCATCCGGACCACCCAGCCAAGCTCGTGTTGACCACGACCGCCGCGCGCATGGACTACGCCAAGGTCTTCGAGGCGTTCGAGCGGCTTGGCGGCAAGGAGGCTCGCGCGGTCGCCGAAGCGTTCTGGATGACGCCGACACCCGAGCGGCGGCAGCGGTACATCGAGCTCTGTCATCCGCTCTACAACGCGCGCGGTCCCGCAGATGCCGACGCCAAGAAGCGCTCGATCGTGAAGATGCCGGTCTCGATGCACTTCAATGGCCCGCAGAACGAGGTCGGACGGATGGACTTCCGCGCCGCGCTCGCCGCTATCAGATGCCCAGTCCTGGTCATGGCGGGCGACAGCGATCCGATTACTCCGAAGGCTTTCAGCGACGAAATCGTCGCGCATCTGCCGCCAAATCTCGTCCGCTACGAGGTGTTCGAGCGTTGCGGCCACAGCATCTTTCCGGATGACCCGGCAAACGGCTTCCGCGTCCTCCGCGACTTCATCCAGGCCTGACGATCTTGCGCCAGACCAGAAACGCGCCGGTCGCAACCGAAACGACCGCGCCGTAAACCCACAGCAGGTTCGAGCCGCTCCAATCCATCAACAGCGAGGCGGCGAGCGGCCCGAGTGCCGCGCCGCTGCCCCATATCAACATGATGCTCGACACCCACGCGACACGCCGCTCCGGTGGTGCAAGGTCGCCCGCGTGAGCTGAGGCGAGCGAATAGAGCGTGGAAGAAAAGCCGCCCCAAAGGAACATCAGCGCGAGCCACGTGAAGCGCCAATCGGGCGACACTTGCAGTAGCAGGACGGACAAAGCAGCGGTGACGAAGCAGGCGAACGCCATGACAAGCCGCCGGTCGAACCGGTCGGACGCGAGCGACAGCGGTATTTGAATGAAGACACCGCCGACCTGCATGACAGATAGGGCCTGGCCGATGAGGGCGACGGATATGCCGGAATCGACACCCCACTTTGGGATCAAACCCGGCACCGATCCGAACACCAAGCCATGCACGGCGGCTGCGGCGGCAGCTGCGGGCGCGAGCTTTGGCAGCTCGAGATAATCCGCGAGGTTGGGGCTGCTCATGATCGGCACATCGACCTTCGCGCGCGGCTTGAAAAGCGGCGAAGCGAGATAGGCGAGGACCGATACGAAGAACAGTTGCGTGATCGCAGACGGTTCGACGAAAGCGATCACGAACTGGCCGAGTGCGAACGCGAGCCGGTTGAACACCATGTAAATGCCGAAGATCAAGCCGCGCGCGGACGCCGGTGACTGTGCTGTCAGCCAGCTCTCGACGAGCACGAAATAGGTGGCCGCGGCCATGCCTCCGGCACCGCGAAAGAGCGACCACGACAGCGGGCTTGGCATCGCCCAATGCAGGATTGCGAGGACGGCGTTGAGCCCGGCGATCGCCCATACAGTCCGCTCCGGGCCGATCCAGCGGACCAACTGCGGTCCGGCCAGGCATCCAACCAGAAAGCAGACCGAGAAGACGGTGGAGATCGCACCCGCCGTCGATGCCGAATAGCCATCGGCCGCGAGCTTCACGGGAATGACCGCCGACATGATGCCTGTGCCGGTCTGATTGAGCATCACCATCGCCCAAATGCCGAACACGACGATCATACGGGCGCGTTCGGTCTCCCAAAGCGAGCGCAGACTTTCGGGCACCATGGGATCAATCTCGAAAGGGACGGCGAGAAGAGCGTGTGCGATCAGTAGGCCGTGATGCCGCCATCGATGACGAGTTCCGTGCCGGTGATGTACCGGCTTTCGTCCGAGAGCAGGAACACGATGCCCCAACCGATGTCCTCGGCCTTTCCGAAACTCCCGATGGGTATGCCGGCCAACCGCTCGGCGCGCGCTTTGTCGTCCTTGAAGAGCTTGTCGCCCATCGGCGTTTCGATCACGCCCGGATGCACGGAGTTGCAGCGCACCTTCCAGCCCTTGCGCCCACAATGCAGCGCAACGGTCTTCGAAAGTTGCCGCACCGCGCCCTTGCTCATGCCGTAGGCCGCAAGATGCGGCGTTCCGATGAGACCTGCTATGGACGAAAGGTTGACGATCGACCCGCCGCCGCTGTCTCGAATGATGGGTGCTGCAAGCTTGCAACCGAGGAACACACCCTCGATGTTGGTCGAAAACATGCGGCGCACACCGTCGATATCCTCATCCTCGATCGTCGTGTTCATTTGGCCGAGAATGCCGGCGTTGTTGACGAGACCATGCAGCTTGCCGTGGCGTGACGTAATCTCGCCGAGCACCCGCTCCCAGTCGGATCTGCTCGAGGTGTCCTGCCTAAAAAACGAATAGCGCTGTCCGGCAAGTTTCCCGGTTTCGAGACCGCCGGCCTCATTCACGTCCGTGCCGATCACCGTTGCGTCTTCTTGCGCCGCAAGCACCGCCGCGGCCCGCCCGATGCCGGAGCCTGAGCCGGTGATCAGTACGACTTTCCCGCTCAATCGTCCCATGCTGGCTCTCCCTCAAGACTACCGTTCGGCGGACGTCGGCCGTCGTTTAACGGCAGCTTAATGGCGGTGTCGGCAATGTCGAGCGCTTGACGCGCCGCCAACAGGCATAGGAGGCATGACATGATTGGCAAAACATCCCCGCCGCTTGCTGTCGTCTGCTGGCTTGTTGTGGCGGTTGCGCTGGTTCTAAATTGCGGGGCGCAGGCTCAACCGACGCCGAGCCAAAGCGGATTGAAGGCCAACGTACTTCGACTGGCAAGCGGCGACGATCTCGCGCTCGCCAAAGCGCTCGACGGAGCCTTGGATGACGTCACCCGCGCTGTAACGGCTTGCACCGAGCAAGGCAAAAGCCTGGAAGCCTGCCAGTGTGCGCGGATCGACGTGGTTCAAAAGCTTGGTACTGTTTTCACTAGTACCTTGCGCGAACGGCCGTCTTGGGCTGGCCAGGATGTCATCCTCTATTGGGAGCAGGATGGCCGCAGCATCAATCTGGCACCCGGCGGCATCCGCCGTGCCTTGGCTCTCGTCTTAGACCGGTGTGGCAAAGGCTGACACAAAGAATGCCGGCGGGACGCGCAGTCCCACCGGCACGCACTTGAGGCGACGATCGCTTAGCGTGAAATCACCAATGCGATCTCATAGTCGCCCGGGCTCAACACCACCACCTGATCCTGGTCGATCACGTAGCGATAGTCGGCGAGCCGCGGAACGCGCTCGACAACCGTTTCCGGGAATCGCTGAATTTCGACGGAGCGCGGCACTTCCGCACCGATGCCAAGCCGCAAATTCAGGCTGAGACGCGGCCCGCGATCGATCACAGCTGCATAGACGAAACGCTCTTGGTCGTTCGTGAGTGTCAGTGCCGCCGAACGGCTCCCGCCTGTGTCACGCACCTCGATGACGTCGACGATTTCATACGTGTCCGGCTGCACGAAGACGATCCGGTCCTCGATGTAGATGTAGCGATAGTCGCGGTAGCTCGGGAACTGGCTGATCAACACGACCGGTAGCGGACGCAACGTCACGGTCCGAGGCACCCGCAGACCGATCCTGACATCGAACCGGACATTCACGCGCTCCGGACGTTCACGCACGATGATCTCGCGAATAGTCACGCGTTGCGCGTCCGTGAACTGCACGCGGTTACCGCGGCGAGCCTTGCTGTCCTCAGCGGTCTTGCCTGCATCCTTGCCGTTCTTGCCGTCGGGCGTCCGCGGCGGTGAGGTTGCCGACTTCGTCGTGTCGGCCTTGCCGGCATCAGCAGGCGAAGCTGCTTTCGTGCTGGCATCGTCCTTTGGCGACGCCGTACGCTTGGTCGTGTCACGATCCTCGCTGCGGCGTGTGTTTGTCTTGGACGTCGTCGCATCGTCGGAGCGCTTTTGCTGAGCCCCCTTGTCAGCGTCTTGCTTGCCCTGCGCGGCCTTGCGATCGGCATCCTTGCGGTTGTCACCCCTAGGTGCGGCTTCCTTCCGCTCCTGGGCCCTGTCCTGCCCTGTCTTGCGCTTCTCAATGCCCCGATCCGACGGACCACGATCCGGAGCCCCCTGCGCCCGTTCCGCGTTACCGCGCTCTAGGCCGCGCTCGGACGGACCTTGCTTCGCCATACCCTTCTCGGGCGCGCCCTGGGCTTGGCTTTGGCCGCCACCACGAGGCTCTTCGTTCTTTCGCATATCCTGCGCATACGCGGCGGTGCCGAGCATCGTCGCGGTTGCGAGGCCGGCAGCGGCAAATCGGAGTCGAGACATGGTTGTACTCTCCTAAGGGTTAGCCCTGAGGTCGTGCGCGACGTTTCGTGACGACAAGTTTGGGCGATCTTTCGTTATGGAAACGCCCGCGCCCCCTTGCCGTTCCGCCGCCATGCGCCGTCACGCCCGGCCACGGGACGACTTCGGCCCTGACAAGCGCCCTTCCTTCCGCTAGAAGCCCTGTCGATAAGAGCAGTTCCGGGAGACGATGATGGCGAAGGTTGCGTGGATTGGACTGGGCGTGATGGGTTACCCGATGGCGGGCCACATCCGCAAAAAGGGCGGGCATGATCTCGTCGTTTACAACCGCAACAGCGCCAAGGCCGATGCCTGGGTGAAGGAATATGGCGGTGCCGCCGCACCGACCCCCGCCGAGGCGGCCAAGGACGCCGACTTTGTTTTCTGCTGTGTCGGCAACGACGACGACCTGCGGTCCGTGACGACGGGCAAGGATGGCGCCTTCCACTCACAGCGCAAAGGCACCGTCTTCATCGACAACACGACGGCATCGGCCAATGTCGCGCGCGAGCTTCATGCCGCAGCCAAGGCCAAGGGTTTCGATTTCCTGGATGCCCCCGTGTCGGGCGGGCAGGCAGGCGCCGTCAATGGTGTCCTGACCGTGATGGTCGGTGGCGAGCAAGCCGTGTTCGATCGTGCCAAGCCTGTCATCGACTACTACGCGCGCATGGTGACGCTGATCGGCGCCCCTGGTGCCGGCCAAGTGACCAAGATGGTCAACCAGATCTGTATCGCCGGCCTCGTCCAGGGTCTCGCCGAAGGCATTCACATGGCGCAAAAGGCAGGCCTAGATCTGCCAAAGGTCATGGAAACGATTTCCAAGGGAGCCGCAGGCTCCTGGCAGATGGAGAACCGTTGGAAGACCATGGGTGACGGCAAGTTCGACTTCGGCTTCGCCGTCGACTGGATGCGCAAGGATCTCGACATCGCACTCACGGAAGCGCGCAAGAACGGGGCGAGCCTTCCCGGAACGGCACTTGTCGATCAGTTCTACTCGGAAGTGCAGAAGATGGGCGGGGGACGCTGGGATACCTCGAGCCTGATCGCGCGGCTCAACAACGCCGACAAGAAATAACAACAATCCGATCCGACGTATCGCCTGAAAACCGGCCCGCGCGACATTTGTCCCGCGGGCCGGTCTACATGGCGCTCAGCTCTTTGCTTTTGCGCCCCACCAGTCGCGCGGCCGCAACCGTTCGGCACGCTTCGACCAGTCGTCGAGACGCAAAGCCATGGCCCTCAGCGGCGACAGAGCGAGCTTGAGCCAGGCTCTGTTGATCCAGCGCGAATAGTCGCGATTGAACGGGCATACACGCATGCAGATCGCGCAGTCGGAGGCGAGTTTGGCCCAATAGCCAAAGCACTTCTCCGCATCCGACGTCCATTTCCGGACGCCGCGGATCGACGACCGGTTGCGGGGCGTATCGTCCGGTGCGCCGAACGGTAGCGCCTTCACCGGGCAGGCGTCGGCGCATCGCGTACACATATCGCACACCGCACGGATGCCTGCCTGGCGTGGGGCATCGTGGGCAAGCGGCAGATTGGTGAAAATCTTCGAGAAGCGCACACGGGGCCCGAATTCAGGCGTGATGACCAGCTGGTTGCGGCCGAATTCCCCAAGCCCCGCCTTGACGGCATAGGGGATGACGAGGGCGCTGTCGTTCATGCTCGCAACGGCTTCATAGCCGAGGTTGCGGATATACGCCGCCAACTGCATCACGATCGCGGCTTCATGACTGTATTCGCGCCCCGTTGCCGCCCCCGCAAGCGCCGAGGGATAGGTGCGCACGAGGTCGAAATCCATCGCATGACCGAGAACGATGACCGACGTTATGCCTTCTGGCAGATTGTTGGCCGCCTCGCTGAAATCGCGCGTGTCGACGCGTGTTCGATAGACCCAGCGCTCGTCGAAATCCGTGATGCCAGCGAGATCGGCGCCAAAGAGCCGCGCGATACGTTTGATCTCTGCCGCCATTTCAGCCGGATCGGACACGGCAACCCGTTCAGGCGCGACCGGCCGGTCATACCCGATCGGTGCTTGGAACCCTTCACGGCGCCCTTCCGCCGCGGAACGGTCCGCGATGATGTCGGAGATCAGCCAAGCCGCGTTACGGAGAGCAAAATCCTTCTGATTGAAGCCTTCGCCGCGCCGGGGCGTCGCCTCCATGCGATAGCTGCGAAAAAAGCGCTCCGTGTCGGCAGAGCGCACGGTCTGGTCCCAGAAGGCGCGGGTGAAGATGTCGTCGCGCTGCACAAACGGCTCGAAATCCCCGGTTACTTCGATGCCGGCGGCGCGGTCGCTTGCCGCGTACCGCTCCCGCCAGCGCTGCCGCGCATCGTCGAGGGACGGCGCGTTGTGCCCAGCCGGCGGGGCGGTTCTGGAGGAAGGATCGTCGGACATCGCGGGACAGACACGGAAAACCAAAGGCCGAAGCGTTGTGTACCACATAAAGCAGCGCTGTAACGGTCGCGGCAACCCGGCGGTGTTCGCCATCCGCGGCGCATGCTATGAGCGGCGCAAAGACGCCCGAAGGAGCCAGCCTGTGTC
>JAPXTA010000082.1:0-23724 GCA_033812735.1 Hyphomicrobiaceae bacterium | reverse complement strand
GATCGCAAGCATAGCCGATTCGCGCCGGTGCAGGACCCGGCGGGGTGACGTCGTGCGCCGCGTATGGCATACACGCCGCGAAACACGCCGCCCGGTTCGTGAGGCGCGCTGAGACCGGACCACAGCTTATGAAATTCACGCTTTCCTGGCTTAAAGACCACCTCGAAACGACCGCGTCGCTCGAGGAGATCAAGGCAACGCTCGATCGTATCGGGATCGAGGTGGAATCCATCGACGACCCGTCCGCGCCACTCGCGAAGTTCACCGTGGCGCGCGTGCTCGAAGCCAAGCAGCATCCCAACGCTGACCGCCTCCGCGTTCTCCAAGTCGAGATCGAGAAGGGCAAGCCGGCGATGGAGGTCGTTTGCGGCGCACCCAACGCCCGCGCCGGCCTTGTCGGTGTGTTCGCCCCTCTCGGCGCCTACATTCCCGGCACCGGCATTACCCTCGAAGCCAAGCCCGTTCGCGGCATCGTCTCGAACGGCATGATGCTGTCCGAGCGGGAGATGCAGCTCTCCGAGGACCACAACGGCATCGTCGACCTTTCGGAAAGCTACGCCTCACGCGTCGGTGAACGCTACATCGACGTGATGAGCCTCGGAGATCCTGTCATCGAGGTGAAGCTCACGCCTAACCGCCCAGACTGCACGGGTGTCCGTGGTATTGCCCGCGACCTTGCTGCTGCCGGACTAGGCGTGCTGAAACCAGAAAAAGTGCTGAAAGGCGTCGAAGGCAACGACCCCTGCCCCATCGACATCAAGCTGATTTTCGAGCCGAAGGACGCACACACCTGCCCGTGCTTCTCCGGGCGCGTCATCAAGGGCATCAAGAACGGACCCTCGCCAGATTGGCTGCAGCGCCGCCTCAAGGCGATCGGTTCGCGCCCGATCAACGCCGCCGTCGATATCACCAATTATCTCATGTACGACCGCGGCCGCCCGCTGCACGTCTATGACTTGAATAAGCTGAAGGGTGCGATCCACGCCCGCATGGCAAAGGCTGGCGAGAAGGTCGAAGCGCTCAACGACAAGATCTACGTCCTCGACGAGACGATGTGCGTCATCGCCGACGACAACGGCGCACACGACATCGGTGGCATCATGGGCTCCAACGCCACCGGCTCCGATGAAACCACGACCGATGTACTCATCGAGTGCGCCTACTTCGATCCAGTCAGCATTGCCACGACCGGCCGCAAGCTGGGCTTGACCAGTGACGCACGATATCGCTTCGAACGTGGTGTCGATCCTGCCTTCATCGAGCCCGGCCTCGACCTGGCGACGGCCATGATGATCGACATCGTCGGTGGTACGCCTACGAAGAAACTCGTCGCAGGCAAACCGCCTTTGAAGTCCAACGTCATCGACTTCGACGTGGGGCGCGTCGAAAAGCTCGCCGGTCTGAAGCTCGATGATGCAGTGATACGCGGTACGTTGGAAAAGCTCGGCTTCAAGGTCGATGGCAAGGGCGCCAAAGTAAAGGTCACGGCGCCGTCGTGGCGGCCGGATATCGACGGCGCGGCCGATCTTGTTGAAGAAGTGACCCGCATTGCCGGTCTCGAAAACATCCCATCCGTGCCGCTGCCGCGCCTGGGTGGCGTCACGAAGGCGACGCTGTCTGAAAGCCAAAAGCGCGTCCGTCGCAGCCGCCGCACCCTCGCGGCGCGCGGCATGGTCGAAGCGATCACATGGAGCTTCGTGCGCAACGCGGAAGCCAAACATTTCGGTGGCGGCGCCGACTCGTTGGAGCTGGCAAATCCGATCTCGTCAGAAATGACGACCATGCGCCCGAGCCTGCTGCCGGGCCTCCTCGCAGCCGTCCAGCGCAACCGCAACCGCGGCTTCACCGACGTCGCACTGTTCGAAGTCGGTCAAGCCTATCGCTCTGACGACGAGAAGGGCCAATTCATCGCAGCTACAGGCGTCCGCGCCGGTGCGGCACAACTCGGCGGTAGCGGCCGTCACTGGCGCGACGCTGCCAGCGATGCCGACGTTTTCGACGTGAAGGCTGACGTTTTGGCTGTCTTGGCGAGTGTCGGCTTCGACACCTCCAAGGCCCAGGTCACGCGCGACGCGCCAGCTTGGTTCCACCCGGGCCGTTCGGCAACGCTGCGTCTCGGACCGAAAACGGTGCTCGCGCACTTCGGCGCACTCCATCCTGAAACGCTCAAGTTGATGGATGTTGCAGCACCTGCCGCAGCATTCGAGGTCTTTCTCGACGCCATCCCCGCCGAAAAGCGCAAAGCAACGCGGGCCCGCCCGCTGTTCAAGGCAAGCGATCTGCTGCCGTTACAGCGCGACTTCGCCTTCATCCTCGACCAGAAGGTCGCCGCGGGAGACGTTGTGCGCGCGGCAATGGCTGCGGACAAGGCGCTTATTAAGGAGGTGGGCGTCTTCGATCTGTACGAAGGCAAAAATGTGGGCGAAGGCAAGAAGTCGCTGGCGATCCAAGTCACGATCCAACCGACCGACAGGACCCTCACGGACGAAGAAATCGAAGCCGTAGCCAAAAAGGTCGTCTCGGAGGTGAAGCGCACCACAGGCGGCGAGATCCGCGGCTGATCGAAAAACGGCTCGCCGCAAGGAGCACTTCGCCGGATCGATGTCTGGCGAAGTGGATCAGTGGCTCGTGCTGCCGTGTGCTGCCGTTGCCGTATTCGGCAACAGGAATGTCAAAAGCCCGAGCGCCGGAAGCCAAGCGCAGAGCTTAAAGACCTCGATGATGCCGATTTGGTCGGCGAGCAACCCAAGTCCGGCCGCTGCGATTCCACCGAGACCGAACGCGAGCCCGTAGAACATCCCGCCGACCAACCCGACGCGGTGCGGCACCAAATCGATTGCAAAGATGAGGATCGATGAGAACGCGCTCGCCATGATCAGGCTGATGACGATGCTCAGAACGCCCGTCCAGAACAGATTTGCGTAGGGCAGCGCCACCGCGAACGGCAGCGTCCCGAGAATGGAGATCCAGATGATGCGGTCACGGCCGATGCGATCGCCGATCATACCGCCGACGATGACACCGAGAGCGCCGACGACCAGATAGACGAACAACATGATCTGCGAGAGTTGCACGCCGATACCGAACCGTTCGATCAGATAGAACGTGTAGTACGACGTAAACGCGGCCGTGTAGGCATTCTTCGACAACAGCAGCACGATCAGGATCGTCATGGCGAACATCACGGTCCGCACCGGCAGCGGCGAGCGAAGGTGCTCTGTCATCCGCCCGCCACCAGACGACGCTTGCGAACGCCGCATCTCCGCATACCGCGATCCTGTCCACGCCATCAGGACCATTGCAGCAAGCGCAACGATCGATATCCACGCGAGACTGCTCTGCCCCCTCGGCGCCACGATCGCCGCCGCAAGCAGCGGACCGAGCGAATAGCCGGTGTGGCCTCCTATCTGAAAAATACCTTGCGCGAAGCCTTGCTGGCCCGCTGCCGCATGACGCGCCATCCGCGTCGCTTCCGGATGAAACACCGCCGATCCAAGCCCGACGAGAGCCGCCGAAACCAGCACCATCGGATAGCTGACCGCGAAAGCGAGCCCGAGCAGACCCGATAACGTCGCGGCCATCCCCGCCACCATGGCGTAAGGCCATGGGCGCCGATCGGTAATGTAACCGAGTAGCGGTTGCAGCAGCGACGATGTCACCTGAAAAGCCAAGGTGATCAAGCCGACTTGCGCGAAGTCCAGCTTGTACGTCTCCTTCAGCAGCGGATACATCGCCGGGATCATCGACTGAATGAGATCATTGAGCAGATGCGCGCCGCTCAAGGCGACGAGGATCGGCATCAAGGGGCGTTGTGTGGCTGGAGCGCTCGCGGAGGTGGACATCCCTGACGAATGGCGCCGCGCCCGCGCCGCGTCAATCCGTCACCCGGTCAATGCAGGAATGCAACCTAAGCGGCGGCCCTCGGCCGCTCAAAGCTGGCCGCCGTCGCCCCATCGATCCAGAAGAGCGCAATAAGCAGGGTCTTGATAGCGGCTCAGCATGAAGGCGGGAGCATACGCCGGCAACTCGAGACCCAGGACATGCCGTGCCAGAAGATCGCCGCCCGCGCATGAGGCCATGATTCCAAAACCGGAATACGCCCCCGATACATAGACGCCGTCCACCGGAGTAGGCCCGATCAACGGCCGATTCTCCTTGGTCTTGATGTAGTAGCCGCCGTCGATGTAGGGCCGCACGCCCTTGTCCACGTAAGCCTGCAAACCCGGAACCATCGTCACCATGCCGCGAAGTGTAATCTCGCTGTAGTGTTCCTTGTCAGGCAACGGAAAGACAACCTCGTCGTCGTGGCTTTCGTAATTGTACAGCCCAAGGATCGTACCACCGGCGCCCATACCATCCGGCCGGCCATGCGCGCCCCAAGGAAATGTCTCGGTCAACCAGCGCGTCGAATCGTCGGCCGCAAGCATCTCGCGTTCGTCGTCACGCCACGGCAACCTCTGCTCGTCGAGCCAGATCAGCATTGGTGCTGTTCGTGGCATGACGTTGAGACTATCCGGGAAACTGATCTTGAAGTGCCGCTCCGCAAAGATCGGCAAATCGCTGCCGATGCTTCTAGCGAGCGGCTTGAGCATCGGCCCAGCCGTCAGCACGACATCCGTGGCCGGCAAAGTCTCGACGCCCGATGCCGTCTCGACCTGCACGCCGCTCACGCGGCCTTGCACCTTCTCGACGCCTATGACGCGCCCGCGTACGAATTTGACGCCCCGCTCCCGCGCCGTCTCGAGCATGAACATGCCGAGCTGCTGTGCGCTGAGCCAGCCAGCCCGCCGCGCGTGCGCAACAAGGCATGTATCCGGCGCGAGATATGGAAACTGCTTCGCGATCAAGTCGCGGTTAGTGATGATGTCGGCGCCCGTCAGCGGCGCATCGAATCCGGGCTCGGGCGACAGCAAATACGCATCGAGCGAACGTTCATGAATGCGAACCGCCCCGCCACCATGCCGTTCTGCCTGCGTTGCCATATCGATCAACCATTGCGTCTTTGACGCATCCGCAGATGCGAAAAGATAGCCGCGCCGGTTCATGTTGATGCGATTGCCGGTCTTTCGCGCAAGATCCTCGAGCAGATCGATACTGCGGTTCATGTAGGCGGTCATCGCAGCGTCGGGCCCAGGCCACCAGTTGCGATACGCCTCCGTCGATTTGTCGGACGTCATCGACAGCGGATTGTCTGCCTCGACCAGCACCACATCGCTCGCACCGTGAACCACCGAGAGATGGTACGCGGCCGAGATGCCGGCAATCCCGGCACCACAAACAACGATCCTTCTCGGCACCGTGCCCATAATCAGCGTCTCGCCTTCTTAATGGCTTGCAGCACCCGCTCCGGCGTCATCGGCATGGCGGTCATGCGCACACCGACAGCTCGGCGGACCGCATTTGCGATCGCAGCCGCCACTGGAACGATGGGCATTTCAGCGACGCCACGCACGCCGTACGGCACGCCGGGGACGGGTGTCTCGAGTAACACGACATCTATCTTGGGGAGATCGAGTGCCGTCGGCATCCGGTAGTCGAGCAGGCTGGCGTTTCTAAGTCGCCCATCCGCCGCATAATCGAATGCCTCGGTGAGCGCCCAGCCGGCACCCTGCGAAACGCTGCCCTGAATTTGCCCTTCGACCGCCGGCGGATTGAGCGCACGGCCGACATCCTGAAACGCGGTGTAGCGCAGTATGGTGACTTGGCCGGTATCGGGATCGACCTCGACATCGCAGATGTGACCGCCGATCTCGACACCGAGCGGCAGCTTGGTCGAAACACCACGGCCGATCACCGCGCCCTCACCAATCGTAGACCGCATGAGATCTTCAAGGTTGATCGAGCCCGCTTGATCGCGGCGGAATACACCGCGTTCATAGCTCAGATCCTCGGTCCGGCATTGAAGCTTTTCTGCCGCCCGCCGCCGCAATTGCCCAAGCGCATCACGGCATGCCTCCGACACCGCCGCCGCCATCGTACGGCCGACACGGCTTCCCGCCGACGCATCGGAGTAACCGGCCGCCTTCGAGTCGCCCATCTGAACGAGAACGTCACCGATTTCGATGCCGAATTCTTCAGCCGCGACTTGTGCCATTGCCGTGCGCGTCCCGGTGATGTCGACCGCGCCCATCGTCACCATAGGCCGACCGTCTCCCGACATCATTACATGCGCCGCCGATGTCATCGAGGTGCCGCGCCAATAGCCGAGCGCAACGCCACGGCCACGTGGCAGCGCACCCGAACCGATCGGCTGCCGCCAACTGTCGTGGGACGCCATCCGCTCGATCACGTCTGGAAATGGAATCGACGGAAACGGCGTTCCGATCGGCATCGTGCTGCCAGTGCGTGCCGAGTTGCGGCGGCGAAGCTCCAGTGGATCGAGATCGAGCTTCAAGGCGAGTTCGTCGATAGCCTGCTCCATCGCAAAAGCAGCTTGAATGCCGCCAGGTCCGCGATAGGCCTCTGTCCGCGGCTTGTTCGTGACGATATCTATGCCTTCGAGGTGCAGGTTGGGGCACTGATACGGCGCGGCTGAAGCCTGCATCATCAAGGTGGTCGGCGTCCCCGGCAAACCGCCGCTGTCGAGCACATAACGTCCATCAATGGCTGTGAGCTTGCCCTGCCCATCGGCCGCAACCTTTATACGGATGCGTGCTGCGGCAGCAGGACCGGAGCCACCGGCCAGCACCTCTTCCCGCGAAGTGACGATCTTTATGGGACGCCCTGTGAGCTGCGCAAGGCGCGCCGCCACCGGTTCCACGTGAACCGTGATCTTGCCGCCAAACGCACCACCGACTTCAAGCGGAACCACTTTGATCTTCGATTGCGGCAAGCCAAGCAGTGCAGCTGTCTGCAACTCGGCTTGGAAAATGCCCTGCGTCGAAACCCAAATGGTCAGATTGCCTTGCCCGTCACTTTCCGCGACGCAGGCGTGCGGCTCGAGATACCCCTGATGCGCCGTATCGACGGTGACGGCCACTTCGCCCACAGCTGCAGCGCCTGCGAGGGCGGCCGCCACATCACCACGTACGATGACCGTGCGGCCACTCGCGTTACGCGGTGCCGGATTGTCAGCATCAAAACCCTTCGGCTTGGCATCTGGAACGATCAAATCGGCATCCGAAGCCATCGCCGCTTCGATGCTTATCAACGCGGGGCGCTCCTCGTACTCGACGGCAATCGCGGCAAGAGCTTGCGCTGCGATGTAGTCGTCCACCGCGGCTACTGCCGCGACCGGCTGTCCACGCCATAACACCTTGTCGCGTGCCATCACGGTAACGGCAGAAATCCAGGCATCGGCGCCTGTCTCACCGAACGGATACATCGTGCCAGGCTTGACCTCGGGAAAATCGGCCGCAGTGACAACTGAAAGCACGCCCTTCATCGAACGCGCCTTCGCCGTGTCGATCCTCACAATACGGCCATGTGCGATCGTGCTGCGCTTAATCGCGCCGACAGCCATGCCCGGCCGGACGAGATCAGCTGGATAGATCGCGCGCCCCGTAACACGCCCGCCGGCATCGACTCGCGCCAACCGCTTGCCGACAACTTGCAGCGGCATGGTGCCGCCGGACGGACTGGTGAGCTCGTTGCTCATCGCACGCCTCCGCTGGTATCCGCCGCGACAGCAGCAATCGCCGTAACAATCTTGTCATAGCCCGTGCACCGGCACAGATTGCCGGCGATCGCGTGCCGGATTTCGTGCTCGCTGGGTTTCGGATTGCGCTTCAGCAAGGCGACAGCAGAAAGAACGATCCCAGGTGTGCAATAGCCGCACTGCGTGCCGCCATGAGTAACGAGTGCCGCTTGAACCGGGTGCAACTCGTTGCCCGACGCCACGCCTTCAATGGTCGTGATCCGTGACCCGTCGGCCTCGGCCGCCAGCATCAGGCACGAACAAACCGGATCGCCGTCGACGAGTGCGGTGCATGTGCCGCAGTTGCCATTGCCGCAGCCTTCCTTCGTGCCGGTCAGCCCTAGCCGATCACGCAGCATAACGAGCAGCGTATCGCGCGTATCGACAAGCGCCTCGCGTGGTTCGCCGTTGATTTCCGCCTGAACGATCGACTTCATGAGATCTGAACTCCAAGGCGCGCGGCACAGTCGGCGAGGGCACGGCGAGTGAGCACAGCGACAAGGTCCCGGCGGTAGTCGGCGGACCCACGCGTGTCGCTGATCGGCTGAGCCTCCCCGGCAGCCATGGCCCCGGCTTCGGCAAACGCATCGGCGGACGGCGTTGCCCCAACGAGGGACTTCGCTGCCTTCTCTGCCCTGACCGGTGTCGGTCCGACCGAAGCGAGTACGATCGCCGCGGCGGCTATACGGCCATCGGCGGCGAGATCGATCCGCACCCCAGACCCGGCTATGGCAATGTCCATTTCCCGCCGCGGCGTGAAGCGCAAATAACGATCGGCCGAGCGAGCAGCGAGCGGCGGCAGGTGAAGCGCCGCCAAGACCTCGCCGGTCCCGAGCGACGTGCGGCCAGGCCCAATAGGGATGGCCGCAGCAGGCACGCGGCGTTCGCCGTTCGGCCCGTGAATCTCGGCGACCGCATCAAGTGCGATCAACAACGGCACGCCATCCGCAGACGGCGCCGCGTTACAAAGATTGCCGCCAAGGCTCGCCCGGTTTTGCACCTGAAGGCTGCCGATAAGCCCAGCCGAATCGAGTAGCGCACCATGCGCCGCGGCGAAGGCAGCGTGCTTGCGCATCGCTCCGATTGTCGCCGCAGCTCCGATACGCCATCCCCCGTCTGGTTTCGCCTCGATCGAGGTCAGCGCTGCAACATGCTTGAGATCGACCACAGTGCTCACGCGCTTTCGGCCTTCGCGCATCTGCGGAATGAGATCGCTGCCGCCGGCGATCGGACGCGAGCCATCCTTCGACAGCAGGGTGACCGCTTCGGCGAGGCTGATCGGCCGCAAGTATGTCAGGTCTTCCACGCTGTCCGCACCTCCAGGACTAAACGCCCTCAGCATACACCATCGCTGCCAACCGGGAATTCACATGCCCCCGGTTCTGTTGGATCGCACGGCGATGGTCAAGATGGCCCAGCGCGGACCTGCAAGGACAGTTCGAAGATAGCCCTCGGCGCTGCCCTACTCGTGCCTGAGCGCCTCGATGGGATTGAGCCTTGCAGCCCTCTGCGCGGGGAAGTAGCCGAAGACGACACCGACAAGTGCAGAGAACGCAAAAGCAACCAAAACGATGGTCGGGTCCACGATAAACGGCACGCCGAGACCGCTTGTCGCCAGCCATGCGAGGCCAAGCCCCAGAACGATGCCCGTCAAGCCCCCGAACAGCGACAGCACGACCGCCTCAACCAGAAACTGCGACAGCACCTGCCGCTCGAGCGCGCCAATGGCGAGCCGAATGCCGATCTCCCGCGTCCGCTCGGTAACCGAAACGAGCATGATGTTCATGATCCCGATGCCGCCGACGAGGAGACTGACGGCAGCCACAGCGCCCAGCAGCCCCGTCAGCATCGCAGTGGTTCCGGCCGTCGCCTGAGCAATCTGCTTCATGTCACGGACTGAGAAATCATCTTCCTTGCCGGGTGCGATATTCCGGCGCTCGCGAAGCAGCCGCTCGATATCTGCTTGCACCTTGGCCGTATCGACGTCGTCCTTTGCGGAAACAAGTATGCGGGCGATATCGGTATTCCCGGCGATCCGCCGTTGAAATCCCCTCAGCGGCATGATGACGACGTCGTCCTGATCGGTTCCGAAACTGGATTGCCCCTTCGACTCGAGAAGGCCAATGACGTCGCAGGCCACCTTGCCGACACGGATGCTTCGGCCAATTGGCGTAACAGAGCCGAACAGCGTATCGCGAACTGTGGTCCCGATGATGCATACCGCAACCCCACCCCGGATTTCGCCATCAAGGAACTGCCGCCCAGCCAGCAACGCCCAGTCCTGCGTAATGACGTAGGCATTGTCGGTCCCCGTAACAGCAACCAGTCGGTTGTCTGCGCCGGACACCACGGTCACGGATTTCTGTGCAACCGGCGCAATGGCTTTGACGCCCTGCAACTGGCTCCGCATCGCATCGACATCGCGCGCATTGAATGACTTGGCGTCGGAACTCGCACGCCCCGGCCCGGATTGGCCCGGGCTGACGAAGAGCAGATTAGATCCCAGCTTGGCGAGGTCGGCAGTGACTTTCGCGGTGGTCCCATTGCCGATAGTGACCATCGCAATGACTGCCGCGACACCGATCACGATCCCGAGCACGGTAAGGAACGAACGCATCGCGTTACGCGCAATGGCCTGATACGCCAGTCGGATGGCCTCGTAGAGCATTACGCCGCCTGCTTGTTGACGACATCTGAGTCGATCCGGCCATCCACGAAACGCACCACCCGGCGGGCGTAAGCCGCGATGTCGGTCTCATGAGTTACCATCACGACGGTCATCGCATGGTCACGGTTGAGACTGCTCACGAGGTCCATGATCTCGCGGCTTGTCTTGGTATCGAGATTGCCGGTCGGCTCGTCAGCGAGCAGGATCTCCGGGTTGGTCACAATCGCTCGCGCAATGGCAACGCGCTGTTGCTGCCCGCCCGACAATTCGCTGGTCGTATGATGCTCTCGATGACTGAGCCCGACCTGTTCTAACGCTTGCGCCGCAAGCAGGCGCCGCTCAGTTGCCGCAACACCCCGGTAAATCAATGGAAGCTCGACATTCTCGAGCGCCGTCGTACGCGGCAACAAATTGAAGCCTTGAAAGACGAACCCGAGAAGATGCCGCCGAACCAATGCACGTTGATTGCGGTCGAGCCGGCCAACCTCCGTTCCCTGCAATAGGTAGTCACCCGATGTCGGCGTATCGAGACACCCGATGATATTCATCGCCGTCGATTTTCCCGACCCTGACGGCCCCATGATCGCGACGAATTCACGCTCTTCGATCACCAGGTTGACGTCGGCGAGCGCGCGCACCGCAGCGACGCCCGATCCGAAGACCTTCGAAACGTCCCGGAACTCGATAAGCGGACGCTTGTCCTTCGAGGGCTCCACAGCGCGATCCATCACTTCTTAGCCGACGATTGGTCAACGATCACAGGTTGCCCAGCTTTGAGTTCCCCGCTGCGAACCTCTGTCCTCCGGCCGTCACTTGCACCAATCATGATTTTGACGGCCTTGGGCTTGCCATCTGCCAGGATATAGACCGTGCGATTGGGACCGCTGTCTTCACGCGGCGTCGCCGCTCGAAAACTCGGCGGCCCCGGCATCATGCGTCGCAGAAAACTCCGCTGATCCACACTGGTGTCGGGAGGAGGCTGATATCGCAAACTCGAATTCGGAACGAGTGTAGCCCCCTTCATCTCGGTCACGCGTATCTCGGATGTAGCCGTCATTCCCGGCCGCAACAGCATTTCCGAATTGTCGATCGTCAGTACTGCCTTGTATGTGACGACGCCCTGGATCGTCTCCGATGCGAAACGCAGATCGCGGATCGTCGCCGGAAATTTGCGATCGGGAAAAGCATCGACCGAAAAGCTGGCTTGCTGGCCAATCTTGATCTTCCCAACATCGGCTTCATCGACATCGACCTGTAGTTCCATTTTCGAGAGATCTTCAGCAATCGAAAATAAAACCGGAGCCTGAAACGTCGACGCAACGGTCTGCCCGGGATCGACATTGCGTTTGAGAACGACTCCACCAATCGGCGATACGATGCGGGCCTTCGCGAGGTTGGTCTCGTTGACCTGAAGTTCGGACTTCGCCACGCCGACGTCGGCCCGCGCGCTGTCCCGTCCTGCGAGAGCACGATCGTAGGCCGCCTGCGCAATGTCCAAATCGTGCTCTGACGCCACCTGTTTGGCGGCAAGCGCCTTCTTGCGCGCAAGATCGCGCTCTTTCTCTGCAACGGTCGCTGCTGCTTCGCTGAGGCGCGCCTCGGACGCGGCAACCCGGGCGCGGGAACTGTCGACGGTCGCCTTCAACTTGTCGGTGTCCAGTTCAGCCAGAGTATCGCCAGCTTTCACGACCGAATTGTAGTCGACGAGAACCTTCCGTACCGTCCCGGACAGTTCACTCGACACATCCACCTTGTTGGTCGGCTGAACGGAACCGGTTGCCGTCACGATGACGGTCAGATCGCCGGTTGCGACAGGCTCCGTCACATATGTGGGAAGCTTCTTGCTGCTCGAGGCTAGGTCGTATGCGACCAAGAGCGATGCAAGCACGACAACAAAAGCAGCGACTTTTTTGGCGCGCGGCGAGAACCGGTCAGCTGATGACGCGCGACCGGCCAAGATGGCTTCAACACTCGTGCGCTCTCGCGGTTCGCTCACGTCAGGCGCCTTCCTATAAAACAATCATCAACTGCTAAAAGCTCTTGAGAGCCAAATCACTGTTTTGTGTCAACGCGCTGGATCGACCGTCTGAGATCCAGGAACGCCATGCGCGTCTCAACTCCGCCACCTCCTCGTCAAATTTTAACAACGCCTTAACCGTACTGAACGAACCTGCGCCAACTCGATCGCCGGACGTCAATGCGCGTATGAGCAAGTTAGCTAGGAAAAAACCGCGAACACCGGGGCACTTGTCCCTCGGAGTTGCTGCGGCCATCGCTCTGCTGACGGCGGAGGCGGGCGCCGAACGGCTGACATCCAATGAACTGAAGCAAAAGATTCCCGGCGCCATCATCCATCTGGACACCCCGCTCGGCAGCGTAGTGCCAATAAACTACGGTCCCGAGGGGATCGTTGAAGGCAAAGCCGGCGCGGTCGCTTTTTATTTGGGCTCTGAACAAGACCGCGGCAAGTGGTGGATCGAAGGATCGGCGGTATGCCACCAGTGGAACACTTGGTTCAATGGCAAGAAAAAGTGCCTGACCGTCGACCTCAAAGCCGCAAACCGCCTAGAATGGACAGACCAGGAAGGCGATAAGGGCACAGCGACGATCATCGCAATCGGTAACAGTGCCCCCGCCCCTACCCAACAAACGGCAGCCGTAGCACCGAGAGCGCTCCCCAACCTCCCGCTGTTGGAGGCCGCGCCGTCACGTCCCGCGCGTCTGGGCGCGCCCCAAGGCGCCACACCGATGGAACCGAAACCAGCGACTGTGACAGCGCCGCCACCGAAGGTCTCGCCGGCAAGGCCTGCAGTCGCAGGCAACCCGAAGTCCGAAGTCAAATCTGAACCGAAAGCCACGGTTGAAAAGGTAGCAGCGCTTGCACCCCCGCCCGTGGCGTCTGCGCCATCACCTCAATCGATCGAGTTTCGAGTAGCAAACGTCGCGCCCGACGACGTACTGAATCTGCGGCGCGGACCGGCTGCGGCAACGGATATCGTAGTGGCCATTCCGCCGAGCACGGCCGGGCTGATACTTGCGGGCAACTGCAACGGCGAATGGTGTCCCGTGGTGCACGGTCAGCACTTCGGCTGGGTCCATCGCTATTTTATTGCCGCATCGTCGAGTGCGTCGTTCCCGGCACCAGCCCAACCCAATCGCAACCCCATCAGCTATCGTGTCGTTGGAGTAACGACGGGTGACGTCCTCAATATCCGCCGCATTCCCGACCCCGAGTCCGATGTCGTCGCGACCATCCCTCCGACAGGCAACCGCATTAGGCTGACGGGCTATTGCCGCCGCGAATGGTGCCCCGTGTCACACGGCCGCAATGAGGGATGGGTCAACCGGCAGTATCTCGCGGTCGAATTCTGAACCGCGACGTCGTAGCAAACGGCACCGCCAACTAGTTCATTTCCGATCGGCCGGATTGCCGATCCCGCCGCCGCCTGGGGTCATGACCACAAGTCGTTCACCGGGCATGATGGCCTGCGTACCCTTGCCCTTCAAAGCACGGCCGCCCTTGACCCCGACCGCACCGGGCGCGCCATTCGCGCCGCCCGCTCGTCCACGTGCCGGATATTGAATGCGGTCGAATGCGGCCAGCAGTTCAAAAGGCTCGTCGATGCCGCTGCCGATCTCGATATGCTGGCCCATGCCGCCACGAGTGCGGCCTGCGCCCCCGGAACCGTCGCGTAGTTCCTTTTTCCAGAAGATCAACGGCGTGATCTGCTCGGCGATTTCGACCGGCGTACCTTTGACTCCAGACGGATAGGCGGTCGCCGACAATCCGTCAGATTTCGGCCGCGCACCCGTCCCGCCGTTCGACGTCACGGTCATCATAAATCCGTAGTTGCCGCCGCCGCCGCCTTTCACGGCACCGCGCACATTGAGATTCCAGAGGCAGGACGTCCCCTCGGTAGGAACACGGTCGGGGATCGCCTGCGCCAAGCAGCCGAACACGACATCCGGCAGCATCTGTCCAATGATGTGGCGAATACAGACTGCCGCCGGCTTTTGAGCGTTGAGGATCGACCCGGGTGGAGCCGAAACCGTGAGCGGCGCGAGCGATCCCGCGTTGTTCGGCACATGCGCAGCGACGATGCAGCCAAGCCCGAATACGCTGTAAGCCGTGGTGTACGACATCGGCACGTTGATGCCACGCGGCGACTGCGGATCAGTACCGGTATAATCGACGTGTATGCCCTTTTCGCCGATCGTCACGGTGGCCTTGAGCGTGATTGGCTTGTCATAGCCATCCGTGGTCATTTCATACGACCACGATCCCTTCGGCAACTTTGCAATCTCAGCAAGGACAGCAGCCTCGCTCTTGTCGCAGATGTGTGTGGCAAGTTCGTCGAGGTTATCCAGCTTGAATTCATGCATCATCTCGACGAGGCGGGCACAGCCGACGTCGTTGCATGCTGTCAGCGAGTAGACGTCGCCGACGGTGTCGATCGGCAAGCGCGTATTGGCCCGGATGATGGCCATCAGGGTTTCGTTGACCTTGCCGCCTTCGAGAATCTTCAGGAACGGAATATACAGGCCTTCCATGAACACATCGGTGCCGTCTGGCCCAAAGCCAATACCGCCGATGTCCATCAGATGCGACGTGCACGAGAACAATCCGATAAGCTTCCCGTTGTGGAAGCAGGGCGTTGTGATGACGAAATCGTTGAGGTGTCCAGTCCCCATCCATGGGTCGTTCGTGATGTAGGCATCACCCTCGCGCATATTCTCGAGACCGAAGTGCGCAATGAAATAGCGGACACTCTCGGCCATCGAATTGACGTGCCCTGGCGTACCGGTAACCGCTTGTGCCAGCATGCGTCCCTGACGGTCGAATATACCGGCCGACAAATCGCCAGCTTCGCGAACGATCGGCGAAAAGGCCGTCCGCAAAAGTGTCTGCGCCTGCTCCTCCACCACGGCGATGAGGCGGTTCCACATGATCTGCAGCTTAATGTCGTCGAGGGCCATGGGTGTCTCGGTGGTAGTCCGCTCGCTCACAGCGTCGAGCGACGCAACATGACCGAAGCGGGACGCGTCAGCAAGCTCGCGAGCCCTGCGGCAATGCCGCCGCCCCCCGCACGGGCCGCATACGGTTTCCGCACCAATGGTCCTGGCCATAAATGAGGCAAAGCACGTTGAAAACTTGACCCGTCAGAAAACACGGGGCAATCAGACCGTGAATCGCCGTCCCTGCCGGTTGGAAACAGGAAAAGCCAAAACAATGCGCTGTCCCTATTGCGCATCAGAAAATACTCAGGTGAAGGACAGCCGTCCCGCCGAGGAAAATCAGGCGATTCGACGCCGGCGCAGCTGCGAGCAGTGCGGCGGGCGATTTACGACCTTCGAACGTGTCCAATTGCGTGAATTGACAGTCATTAAGCGTTCCGGCCGCCGCGTCATGTTCGACCGCGAAAAACTTCTGAAATCCGTCGAAACAGCATGCCGCAAGCGGCCGATCGAGCCGGAACGTATCGAACGTATGGTCTCCGGCATTGTCCGTCAGTTCGAAAGCATGGGCGAGAGCGAGATCCCGTCATCGGCCATTGGCGAGTTGGTCATGGAAGCATTGAAGGGAACGGACGCGGTCGCTTATGTACGCTTCGCCTCGGTTTATCGCGACTTCCGTGAAGCGGCGGATTTCCATGAAGTCCTCGGCGAAATCGGCTCTACCATTGCCGCAGAAGCAACTCCTGAAGCAGCACCTCAGGTAGACCAACAGCCCCGCAGGTCAGAGCGCTCATGAGCACGGCTCGACTGGCCTTCGATCGTCATATGATGGCTATCGCCTTGCGCATGGCGATGCGCGGATTGGGGCAGACCGCCTACAATCCCTCGGTTGGCGCCGTCATCGCAGACGACGTCTCGGGCGAGGTGATCTCCCGTGGTTGGACCCAGCCGGGCGGGCGCCCGCATGCGGAGAAGGAAGCGCTGCGTCGCGCCGGCTCGCGCGCACGCGGCAAGACGATGTACGTCACTCTGGAGCCGTGCGCGCACACCGGACGCGTGCCGACGTGCGCCGACGCACTGGTGACGGCTGGCTTGAAGCGCGTCGTCTGCGCCATTGCCGATCCCAACCCGATCGTCGCCGGCCGCGGCCTGCAACAGCTTCGGGACGCCGGAATCGAGGTCGAATTGGGCGTGCTCGCCGCCGAGGCACGCTGGATCACCGCAGGCCACATTCTAAGCAAGACGAAGAGCCGACCGTTCGTGCAGTTGAAGATGGCGGTATCCGCCGACAACCGGATTGCGAGAGGCAATGGCCGCCCCGTCTGGGTAACGAGCCCGCAGGCGCGCGCATTCGCCCATCTGCTTCGTGCGACATCCGACGCCATCATTGTCGGCATCGGCACCGCGCTTGCCGACGATCCTGAACTGAATTGCCGGCTACCAGGCCTTCATCAGCGATCCCCGGTCC
This sequence comes from Hyphomicrobiaceae bacterium, assembly GCA_033812735.1. Taxonomy (GTDB): domain Bacteria; phylum Pseudomonadota; class Alphaproteobacteria; order Rhizobiales; family Hyphomicrobiaceae; genus JABFRJ01. Next base: position 6,996 of record JAPXTA010000082.1, on the reverse strand, counting down.
GGATCGTGGCTGACTCGCAATTGCGTCTCCCGCCCAACGCACGCATCCTGGCCGACAGGAACCATCCGGCAGGCCGCACTCTCATCGCCGGTGGCCCGCCAGGCGAGGATGCAAGCCGTTACGACGCTCTCGTAGCGGCAGGCGCGCTGGTTATGACCGACCTCGCGTCGAGTGCACCCGGCTCTCGCGTTGACTTGCCCCTCCTATTGATCCACTTGCTCTCTCACAACATTCGCCGCCTGCTCGTCGAAGGCGGACCTGAGATTTGGCAGGCATTCCTCGCGGCTGACCTTGTCGATGAAGTCGTATTGATGCGCGCCGCTGAGCCACTCGGCGGCGATGGCGTCGAACCACTGGGTCGCGAGGGGCTCGCCGCTTTCGATACGCCCGCCTGGACACTCGTCGAAGAGCGTACCATTGGCGCCGATCGCGTTTCTCGTTACCGTCGCACACCGGGAGAGACCCGATGACCGATACGACCAAACCGTTCTGCTACGTCATTCGCGTCCGCTACGGTGAATGCGACGGCCAGCACGTCGTCTACAATCCTAAATACGGTGAATATTTCGACCTCGCTTCCACCGAGTTCCTTCGCGCTGCGGCAGCTCCCGGAAGCGCGTTCGACGGCACGTTCGAGTTCCAAGTCGTCAAGCTGCTTGTCGAGTGGACGGGCCCAGCCCGCTTCGATGATGTCCTTGAAGTATTCGTCCGCGCCAAGAAAGTTGGCAACACCTCGTTCGTACTCGGCTACGAAATTCGCCGCGCCGGCGAGGCCCAACCTATCGTCACCGGTGAAACCGTGAACGTCCACGTCGACAACAAGACTTGGCAGAAAAAGCAGATCTCGCCGCAAATGCGCGAGCGCCTTCTGTTCGGCGCCAATGGCAAGACGGTCGATCAGTCCGGCCGCTGAAATCGCGCGTGTTGGAGCAAACATCTATGCAGCTTGGTATGGTCGGCCTAGGGCGCATGGGCGCCAACATCGTCCGCCGCTTGATGCGTGACGGACACACAGCCGTCGCCTACGACCGCGATCCCAAGCCGGCGCTGGCGTTGGCCAAAGAAGGCGCGAAAGCTGTGACGTCGATTTCTGAGATGATCGCGGCGCTCGATGCCCCACGCACCATCTGGATCATGTTACCGGCAGGTGACGTCACCGAAGCGGCAATCGGCGAAATCTCTGCTCTCCTTGCTCCAGGCGATACCATCATCGATGGCGGGAACACCTTCTGGAAGGACGACATACGCCGTGCCCGCACCCTCGCCTCGAAGGGCCTTCATTATTTGGACGTTGGCACATCAGGTGGGGTCTGGGGTCTCGAACGGGGCTATTGCTTGATGATCGGCGGCGAAAAGACCGTCGTCGATCGCCTGGACCCCATCTTCAAGACGTTGGCGCCGGGAATCGGTGACATCGAGCCGACGAAAGGCCGGGAGAGCCGCGATCCACGCCCGTCCGAAGGCTACCTCCACGCCGGCCCCAACGGTGCGGGCCACTTCGTCAAGATGATCCACAACGGCATCGAATACGGCATGATGCAGGCGATCGCCGAAGGCTTCGACATCTTGAAGCATGCGAATTCGCAAAACTTGCCGCAAGAACATCGCCTCGAACTCGACGTAGCCGATATCGCCGAAGTTTGGCGGCGCGGCAGCGTCATCACGTCATGGCTGCTCGATTTGACGGCTTCTGCTCTCGCTGAGGACGGCTCTCTCGCCGGCTATTCCGGCCACGTCTCGGATTCGGGCGAAGGCCGCTGGACTGTACAAGCTGCCATCGAAGAGGCTGTGCCAGCCGAGGTTCTCACATCAGCCCTCTACACCCGCTTCCGATCACGCCAGGACCACACGTTCGCGGAGAAGGTCCTGTCCGCCATGCGCAAGGGCTTTGGCGGACACACCGAGCCCGGCAAGGGCTGACGGTCATGATCCACCGTGAGCCCCCGACAGTGCTGCTTTTGATGGGCGTCGCCGGTTGTGGTAAGAGCACGATCGGCCAGCGGCTCTCCCGCAAACTGGGCTGGGAGTTCCGCGATGCCGACAGCTTTCATCCACCGGCCAACATCGAGAAGATGTCCTCCGGCGCACCGCTGACCGACGAGGATCGCTGGCCCTGGCTCGATGCCATTTCTGCCTGGATCGATGAACATGTGAAGGCGGGCACGCCGGCCATTGTCAGCTGCTCCGCACTGAAGAAAGCCTACCGGACACGCATCATCGGCGAGCGCAGTGCGGTCCAACTGGTCTATCTCAAAGGTAGCAAAAACCTCATCGGCGACCGCATGGCTCGGCGCAAGAACCACTTCATGCCAACCACGCTGCTCGACAGTCAGTTCACGACGCTGGAAGAACCGGGGCCGGCTGAGAAGCCTCTTGTCGTCAACGTGACACTGCCGCCAAATCGAATAGCGGAACAGATAATCTCCCGGTGCGGATTGACCCCCGAGGCAACAGACCCAAAACCAGCAAGAGGATCGTTGCCTCGCCAGCCTGAATGACTACACTAGCCGTCGGGCGCCAAGACAGCAGTCTGGTGTGGAGTGGCAATTGCAAGATCCAGGCGACAAGTCATCCCGAGGCCTATTGTCGATCGATAGCACCGCTCTGCTATCCGGCATCGTCTCGACAGCCACTGACGCGATTATCTCGATCGACGACCAGCAACGGATCACCCTCTTCAATCACGGCGCTCAGAAAATCTTCGGCTACGGTGTCGAGGAGGTGCTTGGTCAGCCCCTGAAGATGCTGCTGCCGAAGACGTATCGAGGCGTCCACGAAAAGCACGTCGACGACTTTGGCGCACAAGGCGAGAACGCGCGCCGCATGGGGGAACGGACCGAAATCTTTGGTCTGCGAAAGAACGGCGAGATCTTTTTTGCGGAAGCCTCGATCTCCGCCCTCGTCATCGGCGGGCGCCGTGCCTATACCGCCGTTCTGCGCGACGTCACAGAGCGGCGAACGGCAGAGAAGCAGCTTCAAGAGAGCAAGGCCGTTCTCGAAATCGCATTGGATACAGGGCGTATCGGCATCTTCGAACACGACCACACGTGCGACACTGTAACGTGGTCCCCATTGATGCGGACGATCTGCGGTCTAGAGACCGATGCTCCCATAGCGGCGAACACCTATATCGATCTGGTCCCAGGCGAAGAGCGGTCGCTGGTACTCGATGCGCTCGCCCGCGCAAGAACCGGCGACGTCACTGCTGTCGAACATCGCATCCTGCGCCCGAGCGGCGAAACCCGCTGGATTGTCATGCGCGCGCGCGCGTTGTTTTCGGACGCCCGTCCTGCGCGCACCGTCGGCGCCGTTCAAGATATAACCGACCGCAAGACCACGGAAGCGACACTTCAAGAACGCGTCGCAGCAAGCACCCGCGAACTCCGCCTGGAGATGAAGCGGCGCGAGGAATCCCAGGCGCAATTGGTGCGCACGCAGCGCATGGAAGCCTACGGCCAGCTGACCGGCGGCATCGCGCATGATTTCAACAACTTGCTGACGGTAATCTCCGGCAATCTCGAACTCCTGGACATGCGGATCGCCGACGAGAAGCAACGTGTCCTCCTTAACCGGGCGATCGACGCGGCTGAAATGGGCGCACGTCTCACGGCGCGGCTTTTGACATTCGCCCGACGGCGAAGCTTTTCGGTTGCACCGGTCAACGTCAACGAACTGGTCATAGGACTAGCCGAGCTTTTCGAGCGCACCCTTGGCGAGCAAATTTCGCTGACGACATTGTTGGCGTCCCGTCCGTGGACGGTGCTAGTCGATCCAAGCGAACTCGAAAACGCGATCCTCAATCTCGCGATCAACGCGCGCGACGCCATGCCAGGCGGCGGCCGTCTCGTCATCGAGACAGCAAATCTGTCGCTCGACGCGCCGCTCGATGAGGGTGTGGCGAGCCTGCCCAAAGGCAACTACGTCCGCATTTCCGTGACCGACACCGGCGTCGGCATGACCGCAGAAACCTTGAACAAGGCGTTTGAGCCGTTCTTCACGACGAAGGCTCCCGGCAAAGGCACCGGACTTGGCCTGAGTTCGATCTATGGTTTCGCGCAGCAAGCGCACGGCGCCGTAACGATGTCGAGCAAGCTCGGCGTCGGAACAACCGTCAGGATCTACCTGCCTCAATCCGACGAACGGTTAGCCGCGGAACCTGCAACCGGCGATGCCGCAACACTTACCGCACCTGGTGGCCGCATTTTGCTCGTCGAAGACAATGCAGACGTCCGCACGACGACGCGGCATCTGCTAGAAGCCCTCGGTTACGAAGTGACTGACGTCGACAGCGGACCTGCAGCCGTTGCAACGCTTGAGCGTGACGCCGCGTTCGACGTCGTGATGAGCGACGTGGTCATGCCGGGCGGAATGTCCGGATTTGACCTTGCGCGTTGGATTACGTCGAATATTCCCGCGACGCGCGTCCTCCTCGCATCCGGCTTCCCCGACGACGCCAAGCGCAATGCCGAGCAAGAAGCATCCGAAATAGACATTCTTGCCAAACCTTATTCCCGGCGGGACCTCGGCGCAGCGCTCCAAAAACTAGTCGCAACGCCGGTCAAGCGGCCGGGGTAATGTTCACCCGGCCTGCTCCCGCCCCCGTGCGCGCACGTTCCCACGCCGCTCCTCGACGGCGCGCGGGTCGACCGCGTCGTTGGTCTTCCGACTGATGGCTCGCTCCATCTTCATGCCGTCTCCAAAGGTGCCGGCGTAGCCGTCGTCGATCACCTTCTTCATCGCCGGGAGCATGTGCGGCAGTGTCGTAAGCATATCGCCCGCGAGTTTGCGGCAAACCGGCATGAGATCGTCGGCCGCAACGACGCGATTGACCAACCCCCACTCGTCTGCCTGCTGTGCCGTCACGAAGTTCCCCGTGAGCGAGACCTCCTTGGCCCGGTGAATGCCGATCATGCGCGGAAGCTTCTGCGACAATCCCCATCCCGGCATGAGGCCGACCCGTGCATGCGTGTCCGCGAACCGGGCGTTGGCCGACGCGATCAAGAGATCGCAAGCCAACGCCAACTCGAAACCGCCAGTCACCGCTGCCCCATTGATCGCGCCGATGATGGGACCTTGGAACTCACTCATCGCCTCGAGCAGGCTTCTGGGCTCGGACGAAGCCACCCGTATCTTCTCGCCACTTCCAAGTTCCTTGAGATCCAACCCCGCACAAAAAGCCCGGCCCGCTCCCGTCAGTATGACGACGCGCGTCGTACCGTCCGTCGCAAGTCCGTCGAATGTCTCCACGAGCTTTTTCCGCAGCTCGGCCGAAAGCGCGTTCATGGCGTCCGGCCGATTGAGCGTCACGACGGCATAGCCGCTCGGGTCGCGCTCCACCAAAACGACAGGTTCCGGCATGTGGTCCTCCATTTGCTATTTTGCTGGAAGCGTGGACCGTCGCCGGGATGCCGTCAACGACTTGCGGACGTTGTGGCCTGTCAGTTCCCGTTCAGGAGCGATTGGCTATAGTAGCTTCTATAAACAGTCGGAGCGCCCGAAATGCACCGCCCCCTCCTCCTTGGACTGCTCGCTGCTGCGCTGCTGTCTCCGGCTAACGGCCTAGCGGCAACGCTGACCGGCAAATGGCGGTTGGCGTCGCTCGAACAGCTATCTTCGTTCGATGACACAAAGACGGAATTGGTTCTTCAAACCGACGGCCGTGCATCGATGACGGTCGGCTGCAATCGGATGAACGCGACCGTCGCAATCGGCGAAGCAGGCATGAAGTTCGGCCCAATCATGGCAACGAAAATGATGTGTCCGCCTCGCGTGATGACTCTCGAAGGAGTTTTCCAGAATGCCATTGGCAGGACCGCAGCGTTCAAACTGGAAGGCGAGACACTGCAGCTGCTCGACGCCTCGAACAGCGTTGTCGCGACATTCACCCGCCAGAAGTAAACTGGTCAGTCGCGCAGCCCAGGCGCCTCGTGTCCGGTGCTCGCGACATACTCGGTATAACCACCGCCATACGTATGGATACCATCTGCTGACAATTCGAGCACGCGGTTGGAGAGCGCCGCTAGAAAGTGGCGATCGTGCGAAACGAACAGCATCGCGCCCTCGTACTCCGCAAGCACTTTGATCAGCATTTCCTTGGTCAAGAGATCGAGGTGGTTCGTCGGTTCGTCCAGCACGAGAAAATTCGGCGGATCGTAAAGCATCAGCGCCATCACGAGCCGCGCCTTCTCGCCGCCCGAGAGGACGCGGCAGCGCTTCTCCACGTCGTCACCGGAAAATCCGAAGCATCCAGCAAGCGTACGAAGCGATCCTTGCCCGGCCTGCGGAAAATGATACTCGAGCGTTTCGAAGATCGTGCGATCGCCGTCCAGCAGATCCATCGCATGCTGCGCGAAGTAGCCCATCTTCACACTCGCACCGATCGATACCGTGCCGCCGTCCGGCCCAGTCGCGCCAGCGACCAATTTGAGAAGCGTCGATTTGCCGGCACCATTCACGCCCATGACGCACCAGCGCTCTTTGCGGCGGACCTGAAAATCGAAGCCCTCGTAGATCGGACGGGAACCATACCGCTTTGAGACGCCCTTCAGCGTTGCCACGTCTTCGCCTGAACGGGGCGCTGGCGGGAAGTCGAACAGGACGGTCTGCCGGCGCTTCGGTGGTTCGACCTTCTCAATTTTGTCGAGTTTCTTGACCCGGCTTTGCACCTGTGCGGCATGAGACGCACGCGCCTTGAAGCGTTCGATGAACTTCAATTCCTTCGCCAGCATGGCCTGCTGGCGCTCGAACTGCGCCTGTTGCTGCTGCTCGCCCAGTGCCCGCTGCTGTTCATAGAATTCGTAGTCACCCGCATACGTCGTCAGCGACCCGCCGTCGATTTCCACGATCTTGCCGACGATCCGGTTCATGAACGCCCGGTCGTGCGACGTCATGAGCAATAGCCCGTCGTAGTCCGTCAAGAACTGCTCGAGCCAAATCAGGCTTTCGATATCGAGATGGTTACTCGGCTCGTCGAGCAGCATCGCATCGGGCTTCATG
>JAPXTA010000081.1:0-23829 GCA_033812735.1 Hyphomicrobiaceae bacterium | reverse complement strand
GACGAACGCAAAACCCGGCGCTTCGTTCTCGGCTTCCGCGAACAGCGCGCGCTGGTCCGCGCCGAGCAGCCGCAGATAATTGGTGCGGCCGCGCTCCATGAAGCGCAGATAGTTGGCGTGATAGACGATGCCGGTGAACTCTGGCTTGCCAACATCGCAACACAGCGGCTTGATTCCATTGGGGCGCTGGAGGGCTATAGCGTGAACAAGCGTAGATTCTCTACGCTCCTTCCATAGCGAGCCGTAGCGCCTTCGGGATCCGTTGCGCCCTTCCGCCTGAGATAAATGCTACCCGCACGCGGGCCGCGACCAAAAGATCGTCTCCGCGTCGACATTCCTGCAGCAGGGTAATCGATGCGCCCTTGACCTCTGCGGGGATTGTGATGACATCAAGCAAGTCGTCCAAGGCCGCTGGTTTTAGGAAATCGATTGTCATTGAACGGACAACGAAGGCGAAGCTTGGCGCATCGTCGTGCGCTTCTTTGAGTAGCTCCCGCTGATTGGTCCCGAGCAGACGCAGGTAATTCGTTCTTCCCCGTTCCATGAAGCGCAAGAAATTGGCGTGATAAACAATCTGGCCGGCGTCCGTATCTTCGAAATAGACGCGGACCTGCATATGATGGCGACCGTCGCGAATTTCTCCGTCAAGAGATGTTGTCACAGAAATATCCACTTGTTGTATATCGGGAACTAATTGACTCGGATCATTATTCTGGCTCGCGGTTGGCCAGTCGACGTCACATGAAGAAACGAAATTGATAGGGAGCGGAGCCCAATCCGTCCATTCGTTTGACAACGCGCGCGAGCGTTTTTGCGTATGCCATGGTCACCGGCAGCATGTCGTACAGTGCGTCGTTGTTCCAATCCATCTTCGCGAGCGCGAGAGCTGACCGGGCGGTTTCGTTCCACGAGCCGTGCCCTGCATGACGGACCAGTCGAATCGGACGAGGCGTGCTGCGGCCGCCTTGGTAATACGAGCGCTCCGCGACGCCTTTTACATCGCCATGCATCCACAGCAGACACTCGCGGTCTCCGAGCGGGATCAGGGTACCACGATCGACCGGATAACCCGTTGGCTTCCCTTTGCCGCTTTGGCGGTCGCGATCGATGCGAACACCTCTCCAGCCGACGTCCTCCACGACCTGCACGAGATCGACCGCTTCGCACAGATGCAGCGCTTCCATGCAGCCGTCGATCTCGTCCTTCTTGAATTCTGTCGTCTTGTGTACCGTCACTCTCCGGGGAGAGCGACCCGAGTGCCGACGTCGGTAGAGATCTAGCGATCGGCCCATCACGCGGAACATCTCCGTCCGGGACATGAACGGATTGTCCCGCTGGACATCGATTTCATGGGCATCGTAGGCGACGAACTCAAGACCCGCCCCTTCCGCATCGAACACTTGGCTACAGCAGGTGACAAAGCGTGGCCGGTCTGACTCGGTCGGACGCAGCGCATAAGAGAGACCGATGTAGGCGGCCTCAGGATCCGAATCTGCGAGTTTCCAGGGAATGCCGCCAGCCTTCGCGTAAATCGCTAGGCCGATCCGCCACATGACGCTCGCACGGTCCGGATAGGCGAGCGCGCGGTCTTCACGGACGAGTTGGATTGGAATGCGTCGCGCTGCGGTAGCGGCCTTCAGGTGGTCATGGAGATCGAAGTCGTCGCCGTCTGCTCCCGTGAACCCGGCTGCCCAGCTTTGCGGGATGTAGATGAAGACAATGTCGAACGCGTCGCGGCGAGCCTCCAACGATCGGATCGCGCGAAGCAAGCGGTCCGCCAGCACGACATGGGGGGTGACTGAGTCCTTCATTTCGCCATCGAGCCGGTCGTCCAGCTCTATATGGCAATCCTTGACCGCGCCCCGCATGTCGAGATTGAACGCTTTGCGGAAACCGGGCCAGGGAGGCAGGTAGTCCTTGCGCTCCGTCGGCTTGTACTGGAACGCCAGTTCCTTCATGAAGCCGTAGAGTCGGTTTCCCTGCCGTGCCGGTGCGATCGTCGCGATCCGGATGGGATCCGGAACAAGACCGGATGAATAGGGCCCGAACCGCAGCAGTCCACGCAAAGGATGGAGATCCACGTCCGACGCGCGGTCTGGATGAAACGCGAGCTTGGCTTCGGGAAAAAACAAATGAGGCGATATCTCGCTGCTCATGCTCGGGCTCTCCCCGAGAAAGCTGTGACATCGCCCAGCCTGAAGGCCGCATTCACACCAGTGCTGATTCCAAGCGCCGGAAGGTCGCGCTGCGGGGACGCGAACAGCATCGACCAAAACTCGAGCAAGGCATTGAGCGCAGGATTGTAGCGTCTCACAATCCGTTCGCGCGCGAAATCGGTGGCGGCGGCCCTGTTCTCCCTTGTAAGTCCTTCGAATACGGTGCGCGGCTCGAGCAGAAGCCAAAGCCGCTCATCCACCCAATCCAGCCTGATCCCCACGCCTTCTTTCCATTTTAGTTCGGGTTGCTTCGGCACCAATCCACCTAGACTTCCGGTCAGCTTCCTCAGCGGCGCCCATTTTTCGTCATCAACGGAGGTCGGCGTCAACAGGTCGGCGCCTCTGCGACGGGCAGCGATCATCCGATGTTCGCGGGTGAGAGCTCGGGTCAGTGCTTCGCGGAGAAGGCCCCGTTCGTGACTATCGTAACGCAGCCGCCGGGTTTCAATTGAATGCAGATCGAAGCTTTCGATCTCATATGCGGAAAGGACTGCTCTGATATCGGCGTCAGCACCGAAGGCCAGCACGCCTGCTTTCGAACGGGTGCCAATGACCGGCAGGCCCGACGCTTCGATTGCCGACTTGATTTCCGCCACGCCGCCGGCGTCGCAGACGGCGCGGCGGCACACGCTCGGCATCCCTGTCAGTTCGAGCGCGTTGAGACGGACGACCGGGTAGCCCCGATTCCCGGTCGGGCGCGGGGCTGGGGACCAAACCCGCCGTTCGGTTGCGATCTCATCCAACACTGTCGTGTCTAGGTCCGGCACGAGCCGCATAAGATCGCGCAACGTTTCATCGAAGTTCTCTATCGGCACGAGACCGCAGTCGATTTCCTTACGTGCGGCGGCGGCAAGAAGCCGTTGGACGCGCAGCAAGGGCGGATCCTCGCCGCGATGGAGCCAGAAGAGACCGGCGGGAAAGGAGGCATCACGTTCTAGCGCCGCTTCGAGCGTGTCCATGACCGACTCATCGCGACCGCTGTAGCCGGCCACGACAAGTCCCCACCGGCTGCAGCTATCGATCAGCAGGGTTCTGAGTTTCGCATCCTGTTCGCGCAGCTCATCTCCGGTATTCTTGAGCCGGCGCGATCGGAAGTCGCCATGAAGCTTGACCTCGACGGGCCAGCGCCCTTCGTCGATGGCGTTCCGTCCGAGACTGCCGGTCTCTATCGCCACAGTGGTCAACTGGCCGGTCCCGCCATAAACCTTCGCGCAGCCGTCGGCGACTAGAGGGTCGAAGTTGCTGGTCCAGACTAAACGACAACGCGCACCTTTCATCAGTGTCGCCAACGCAATGTGCCCGTAGGAGGGCTTCGCGCCGCTGATCTTTGCAGCGATGTACGTGCGACGGTCTGCCTCGCTTGGATAGACGGACTCGAAGAGCGCCGCGTACTCGTCGGGCGAACCGAGCGCGGGTAAGCTGCCAAGGTCGTTGATGAACGATTGCAGTTCACGTCGGACGGCCGGATTGGCGAGGTCGGCGACCTGTTTCGGAGAAACGCGGCGCTGGCTGACGTAAAGTTGCTGCTTGAATTCCCAAATCATGTCCCACGCCGTCGGAATGCCGGCGGCCGCCGAAGCGCCAGCCCCGAGCAGCCACATGAGATTTCCGCCGCGCTGCGAGAAGCGACGCGCAAAATCGTCCGTAGCTACGGTGGGATAGATCGAATCGATTATCACGCGAACATTCTAGTTTCACGAACTCGCGGATGCACTGAATCTCGCCTCCCGCTGGGTTGTCGGACCGTACGTGCGGCACTTATGCTGCGCCGCAATAAGCCCCAATTGACGACGTGCCCTCTGAACCCCGAGTTGCCTGAGGGCTGCGTCAGATCGTAAAGCTCTGGCCTGCCAATCGACGGCTGGCCGATTCGGCTTGGCGACGGATAAGTCACGCATGACAATCGAGGACGTCGTTTCCCGGATCGAAAAACTGAACAGCGGCTTGGCGACCTTTTGGGCAGCAAGCAACGGCTGGGCGCCTGTTGAAGCCGCGGGCCTGCTGACCAAGAGCCGCCTCGACTGGCAGGCGTCGCTGTCAAAGACATTGCGTTTGTGGCTACGTGAACCCTCCACTGCGCTGTCGGACGGAGAACTCATTCTCGCCTAGTCGAACCTCGGCAGTCTGCTCGAAGGAACGCTAAAACTCCTCCTGTCGGTGTTTTACATGGACTACAAAGCCGACCTGGACGTGCTCAAGAAGGCAAATGCGTTCGATCACAAAAAGCAAAAGGCTTTCAGTCCTGACGGACTTACGCTCCAGCCTCTGAAGATCTTCGTGAAAGAGCATGACCTCATCGGCGCTGACGGGAATGCCCTCGTTGATCTGGTGCAGGAGCGGCGCAACACCATTCACGCCTTCAAAGACAAGCCCCTGGGTGATGGCGCCGAACTCCAACTGGCTATGCGGGGCTATCTTGTGCTCCTACGGCGTGTCAACGAAAGGCTTCCCTACCCGGACAACGTGTACGCACCGCGCGAAATCTAACCATTTCACGAGCCGCGAAACACCTATTTGTAGTCGAAGTCGTTTGGCCCGATCGCGACCCAGACGAAATCATCGTCGTCGAACGAGAACTCAGCAACCGATGTCGGCTTGCCGTGCTTGTCGACGGTCAGGGTCATACTAAAATTGGCTTCTACATCTATGTTCTTCTCGCCTTCCACCGTGTGGTGCGGCAGCAGTACCTTGTCTTCGCTGTCGTAAGTGGCGGTGTCCCAATCGGGATGGTGGTAGGAGACTTTGACGTCCATCTCGATGCGCCCGACGACGAGAATCTCCTTGCCTGGGCCGATCGTCCGAAATGTCCTGAAGTCGAGAAAGTTCACATTTTCCACGTCCGCTTCGTCGATTTCTGCATCGTCAACATCGCTGACCTGCAATCCCCACTGATTGAGTTCTTCATGAACGACCCCGACGATCGCATCGCGATTGTCATCCACAAAATCGTTGACGTCCGGGGCCGCTTCGATTGTCAGCCCGAGCTTGGCGAAGAGATCCGCGATCGATCTCAGCCCGGTGATATGCTCAGCGTTCTTGATGACCGCCGCAAAGTCCTTGTCGTCCGAGACGATCGTCAGCGGATCGCTTTTCGTGACAGTCGCTTTTAGGGCTTCGAAGATGAAGGCATCTGGAAATTGATCCTTCTTGGCGTCGTCGCCAAACAGGCCGGTCCTGCGCGCGTATGCGTCGAATACGACGGACGGCTTCACACTATCGATCGAAAGCGTCTCCGCTCGCAGCGAGCTGAACATCTGCTCCACCGCAGCATGATACTTCTCGATCAGTCTTTGCTGCAGTTCAACCGGAGAAATCTCCGGGAGTTTAACGGCGAGAATCTCATCAGCCAGGTCGCGGACTCGTCTCCTGGTCAGGTCGCCGATGACCTCGAAATCGTTAGCCCCATGGTTTTTTGCGATCTCTATTTTTGTAAGATCGGTCGTGACAACCTTGATATAGCCGGCGTCTACCAGATCAGCGACCCGCGGGATCAGCGGACCGCCGGGCGGCTTGCCGGCCCGGATCACGACGTTCGCATCAAGGAAAACCCGGCGGGGGCGATCAGCGGCCATTTCAGAAATCCTCGCGAGAACAGCTCTCGCATGTTTGATTCGCGTCGCGGATAAGAATCCGTATCGCCGGTTGTCTCACGCGATCCCAGACGCCTTATTCCAACTTCTCCGCCGGAAGGTTGGCGCTCGCCACCATCTGATCATAGAGCCGACGCTTCAAACGCAACTCCCGAAGGTCCGCTGCCACAGCTTCAGCGAATTTCTTGATCGCCACTGACGCCTCGTCAATTCGGGTCGGCAGATATTCCCGCGCTTTGGTCTCGGCTGCGTCAATCTTCGCCCGGTCGTCGTCGGAGAAATCGTACTCCGGATCGTCAGCGTAGACAGACCCATTGTAGTCTGACATGCACTTGGTGAGCCGCCCGAGAATGTCGATGAGGTTTTGACGGGCGGCTGTTATCTCCGCAGGCCCGAAGTTTCTGTCCTGCCGCCGAATTAAACGGCCGCGGGTGCTGTCGACCGTTTGGTTCATATCCCATACCCAGTGAGGAAGCACCCCATGGTCATCCTCACGTTCATAATAGCCACGCGCCAGGTCTTCGGACAGTTTTTCCAGCGCGGCCAATTCTGGCTTGAGCCAGTTCTCCAGCCGTTTTTCACGATCTGCGTGAACCTGTTGCAAAGCGACAGCGGTCTGCACCGAGGACAGCTTGAGCTGCTTCAGAACAGGCTGGACGCTAAGCCAAGCAACGAAAATCGCGCCAAACATGGCGATCAACGTCTGGTAGCGGGAAAACCACCATTCGAGACAACCACATTGAGCATCCTTGATCTGCTCGCAACCACCATTGAAGGTGGCGCCATAGGCAAACCCCAATACAAGCGCCAGGGTGGCAGCGGCTGCGACAAGGGCGAGCGTATTCCGATGATCCGCCATTCGGGCACCAATCGTTATGCGACCACGATGGCGTGCGTCATTTCTTCGCTACCCTGCTTTGATTTTCAAAGAAAAACGGAAAGAAACTGCGCTGCTGTTTCAAGCGCAGGATGTCGCTGGTCTTGATCATGTTGGCTTTGCGGCGCTCCCCGCCGCCTTGTTCGGTGATAACCTCGAGGTCCGGATTCTCGATGATCGCTGAGTTGATGTCGTGCATGTGAGCCGGGGTCGCGTTGTAGATGCTGGCGTAAAACTCACCGACCGGAATTGCATCGCCGTAATTTGTGATGAACCGCGGAATATCATCGTGAAGCTGCTTTTTTGCTTCCGCCCTTCCCGCCGCATCGAACATGTAGAGCATGCTGTCGGCTTCACTCGGGTCGTAAGACAGCATGTGCAAACCGGACCGGCCAAAATGTGCCTGGGCGCTGCTGTTTTGATGCAGGATATTGTTGTATTCCTGACGCGCACGAACCGAATTTGCGAAGTGGATAAGCCAATAACGCCATCCGTCCGGATTGTGGATGGAAAATGGACTGACGTAGTTCGCGCAGCGCCGAAACGACTCGAACACGATGCGTTCCGCTGCGCCAAGCCAAGCGTCCTTGGTCATCAAACCATCGAGTTGCGATAGATCATCCGGACTGACGCCAAACGGCGCAAGCTGCCTGGCCAGCGCGCCCCGGTCCGTCTGATGCAGGAACGTCAGCAACGTCTGGATGCCGAATGTGTAGAAGATTTCAACCGACGTGAACGACGCGACGATGTCGCCGATCGTGTTGATTTCGACGCTGCCTGTTCCGCATTGATCCAGATTGAAGAGGACGTTGTGATAGCTGCCGCGCTCGAGCAGTTGCTTCACCTCGGGATAGAGTTCGTCGAACTTCTCATTCCGATACTCGACGCGAAGGTGAAGCTTCGGCACGTTCTCCTTGATTTCGGCGATGAGCGAAGCGGCATTCGTTTTCAGCAGCTCGACAGTCTCTTTGTCGAAGTCGTTCAGGATGAGCAGGCATTCGATGTCGAGCGGCGACATCCCCTCGGCCTGACGCTTGATGTTGAATTGCTCCGTCGCGACACGAAGCTCGTTTATAAAGATCAGCGGAGACCCGGGACTGCCGCACTTGTATTGGCCGCCGCCTGCAAAACCATCGACAATGGCAAGACGAAACCGGGACTGTTGAGGAAGCTGGCAGCGCACGGTCAGATATCGCGCGACGTATTCGGCGATGACCTTGTGCTTGCGTCTTGAGTGCTCCTCAAGAACCGCGCCTGCGACCCATGAATACGGCTTTTTCGACATTCGCCTCCGAATGAATCCTGCTATCCAGAGGCGTCATTCTCAGAGCGCGAGCGAAGCCTTCGGCATTTCGTCCCAGACCTGATCGCGATATACGCGCCCATTGGCCTTTTTGGAACGACGCTTGTTGTCTTTCCCCCATGTCCCCCACTGCTTAAAGAAGAACGCGGTGTTGTGCATCGCACACTGATCGAAGATTTCATCGATCCAATCTTCACGGATCGGGCGAGCCGATCTTCCGCTTTCTCCGCCGACGATGGCCCAATGGATGTCGCGAAGATCGACTGACCCTACCGGACCGATCAGCGGCTCAAATGAGATGAAACGGATTGCAGCCGGGATGGTGCGCAAATGATCGATGCGACCCGCGACGTTGGCGCTCTCGACACTGGTGCCGAGCCATACGTTCGGCAGAACTTCGCCGATCTTGGAGCGAACCAGCGCCCCCATCCGCTCCGGACGCTTGGTAAGGATCTGATAGTGATGGTGGGGCGTGGCACGCATGACGGCCCAGACTCTCAGGATGAAGGCGTCCGTCACCCGATCATGAAACAGGTCAGACATCGAGTTAACGAAGATTTTTCGCGGCTTCTTCCAGCGCAGCGGAATGTCCAAGGCGGCCTTGTCTTCACGGACCACGCCGTTCCAAACGGTTCGTTTTCCGCTGCGTCGCGTGAGTCCTTTATATTTCGGAACATTCATCGCCTGAAGTCGTCTCGCCATTTCCATGGCATAGCAATTCGTGCAGCCCGCGCTGACGATGGAGCAGCCAGCAACTGGATTCCAGGTGGCGTCAGTCCATTCAATTTGCGTCTCGGCCATGACCGTTCCCACATCGTGCTGTCGATGACGTCGATTGTCGATCACAGTCAATACCAGCTTAACCGTTAATACCGGGTTGGAGGGTGCCGGTCACGGACGGCTATCAGGGATCGTGCGTCACGGGTCGCCATCATGCGCCGCAATCGCCTGAACCACGGCCATGTCGAGCCGTTCCGATTCCGACATAGAATCGGCCTCTGCCGCTTCTGACATTTCAAGTTCCTGATTGACGTTGCTCAGCCGATGTTCTTCTTTTGTCCTCATGAATCGCGGATTTACCGTCCTAGCGGGTCGAGCGGTTTTTCAATGCCACATCTATCTTAGCGTCGTGTCGTGCGTTTCTCTTTGGTGAAGCCCTTATCAGTGGCCATGAAGCGCTGGAGCATAGGCGCGATCAGCTTGCCCGGATCGGGAGGCATCGCTTGGCCCGAGGTCTGGGCAAGAATCTCGGCGTAGGCGACAAGATCGCGATGAACGGCAGCCGGCAACTCGACCGTGAGCTTGACCGGCTTGTCGTCAAGGAGAGCCGAGAGCCTGAGCTTGGTCATGACGGCTCCTTCGCGGCCCCATAGGGCTGCAATATTAGGTCGCGATTGACGATCACACGGACGGGGAAGCCCGGTCGGATCGTGAGCGTCGGCTGAATGTTGAGCTGGCGTCGGATGAGCTGACGGCCGACATCGGACGCCGTGTCCTGGCTGCTCTGGCGGATCGCCCGCGCGATCTCGTTTTCGTTGTTGCTCGATCCGAGCTCGGTGCCGACGCCGAGCAAGGTCGAGAGGATCGCCGCCTTGAAAAGCTGACCCCAATGATAATCGACGTCGTCCTCGAGCCCGGAATAGCCTTCGGCGTCGGCGCCCGGTTGCCTTTCCAGAACGATCGACGTGCCGTTGGGCATGATGATGCGATTCCAGACGAGCAGCACGCGCGACTGCCCGAATGCGACCTGGCTGTCGTACTGGCCGATCAGCCGCGCGCCTTGCGGGATGAGGAGCTGCTTGCCGGTCGGGGTGTCGTAAACCTGCTCCGTCACCTGCGCGGTGATCGTTCCGGGCAGGTCGGATTTGATGCCGGTAATTAGCGCTGCCGGAATGACGGTGCCGGCTTGCACGACATAGGGCGACACCTTCTCCTGCACGCGATCGGGCGTGACGGTGCGCCGATCGACGGCCGCGTTGACGAAGGCGAGCTTGCGATCCTGCATGTTTTGCGCCGCGCCCGGATCGAGCGGAGGCGTTTCGGTCGGCAGCGTGAGGCCAGTGGCCGGATCGACACGGCCAACGGCGGGCGCTGTCGCAGGCGCCTGCACGCCGCGGCTGTCGGTGAACACCTTGGCGACGCGCGCGGCTTCGATTTCGGCGAGACGGCGCTGTTCGGTGGGATCGGCGCGCGGCGTTCGGATGTCGGGCGCGACGACGGGTTTGCCTTCATCCTGCGCACTCAGAATCGGACGCCCAAGGTCGCCCGGCAGGGCCGGGCCGAGCTTGGGGATGCCGGTATAGTCCTTCGGAAGGCCGGCCAGCCCATCTGCCGGCGTGCGGTTCTCGGTGCTGTAGAGTTCGGTCGGCGATTGGTTCATGCGCCGGTTGGCATCGAGCGCCCAGAACAGCGCGGCCATGATGATGAGGGCGCTGACGCCGCCGAGCGTAATGAGCACTTTGCGCGACAAGCGCGTGACGCGCGGCTGCTCGGGCCGCAAGCGCAGCTCGGCCCGGATATCGCCGGGAGGCGGAGTCGGAGCGTCGGTCATCAGAACAACCTCGCGCTTCGTCCCGGCCGGCCGTCGGTGCGCACGATCCGCACGCGCTTCTCGCTGTCCTTGTCGCCCAGCCTGAGTTCGGCGGCAGCAAAGAGACGATCGACGACGTAGTAATTCTGTCGAGCGCGATAGTTGACCAGTTCGGAATTGCCGGAGGATCCTATGACGAACAGCGGCGGCATCTCGCCCTGCCCGATCCCCGACGGAAACTCGATATAGACCTTGTTGCCATCGTCGAAGGCGCGCAGCGGCCGCCACGGCGCGCTATCGCCCTCGATTGCATAACGGAAGTTCAGCTTCGAGATGTCGACGCCAGACGCGACCGGCTGCGTCAGTGCGGCTTGCGCATTCTGCCGACGCAGCGCGATCAACTGATCCTGCGGATACTGCCACGACACCGAGGCCATGTAGGTCTTCTCGGTCGAGCGCAGTTCCATGTGATAGGTGCGCAGGTTGGTGTTGATGACGAGGTTGGTCTGAAGGTCGGGTCGCGTCGGCTTGACGAGGATGTGGACCTGGGCGGCCTGACCGGAGCCGCTGAGCGTATCGCCGACGATCCAGCGCACGGTGTCACCGGCGGCGACGGGGCCTGCGCCGACAAGTTGCTCGCCGGGCTGAAGCGCGATGTCGGTCACTTGTCCGGGCGCGGCGTAGACTTGATAGAGCGCGCCGACGACGAAGGGATAAACCTGCACGGCGTTGATGAAGCCATTACGCACCGGCTGCATCCGCGCCGCTTCATTGGCCTGGGCGACGCGCTTCTTCGGATCGGTCGGTTCGGGCTTCGGCTTCTTTCCGCCGACGGGCTTCAACTGGCCGGGCAACGGCAGTGGCTTCGGCAGCTCGACGACCTGCACCGGCCCGACCGGATCGGCGCTGAGCACGGCGGGCGCGGCATCGTCGTAGTCGATGTCCGGCGGAATGAACTTGTTGGCGCAGCCGGCAAGCGCTGTCGTCGCCAGCATCATGGCGATCAGCGCCGGCGCAGCATTTTTTCTGTTGTCCCCCATCACCCCATCTCCTTCGACCAGTTGATTGCGTTGACGAACACACCGAGCGGATTGGCGCGCAGCTTGTCGGCGCTGCGCGGCTGCTGGATTACGATGGTCAGGATGGCGGTCCAGCGTTCGGTGCCGGAGAGCTGACCATTCTCGTAACGGCGCTCCAGCCAGGCGATGCGGAATGATTCCGGCGAGGCGCGAATGACGCTTGAGATTTCGACCGCGACCTGCTGCTTGCCGACCTTCGCGAAGGGATCGTTGCCGCGCGCGTAATCGTTCAATGCGATGGCGCCGCGATCGGTCGTGTAGTCGTAGGCGCGCAGCCAGTTCTGTCGCACGACGACGGGGTCAGCCGGAATGCTGCGCACCTGCTCGATGAAGCGCGCGAGATGCCACGCGATCTGCGGATCGGTCGGCTTGTAGTCCGCGACGGCGGACGCGATCGCCTGCGCCTCGCCGAACTTGTCGACTTGAACCACCCAGGGAACGACCGTGCCCTGCGTCGATTGCCACACCAGCGCGGCCGCGAAGCCGCCGGCGAGCACCAGCGAGCCGAAGGCCATGAGTCGCCAGTTCTTTGCTTGCACGCGCGCAGAGCCGATGCGCTCGTCCCAGACCTGCGCGGCTTTGAGATACGGAGTTTCGGGTTCGGGCGTGCGCGCGTAGCGCACGGAGGGACGGCGGAAGAGATTCATTTATGATCATCCTGATGGAGGGACACGGACATGGAGCCGCCGCCGTGATCGCCCGAACGCACGGCATGGGCAGCGGCGGTCGCGCCGTGGCTCAAGGTCTGGCTGCGCTTCATGCGCGCGGCCCAGGCCGGTGGTGCGCCGGATGCTAAAGGGGTTTGAGCGGCTGAAGCGCCCGCGGCTGTTGCCGGTGAGGATGGTCCGCCCGTGGCGGCGGCGCGGCCGGCTGCGTAACTCGATTTGAGGGATGCGGCGGCGCGCGATGCAGCCTGTCGCACAGGCTGGATAGCTGCGGATGCGCCGGCCCTTGTAACGCCGCCCAGACCGGCAGCGACGGCGCCCATGCGGCTCTGGCCGGATGCGCCGGCGCCATAGGCGCTCGATGTGCTGCCGGCGAGATACGCACCTCCGCGCGCGGCGGCCGCGGTCATGCGTCCGCCGCCACCAACCGCGCTCGCCGCGCCGGAGAGGCCAGCGCTTGCGCCCATGACGCCGGCCGCACCGATGCCGGCGACGGCAAGGCCAGTGCCGACGGCGGCGCCTGCACCGAGTTGCGGCGCGCCGGAAACAAGTCCGGTAGCGATGCCGGGACCGAAGATCGACAATCCCATCAGCGACAGCGCGCCGAGCACAAGCGCCAGCGCGTCGGTGATGGTCGGTGTACCGGAGAAGCCGGTCGTGAATTCGCTGAACAGGCGGGAGCCGATGCCGACGATCACGGCGAGCACGAGAATCTTGACGCCGGAGGCGACAATGTTGCCGAGGACCTTTTCGGCGAGGAACGCGGTCTTGTTGAACAGCGCGAACGGGATCAGCACGAAGCCCGCGAGCGTGGTCAATTTGAACTCGATCAGCGTGACGAATATCTGGACCGCGAGAATGAAGAAGGCGATGAGCACGATCGCCCAGGCGATCATCAGCACCATGATCTGCACAAAATTCTCGAAGAACGAGATGTAGCCCATCAGGTCGCCGGCGGCCTTGAGGATGGGCATGCCGGCGTCGATGCCGACCAGCGCGACGCGGCCGGGCTGGAGCAATGTGTCGGCCGTGAGCGACGATCCGCCCGCCTTCAGGCCGAGGCCGCTGAAGGACTGGAAGACGATCCCGGCGAGCCGGTTGAAGTTACCGATGATGAAGGCGAAGAAGCCGATATAGAGCGTCTTCCTGATGAGACGGGCAAGCACGTCTTCGTCGACGCCCCAGGCCCAGAACAGGCCCGCCAGCGTGATGTCGATGACGATCAGTGTGGAGGTGAGGAATCCGATCTCGCCGCCGAGCAGGCCGAAGCCGCTATCAATGTAGCGGGTAAATGTCTCCAGAAAGCGGTCGATGACGCCGGTGTTCATGGCCGCGCGCGCCCAGCATCGCCTTCCAGGAAATGACGGCGGCTGTCCGCCCACGCCTTCTTGCAACCGGCGTCGTCGAGCGCGGCCGCGCCGATCTCGCGGCAGCGGAGCAATTCGCTGGATGCAGGCTCCTCGCTCTGTGACTGAGCGGTCGACGCGGGTGTTTCCTCGGTGGCGTCGGGACGCAACGCAATGGCGCAAGCCGCCACGATCACGGCAAATGCGAGGACGGCGACAACTCGGGTTGCAACTTTCCAATCCATCGTCGTCCCTCAGTCATGGAACATGCGAACGGGCGTCGGGCTGTAGCTGCTTCCGGTCAGGAAGCGGCTGAGCTGTTCGCGCGACTGCTCCTGCGCCGCGGCCTTGCGGGAGTTCTCAAGGGCGTCGGCTCTGCCCTGTGCGGCGAGCATCGCGGTGAGGTCGGCAAGTTGCCGGGTCTGGACGCCGATGAGTTGGTTGCCGGCCTGCGTCGCCTGAAGCACGCCGACGGCCGACTGGCTGGAGTCGACCAGCGTGCTGGTCTGGGCGCGCGTGCCGTCGAGGTTCTGCACGGCGACCGCTCCGGCCTTCAGCGAGTGCTCGTAGGCCGACAGCGATTGCTGCCAACGGTCGCGTGCGGACGTGATGAGCTGCGCGTCGGTCTTGCCGACCGCGAAGTTCTGGAAGGTCGACGAGAACTGTGTCTCGATATTGCCGACGTTGTAGGCCAATTTGTCGGCCTCACCCATCAGCCGCTTCATCTCGGCGAAGTTGCCGTCGATCTGGGAGAGGACAGACGTTGGCAGGCTGGCGAGGTGCTTCGCCTGGTTGATCAGCATCTGCGTCTGATTGGCGAGCGAGGTGATCTGGTTGTTGATCTGCTGAAGCGCGCGTGCGGCGGTCAGGACGTTCTGCGCGTAGTTCGACGGGTCGTAGACGATGTCAAATGCATCGGTGCTGCCGGGTGCAAACGTCACGGCAAGCACGAGCGCACCCGCCGCAATCGGGTGGCGATAACGCAAGCGGAATACGGACAGAATCATGATGGCGTCTCCTGTTCTGACGGCGTGATGCGCGACGGCTGATGCGTTGCAACGGACGCATCGATGACATTCGTGAGATTGGGAACGAGGTCGGCGGCCCAGGCGAGGTCGTTGGCGTAGAGCCAGGCTTCGAGGAAGTACGGCCGCGCGCCATCGCGCAGCAGCTCGTCGATCAGCGCGTGCGCGGCCTTGTCCGACGATGCGCACAGCGCCAGCGCGACGGAGCCAAGCCCCAGCTCAAACAAGCGGTTGCCGCGTCGCGACTGGCAGTAGTAATCGCGCTTCGGGGTCGCCCGCGCGATGATCTCGATCTGACGGGAATTAAGCCCAAACCGCTCATAGACGGCGGTGATCTGCGGCTCGATGGCGCGCTCGTTGGCGAGGAAGATGCGCGTCGGGCAGCTCTCGACCAGGACGGGCGCGATCGGCGACGCCTCGATGTCGGCCAGCGACTGCGAGGAAAAGACCACGCTGACGTTCTTCTTCCGCAGCGTCTTGAGCCATTCCTTGATCTTGTCGGCGAAGCCACCGTCGTCGAGCGCCCGCCAGCCCTCGTCGATGACGAGCAGGCTCGGTCGACCGTCGAAGCGGGCCTCGATGCGGTGGAACAGGTAAGAGAGAACGGCCGGCGCCGCCCTGGTGCCGACAAGCCCTTCGGTCTCGAAGGCCTGGACGTTCGCCGTGCCGAGATATTCGTGCTCGGCGTCAAGCAGCCGACCATGCGCGCCGCCGATGCAGTAGGGACGCAGCGCCTGTTTCAGCACTGAGGACTGCAACAGCACCGTCAGGCCGGTGATGGTGCGCTCCTCGACCGGCGCCGAGGCCAGCGACGTCAGCGCCGCCCAGATATATTCCTTAACATCCGGGGTGATCGTAACGCCCTCGCGCAGGAGAATGTCGACCAGCCAGTCGGCGGCCCAGGCCCGTTCGAGAACATGATGGATGAGAGCCAGCGGCTGGAGCGCGACGGACGTGGATTCCGCCTCGTCGGTAAGCGTGCCGCCGAGGTCCTGCCAATCGCCGCCCATCGACAAGGTCGCGGCTCGGATGCTGCCGCCGAAATCGAAGACGAAGACTTGCGAATTGCGATAGCGGCGGAACTGGAGCGCCATCACAGCGAGCAGCACGGACTTGCCCGCCCCGGTCGGCCCGACGATCATGGTGTGGCCGACATCGCCGACATGGAGCGCGAAACGGAACGGCGTCGCGCCTTCGGTCCTGGCGTAGAACAATGGCGGCATGCCGAGGTGTTCGTCCCGCGCCGGCCCGGCCCAGACTGCCGACAGTGGCATCATGTGCGCGAGGTTGAGCGTCGAGATCGGCGGCTGGCGGACGTTCGCGTAGGTCTGGCCGGGGATCGAGCCGAGCCAGGCTTCGATGGCATTGACGCCTTCCACGATGCAGGTGAAGTCGCGCGACTGGATGACCTTCTCGACCAGCCGCAGCCGTTCGTCGGCGATGGTGCGGTCGGCGTTCCACACCGTGACGGTCGCGGTCACATAGACCTGGCCGACCTGATCGGAGCCGAGGTCTTGCAGGGCCGCGTCGGCATCGGCGGCCTTGTTCGCGGCGTCGGTGTCCAGTAACACCGACTGCTCGTTCGTCATCACCTCCTTCAGGATCGCCGCGACTGATTTGCGCTTTGCAAACCACTGCCGGCGGATTTTCGTGACGAGGCGCGTTGCGTCGGTCTTGTCGAGCATGATGGCGCGCGTCGACCACCGATAGACGAAGGCCAGGCGGTTGAGGTCGTCGAGGATTCCGGGGAATGTCGAGGTCGGGAATCCGACGACGGTGAGCGTGCGGACATGGAAGTCGCCAAGCCGCGGTTCCAGCCCGCCGGCGAGCGGCTGATCGGCCAGCAACGCGTCGAGGTGCATTGGCGTTTCCGGCACGCGCACGCGATGGCGTTTGGTCGAAATGGTCGAATGCAGGTAGGTCAGCGTTTCCGAGTCATCGAGCCAGTCGGCTTCCGGCACGAAGCCTTCGACGAGATTGAGCACGCGGTCGGTACGATCGACGAAACTCTTCAGCAGTTCCCAGGGATCGACCCCACTGCGCTCACGGCCCTCGTAGAGCCAGGCTTCCATGCGCGAGGCTTCCTCGGCGGGCGGCAGCCAGACGAAGGTGAGGAAGTAGCTCGACTCGAACAGGACGCCGGAGTCCTCGAACTGCTCGCGGCGTTCGATGTCGAGAAGGGCCGAGGCAGATTCCGGAAACAGGCTTTCCGGGTAGTCGGTGGCGGGATGACGCTGTGCTTCGACGAAGATCGCCCAGCCGGAGCCGAGACGGCGCAGCGCATTGTTCAGGCGCGCGGTCGTGCCGACCAGTTCGGCCGGCGTGGCGCTGTCGAGATCGGGACCGCGAAACCGCGCCGTCCGTTGAAACGATCCGTCCTTGTTGAGGACAACGCCCGGCGCGACCAACGCGGCCCAGGGCAGGAAATCCGCGAGCTGTGCGTTCTTCTTCCGGTATTCGGCGAGGTTCAGCATCGGCGCGCCTCACACGTCCATGTGCGCGGGATAGCGCAGGTGTCGGCGGCCGACGTCGACGAACTGCGCGTCGCGCTTCGCGGCCCAGACGGCCGCGAAATGCCCGATCGCCCAGATGACGAGGCCGGCGAGCCACAGGCGCAGGCCGAGCCCGACGGCGCCGGCAAGCGTTCCGTTGGCGATGGCGACCGTGCGCGGCGCGCCGCCGAGCAGGATCGGTTCGGTGAGCGCGCGATGCACCGGCGCGAAGAAGCCGCGGACGTCTTCCTCCATCAGACCAGCGCCCCGCCGCCAAAGCTGAAGAAGCTGAGAAAGAAGGAAGAGGCCGCGAAAGCGATGCTCAAACCGAAGACAATCTGCACCAGCCGCCGGAAGCCGCCTGCGGTGTCGCCGAAGGCGAGCGTGAGGCCCGTGGTGATGATGATGATAACCGCCACGATCTTGGCGACCGGCCCCTCGATGGATTCGAGAATCTTTTGAAGCGGTTCTTCCCACGGCATCGACGAACCGGAGGCATGGGCGGGCGCCGCCGTCAGCAGCGTGATCGTGGCGAGCGCCGTCGCCTCGGTCAGGTGGTGGCGCACACGAGACAAGGCAAGCCGGGTCATTCAGGGTCTCCTTTCGAGGGGTTTGGGGTGGGGAGCAGCGCGTTGAGGGTGCGGTAGTCGCCGGTTGCTGGATCGAGTCCGTCGACATGGGCGATCTCGGCCAGGCGCCGTTCGGCGCCGCGGCCAGACAGAACGGCGACAATATCGATGGTCTCTGCTATCAAGGCGCGTGGGACCGTGACGACGGCCTCCTGCACGAGCTGCTCGAGCCGGCGCAGTGCGCCGATCGCGGTATTGGCATGGATGGTGCCGACCCCGCCGGGATGTCCGGTGCCCCAGGCTTTGAGCAAATCGAGCGCTTCGCTGCCGCGCACTTCGCCGACCGGAATGCGGTCGGGGCGCAGACGCAGCGACGACTTCACCAGATCCGAGAGCGAGGCGACGCCATCTTTCGTCCGAAGTGCGACAAGGTTCGGCGCGGCGCATTGTAGTTCGCGGGTGTCCTCGATCAGCACCACGCGATCTGACGTTTTCGCCACTTCCGCCAGTAACGCATTCGTCAACGTCGTCTTGCCGGTGGAGGTGCCGCCGGCGATTAGCACGTTCTTGCGCCGCTCGACCGCGAGCCGCAGCACGTCCGCCTGCGCAGCCGTCATGATGCCGGCGGCGACGTAATCGGCGAGCGTGAACACGGCGACCGCCGGCTTGCGGATCGCGAAAGTGGGCGCCATCACTACCGGGGGCAACAGGCCCTCGAAGCGTTCTCCGGTCTCGGGGAGTTCGGCCGAAACCCGCGGGCTGCCGGGATGCACCTCCGCGCCAACATGATGTGCGACCAGGCGCACGATACGCTCGCCATCGGACGGGATCAGCACATCGTCGGTTGCGACAAGACCTTCGCGTAGCCGGTCGACCCAGAGCCGGCCATCGGGGTTCAACATCACCTCGACAACAGCGGGGTCCTCGAGGTATTGGGCGATAGCCGGCCCGAGCGCGGTGCGCAGCATGCGTGCGCCACGCGCCAGTTTTTGGCTGTTGTGATGATGACCGGACATCGTGCCCCCATTTCGGCCATCCGCACTCACGATCGGATGACGATGGGGACAATCAAGAAATGCAGAACTTACAGATGGGCAACAGGATTTATCTGAAACGTCGTAGTTTGCCGTAGCTCATCGTAGGCCGTCGAAAAAATACTTGAAATGTTCGGCGGTAAATCCGGTCGAAGAATGTCGGCTAATGCGACTCGAACGAATCAGTGCTTGAGTCAATGAAATCGATAAACGTCTTCACAACCGGATTGGTGTTGGTCGGTTTCCAACACGCCATGTAGCCCAGACGGGTCAAGCCGTTGCCATCATGCACCGGTTTGAAAACAATGCCGAGATCGGTCAGTCCGGCGGCCGTCTCGCATTGCAGGCTAATACCCTCCCCGCTGCCGACCTCGCTTAGTATACTCTCGCGACTCAAAGACCTCATCAGAATCTCGGGGTGATCTGACGGAGCAGCCAAATAGCGTTCGAGAATAATGCGAATATCCGGTCCCGGGTCGTGGTGACTGACCAGGAACCGCTCACCTTTCAGTTCCGGCCAGTAGACAAATGGCCGATCCGCGAGAGGGTGGTCTTTCGGCAACGCGACGACAAGAAGCTCAGATCGCATCGCAAGGGAGTTAAAAATGTCGCATCTACCAGGGTCTCCTAACAGAATGGCAACGTCAATCCTGCCAGCATGAAGGCCGGCTGCAAGCTCGGTGTACGGCGCCTCGAATGGTTCGATATCGATCTCGCGATAGCATTTTCTGAAATTGTGCAACGCTGCTCGTAGTGAGCCGGTTGACAATGACATATAAAAACCGACGACGATGCGGCCGACGCGTCCAGCACCGCTCGCTTTCGTCTGCTCACCCAGTCGCTCCGTATCCTCAATGATGCGCTGCGCGATGACGACGAATGCTTCGCCAGCGGCCGTGAGGCTGGCCCCTGACTTTGAACGGTCGAAAAGACAGACGCCAAACTCGTCTTCCACTTCTTTCACGCGCTTGCTGACGATCGGCTGCCTTACATTGAGTTCTTGTGCGGCGGCGCTGAAGCTGCCATTCCGAGCGCTTGCGATAATGTAGCGAAGGTGACGCAGATCCAATCCTGTCCTGCCTTTCTGCCGTCCCTATGTCGTGCATAACTCGGCAATTCCGCAGATATGTGTTACCTATGTTCTTCCGTCCTACAACCTTCATCCTGTCTGCGAGCTATCATCTCTCCGATTTGAGTCATACTTTTGCGGGCACACCTCTCATCTACTTAACTGCCCAAATCAGCCGTAAACAATCAACAGACCCTTTGCGTCGATCTGATCGCTGGCGCGCACCAGCACTTCGGCGACGGTCCATCGCAATCGGCGTATAGTACCGTCTCCATTTTCACGACCTAGATCGATAGCAGCACATCTCCGGAATTGACCGATCGTCCAGTCGCAACCGCCACCGTGGACACGACGCCGGCATTGGCGCCATGCCCTTCTCATCGACGTCACCGATGGACAGACAGCGAATGACAAGCATCTTGCTGCGTTCGATATCGACGAGGATCTCGTCCTCGACTTCATACCATAGAAATAGACTGGCGTTAGCAGGCCTGACCGGACCATATTCCGTCTGAGCCGAAGCATAGTCGCTGAACACCTTTGGATACATCAGCCAAGACGTGGGCTCGAAACCTGTCAGTTCGCGTCTGATATTCTCCTCGGTTTGCTTTTCCAAGGCATCCAGAAACCGGCACCAGAAACTATTGCCTTACATCCCGAGCGTGCGCTTTGCCTCAGCGATCTCAGGTCGTGGGCTATCCGCATGCTTGGCCAGCTCGAGCAGTTGCTTCGAGTAGAAGACTGCTTTCTGCTCATTGCTTGCTCGCTTGGCACATTCTGCCGCTCCCGCGATCGCGCGGTATCGATTAGGTTGGTGCTGAAGCACTTTTTCGAATTCAGCGAGAGCGTCAGCCGGTTTACCGTCACGCTCAAGTATCATCGCCAATATCTCTCGCGCCGGAACAATTGGTCCTGGCGTGACGACACTTTTAGCACTCGCATCTTCGCGATCCGCCGCGTGGCCCAGCATGTAATACCCTCATCGCGCTCGCCTTCAGCAAAAGCTGTAAGACCTTGCACGACCTCGATCTGAATATCGATCTGATCGGCCCAATAACTCAGCTTCATCGCCGCAGCCGCTTCGCGAAGTCCAGCGAGCCGCTTCGCTTCAACGCTCGCTTTTGGTCGGATCTTGGCTCATTGCCGCACCGATACCCGCGCGAATGCGTTGATAGACTCAGCCTGGGGATACTTCTGCCATGGATAGGCATCCCGCTAGAGCGCAACTTTACATCCGTCGATATTGAGCTGCTGAATGCTATCATCCGACCCATCTTTCGTAAGAGCGGCCTTTACCCAGTTAGCCATTTGAGTCGACGCTCCCTTTTGATTGTTACGAACTTCAGTTCTTTCCAAACATATTCTTCCAGGCCTCGGTGCCCGGCTTCGCTTCCCATTGTTTGCTGTCGGACAACGTGTTTATGCCCGCCCGAACCCCCGGACGGTCTTTGATCGCCTGGTACCATCGATCAATGTTCGGGTACTCCGACAACTCGCGTCGATGCAGCTTTCGCGTGCGAACCCAAGGGAATGTGCTGATGTCAGCGATAGAATACTCGCCGGCGAGATATTCAGATTCGCCAAGGCGCTTCTCGAGAATGTTGTATATTCGGCCAACTTCCCGATCATAACGTTCGATGGCGTAATCGATCTTCTCGGTCGCATACACCATGAAGTGGTGTGCTTGGCCCAGCATTGGACCCATCGTCGTATTCTGAAAGACAAGCCACTTTAACGTATCGTAGCGTTTCTCCGGATCCTGAGAAAGGAATTTACCGAACTTTTCTGCAAGATAGATCAGAACGACCGCGGATTCAAAAACAGCATAAGGCTTGTTGTGCGGGCCATCGTGATCCACGATGGCCGGCACTTTGTTGTTTGGATTGATCTTCAGGAATTCCGGATGAAACTGCTGACCTGCCGTTATATCAACCGGAATTACACGATACTCCAAGTCCAACTCTGCCAGCATTATAGCTGCTTTATACCCGTTGGGGGTTGGCCAGAAGTATAGATCAATCATAGCTGGAAAATCCCTATCCGACGATCTTTAGCCCTGCTGGCTTGTCAACGATAAGCCCAGGATTCAACATCCACTTCGGGTCCAGTTCGGTCTTGGCGGCTGCCAGCACACGGCGGAACAACGGATCGACTTCCTTGTCGTACCAAGGACGGAACGATTTGCCGACAGCATGATGGTGCGTGATGGTGGCGCCGAGTTCAAGTAGCGCATCTGACGCCACGTCGTGGAGCATCGTATAGGCTTCAAGGCTGTTGGCATGTGTCGAAGGAGCCATGACCGAATAGTAAGGGGCCGGGCCGTCCGGATACAGGAAGGAGAACCTACGGCAGACGATGCCGCCGCCAAGATTTTCCTTCTGGGCTTTCCGCATGCGTCGCATGATCTCGGTATCGACTTCTTCGAACTTATCCCAAGTGTAGGCAGTTTCGAACGTGAAGCTGACGATTCCCATCGCGGCGCGCGTATGCATCAGCCGGGGCAGATACCTGAACTGGTGCCGCCAGCTACCCTGCGGCCCGCTACGGCTGGTCTCCAGCGCGTTGTCCGCAGTTCCCGCGCGTTGCTTCACGACGCCACCGAAGTCCTTGCAGATTTCGAGGCTGCGCTCCAGCCACGCGTCCATCGGATGGTCGGCGGATTCGAAGCCCAGCAACAAGACCGAATCGGTGCCGTCTCCAGCGCCGTAGAATTTGGCGTCCTGCTCGTCCAGATAACGACAGTTCGCCGGGAATAGTCCTGCTTGGGTGATCTGACGGACGGCCTTGGCACCTTGATAGAACGTCTTGAATGAGATCGATGCATTCGCACGGAATTTCACACGCCCCTGTAAACGCATCCATGCATCGGTGATGATGCCCAGCGAGCCCTCAGACCCGATGAACAGCCGATCCGGATTGGGTCCCGCACCCGAGCCTGGCAGCCGGCGGTTCTGGATCGTTCCCGCCGGCGTGACCACGCGCAGGCTTTCTACCATGTCGTCAATATGCGTGAGATGGGTCGCATAGTGACCGGACGAGCGAGTCGCGATCCAACCGCCCAGCGATGAGAATTCCCACGATTGCGGAATATGGCGCAGGGTGAGGCCATGCGGCTTCAGTTGCTCTTCCAGAGCCGGACCGAGAATGCCGGCCTGGATCCGCGCGCAGCGTGACACGGGGTCGACTTCGAGAATCTTGTTGAGGTTGCCCAAGTCGATTACGACGACGCCGGGAAAGGCGTCGCGCTCGGGACCCCAGAAGCCGCCGGTGACGCTCGATCCGCCGCCATACGGTATGCATGCATAACCATTTTCCCCGCACCAGTCGAAGATAGCGGCGATGTCTTCTTCGTCGCGCGGATAGGCCACGACGTCCGGAGCCTTCTTAAAATCGCGCCGGTAGATAAGGGTCATGTCCTTGAAACCCTTACCATACGTATGAACAATTCTGTCCCATTTTTCCGAGGTGCAGAAATCCTCCAGCGTTCGTGGGATCTTTATGCGCGACGGATAAAGTTCAATCTCATCTAGAGTCGGGTCTGACAGAACTTCGATGTCTTTAATTCCAAGCCGCTGCTCCACGCGATCTCGCATGGTACGGATTTCTTCTTGGGAATTATCTTCACCTTCATATCCCCACGACCAGAATTTCCTTCGCTGACCATAGTAGCCGCTCTTTTCCTTCGCCACGGCGCGTCCTCCTTCGAGATTTCGACGTCAATTAAATCATCCAGGTGCGCATGCGTTTCGGGAAACATCGCGATCTGGTTGGACCAAATTGGCATATCCAATTAGGTCAGTCAATGATTTCTCGGAATTGATAAGCACCCGGAGCTACGCCACCGCGACAACATTCGCCTTGACACCGCCGCCAAGAGCACGCTTGAATGGTATGACCAAATTGGATGTGCCAGATTGCAACTGAACTGCAAATTGAGAACTCACCTCATTTTTTGATGAGCGGGCGTTCAGCGACCTTTTTCACATAGAGAGGGACAAGAGCGTGGTGCTGTCGGACCAAGCCAATCTGCATGG
>JAPXTA010000080.1:0-24609 GCA_033812735.1 Hyphomicrobiaceae bacterium | reverse complement strand
AAGTGTATACCGGTCGACCGCCCAACCGCGATTGCGGAACTCGCGCGCGATCCAATCCTGGCAAGGCGCCTCCTCGCCGCGCGTACTCGGAAACTGCACGAGACGCGTCAGCCAAGCGACTTCCTGCTCCCATAGCCCATCAACGGCTGCAGAAATGCGTTTCTGGACGGCATCTGACGGCATCTGGTATCCCCTGGCCTTCTAAGCGGTCACCTCTTGCCGCCGGCGACGGCACGCGCAACAGTTGACCCACGTTTCTGTTGCGACTGGGAGAAGACAAGCAAATGAAGATCATCAAGGCCAGCACCATCACTGCAAAGCAGGCCCCCGCTAGTGCCTTCGTCGGCGCCGTTTATCAGGAAGAGCTGGTCGGCGCGCCGACGCCCCCCTCGCACCTCCGCATCAATCGCGTCACGTTCACCCCCGGCGGCCGCACGAACTGGCACACACACCCCGCGACCCAGACGCTGCATGTCCTGACCGGCGTCGGCCGTCTCCAGGAGCTCGGCAAGCCCGCTCAAGTCTTATTGCCTGGCGATACCGCCATCATCCCACCGGGTGTGAAGCACTGGCACGGCGCCGCGCCGGGCCACCATTTCGTCCACCTCGCTCTCACCGAGACCGACGAAAAAGGCGACTATGTCGTGTGGCTCGAACCGGTATCAGAGGCCGACTACGCCGCATCTTCGAACATCTGATACGCCGCGGCGCGCTTGAAGAAGGGCGCGGGCCTCACCATTCATCAAATCACAGGTTGGCGCTTCCGGCGCCAGCAAATTGGGCGCATGCTGCACGTTCGCCCAAACGGAGAGCTGTTTTGCTCTCGAACCATAGAACGGAGCTTCCTATGAGCATTTTCGGAGCCATTCGCGACGCCATTTTTGGTGGTCCGGCGAACGCAGCGCCAGCCGCCACCAACGCGCCCGCCGTCAATATCGAGCTGCCAAAGGCCAACATCACCCTCCCGACGGCAGCCCCGTCCGAACTTCAGCCGGGCGCGCAAAAGGCACCAGCAGCCGCTGCTGCGGCGGCCGGAGCCGCGAAGGCGACCAACGTCGACGTTGCCGACATCCTGGACAACTTGGACAGCGACGAAGACCTCGACTGGCGCAAATCGATCGTCGACCTGATGAAGCTCTTGAAGATCGACTCGAGCCTGACCGCCCGCAAATCCCTGGCGAAGGAACTCGGCTACTCCGGCGATATGCAGGACAGCGCCAAGATGAACGTCTGGCTGCACAAGCAGGTGATGACGAAGCTGGCGGAAAACGGCGGCGTGGTGCCGGCTGATCTCAGGGATTGACCTTGCGCCAGCGCGTGTGGTGTGCCGGTCACCGGCACACCGCATGCGTCAGATCACTTCAAATCAAGCCCTGCCACTTCAAAGCCGCGAACAGAACCACGGCGAGCACGATGATCTTGACGGCGATGTAGTAGAGCCACCGCTTCGGAAACGGCAGATTGTCGTGCCACGATTTTGGCTCGGGCTCACTCATTGCTGGGCTCCATGCGCAGGGCTCCACGCTCTCTGACCGCAACTGCTAGCATCACCGCTGGCTACGAGCGATGATTCAGATCAGAGCCAACCGCCCTAAGCCCTACTGTTTTGGCTTCGGCAGCTCGTCAAGGCTCGCGATGTACCATTCCTCCGCCTTGACGATCGCCGGATTCTCGCCGTTCGCGTAGATCCAGCTATCGACGGCCCACCGCTGACCCGGCTGCGCGACGTAACCCGCAACGGCCGGCACCTTGGCTTCGCCTTTGCCCTTCGCTGCCTTCTTGCTCGCCGAAACGGTCAGCGCCTCGGGCAATTTCGCAACCTGCGACGGGTTCTTCTCAACCAGAACCGCCGTCCAGTGTGTCCAGCCAGCGACCCCGCGCAGGTAGTTCTCCTTGGCGAACGGCGTGCCGACTGTATGGTGCCGGATCAAACCAGCATTGGCGAGCACCGTCAGATAGCTCGTCGTATTCGTCGCTTCATCGACGCAATCTTGCTGCGTCGGATCGCCCGACGCGGCGAAGTCCATGCCCGGCCGATCATCCTTGGTCCCGATCTTGTCGCCGACTTTCGTTTCCATCCATGCGATCGCATAGGCGACGGCGCGGCGCTCTTGTTCGGCATCGTCGGGTAACGCGCCGCGCGTCTTACCCATGAGAACGCCGACTTCCTGAAGAAGCTCGGGAGTGAATGTGAACTTGGTGCGCTCACGGCAGCCATAGGCATGGCAGACGTGAACCGTCGCTCCCTTCGGTTCGGGAACTGAGAATGTCGCGTAGTGCAACGCGTTGGAGCCGAAGCCCTCGTGCGTACAGCCCGCAAGACCACCGGCCACGAGGGCCAAGGCAGCGAAGGTTATCCATCGCGACAGCGACTGCATGCGCACGTCTCCCGCAGCCGCCGGCATCCAGCAGCTCATCTACTTCAAGTTCTATATGATTCGCTCCCAGGGCGCGGTTCGCGACCGCTTCCGCATCCCCAAAGTGAAGCACCTGGGGATGACCTGTGGGGAACCCTTGGCGCGCGCGCCGTCCTCTCGCAGGATCGACGCGATGCCGGAATGATTCTCGCGTGCGGCTCTCCGACCTGGGATACGGGGACAAAATGATGGACGCCGGGACTCTGGAGCTGCCACGTGCGGCTCCTCAAACCGACGCGCAGCTCGACCGGGGCCGCGTAAGAGATATCGTGTTGATGCGGATTGCCTTCGCAGGCCGCCCGCTGAGCCGCGACGCGGTTGCGCGCGAACTCGCGCCGATCGGCGCGCATCTCGTATCGCCGGACGTTTGGAGCATCGAGATCGAACGCGACCTTGCAGCCCTCGCCGACGCAGGTCTTGCCGAGATCAAAGCATCCAGCGTCGTAGTCACCGAAGCTGGCGTCAAACGCGCGACCATCATCATGGGCGGACGCGGCAACCTCCCGAAGACTTGGAGTGAAGCCCGCGACATCCGCCTGATCGCCAAGGCACTCGGCATCGAGAACGATACCCCCGCCCGGCTCAAAGCTCTGGCCAAACCCGACGGTCTCAGGGCTCGCGTCGTCATCAAGGCCTTCAATCTGAAGATCAAGGGCGTGCCGACCCCCATTCGGTTGCGGACGGCGCTCACCCAAGTCGCCCTTGCCCGCGCGTTCGGCGACAAGATGAAACCCGAGGCACCCAGTAAATCTGGCCTCTCGCCGAAAGCCGGCCGCAAGCTCGCGGGACAGCTGGCCTCCAATCCGCAGGATTTCCGGACCGACGGCCGATTGATTGCGGCCCTCGCCGCCGACGCGATGGGCACCAATAAGAGCGACCTTGCTGCGCTACAGCTGGCTGTGCTGCGCCGGTATGTCACCAAAGGCGATATCACTCCGGAACCGCGCAAACAGTCGCGCCGTCGCAAATCGGCGCGATCAGCACCCTACATAAAATCCAAGCTGCAAGGCGAATTGCCACTCGTCGTGCCGGCGCTTGCAGAGGCCCCAACGATTGCTGCCGCCGCCCCACCGGAACCCGACACACTGACCCTCGAAGCCATGCTCGCACGCGCACTATCGCCGCCGGTCCGCCCGGACTTCGACGGCTTCGTCGAGGCGGTCCGCCTCGCCGCCAGCGCCGTCGCCGAAGGCTGGGCCGGAAACCGCAAAGCCTTCATCTCTCGCGTCTGGCGCTCCGTCCAGGAAGCGCAGCCGCATTGGCAGCTTTCCGAAATCGAGTTCAAATGCATGCTGACCGAGGCCCATCGCGCCGGCCAGATCGTACTCTCGAATGCCGATCTCAAGGACGAGCGCAACATTCGCGACGTCCAAGATAGTGCGGTTGCCTACCGGAATGCCGTCTTCCACTTCGTTCGCGTCGACGATTGAACCTCGCGCAACGCAACCTGTTGAAGAGTCAACTCTTAACAGGGCCGCGACGTGAAGGGCCTGATTCCAAATCAGGCAAATCGTGATACTAGTGCGTCGGTTTGCGTCGCTCGTTTGCGGCGCCAGTCGTTGTCTCGGTAGTGTCGTTGTCTCTGTCGTGTTGCGTCAGTCGGGTTCGTTTTGTCCCTAGGATAAGCACACGATGCAGCTGCAGTTGCACCCAGCAGCGCCTTCCAGCTCCGAGCGGATGTCGCAGGCGTTCGAGCACTCGATCACCTGGGAGGACGACATTTGGCGCGCCGACCCGGTCGACGTGGAGCTGGTGCATGCCAAAGCGCGCCAGCGCTTCCACACGCTGCTCGACCAGGTGACGAGCCCTCGCGGCAATACGCCTCAACAAGCGCGCATCATGCTGTTCCATGGCCAATCCGGCGCTGGAAAAACCCATCTCATCCGGGCGCTGCGCACCGCCGCTCATCGTGCCGGCACGGCCTATTTCGGCTATGCGCAGATGACGCCTGATGTGGCGAGCTATGCCGACTACTTTCTGCGCCGCCTCATAAATGCGCTCGAAAAGCCATACGACCCCGATCTCGGCGGCGAAAGCGCCCTCGCACGCCTCACCACGCGTCTCGTGAACGACAGCGAAGTTCTCGCGCCTGACGCGTTGACGAACCTGCGCGAAGCCGAACTCGACGAAGCTGACGTCACTGCGCTCGTCCTGCAACTAGCCGACCAGATCGTCTCTTCGCCGAAACTGATCGAGCAGGAAGTCGACATCAACATCGTACGCGCGCTGCTCTATCTTCAGCGCGGCGACCCGAAGATCGACCAGCGCATCCGCCAGTATCTCTACGGCCGCCCGCTCACCGGCCTCTCGCACCAAGCCGTCTCCGCCCTCGACCCCAACGCCGGCGAAGGCCGCGCCTTCGAGATCATCGAGAGCCTCGGCAAGCTGATGTGGACCGTCGACCAGGCCGCACTGGTGTTCGCTATCGACCAGGTTGAGGACTTGCGGTTCTTCGACGACTATCAGGATCGCTTCCAAAAGGCCGTGCGCGATCTCATCCAGATCGCCAATCGCCTGCCGACCTCGATCATCATCATTTCTGTGCTCGGCGACTTCTACGACAAGGCGCGCGAAGTCCTGGCCCAGTCTTACATCGACCGCATCGAGAAGTCGGGGCCGGTACCGCTGATCCATACGCGCACCGCCGAGGAAGCACGCCTCATCATCCAGAAGCGGCTCGAGTACGGCGCGGCCTGTGGCCTCGACTACGGCGTCACCGACCCGATCCAATACTTCGGCCCCTCGTTCTTTGAGGAGTTTTCGGGCCTATCGACACGCCGTCTCCTCGAACTCGCCCAGACACGCTGCCGGGAACGCGGCCAGGCAGTCATCGAGAGCGCGGCCCCAGGCGAACCTGCCGCCGACAGCGGCGGCTTCATGAGCGCGCTCGTCGCAGCACTCGGTGGCGGCATGTTCGGCGGCAACCTCGCGCCCGCCCCGTCCGCAACCGATGGCGATCAAAGCGCGGCACCGTCGAACACGCTCGACTTCCGCGATCTCTGGGAGCGCCACAATGCGGCATCGGAAGCCGATGTCACTTTGGACGATCAGGATCAGCTGACCAACCTGCTCGCAGCCGCGCTCGGTCTCGCCAAGGACGAATGGTCCGGCCACATCGAGGTCACGGTGGAAAAGCACCACCTCTACGACGACCTCCCGGCCATCGACCTGACGCTGAAGCACAAGAGCGGCTTCACCAGCGAAAGCCGCATCTTCCTGTGCAACCGTCCGACCCAAGGCGGCGCCTTTAAGCGCCAGCTCGACAGTGTCCTGCAATCGATGGGCACCAAAAGCTGCTTCATGGTCCGCGCCAGCGACTTCCCGCCGAACTCGAAGAGCCAGACGTCGCTTTCCTACCGCAAGTTCCGCGAAAGCGGCGGCCGTTCCCTGCTGGTGCCCGTCGCCGAGTGGGAGCGCATGATGATCGTGCGTGATTTCCACGCGCAGCATCGCAATACGACGGGGTTCACGCACTGGTTCGAACAGGCCAAGCTGCTCTCCGGCCTGGCATCCCTCATTCAGTTGCTGCGTCTCGACTTGTTCCAGCGCAACATCCAGAAGATCGAAGGCGCGACCAAGGTGG
The DNA here is from genome assembly GCA_033812735.1 of Hyphomicrobiaceae bacterium. Lineage (GTDB taxonomy): Bacteria > Pseudomonadota > Alphaproteobacteria > Rhizobiales > Hyphomicrobiaceae > JABFRJ01. The sequence continues at coordinate 18,609 of JAPXTA010000080.1, read as the reverse complement.
CCTTGTCGACCGTCATGCAGGCAGCCGGCGTTGCCCTGCAAGGCGTCGGAAGTCTCGGGACAATCGGTGCGACAGCGCCGCTGGATGCCCCGCCCCAGGTGCCCCAGATCGACGAGCCGCTTGCCGGGATCGACCCGAACGCGACGATGTTCTCGGTTGCCTCGCCTGAAGGTGCCCGGGTCGATAAACCCGAAGATCTGCCCCTCGAAGTGATCCTCGACGAGAACGGCAATCGCCACAACTCGATCCTCGCGGGACGGGTGCTCAACACCAGCAAGCCGGTGACGCTCGCCAAGGACGTGCTCAAGCGGCATGCGGCGGTTCTCGGCGGCTCCGGCTCAGGTAAGACGACCCTGGCGCTCAATCTCATCGAGCAGGTGCTGTCGAAAGGCATCCCGACGATCCTCATCGATCGTAAGGGCGATCTGTGCTCCTACGCGAACCCCGAAGTCTGGCGTGCGATTGAAGGCGACGTCTCCGAGCGGCGCGGCGAACGCGAAAAGCTGGCCGACTCGATCGATGTCGCGGTCTACACGCCGGGCCGGTCGTCAGGCCGCCCGATCTCCATCACGCTGCTGCCGACGGGCATCAAAGAGCTTCCCGATTACGAACAGCAGCTCCTTGCGAACCTGTCTGCGGCCGCTCTCGGCGAAATGTTGCACCTGAAGAACTCGGCAACTCACCAGAAGCAATCAGGCACGTTGTCGGTCGCGCTGAAATTGCTCGGCCAACGCTTCTCGACGCAGGTGATGTTGTCGGATCTGATCCATATGCTCGAGGAAGATGACCCAGAGCTGATGGACGCCACACAGCGTATGGACCCATCGGGCAAGTTGCGCCGCGACCTCGTAGCCCAACTCGACTCGCTGCGCCTGCGTAACGCCTCGCTGTTCGAGGCAGGCGGCGAAGTGCTGTCGATGGAAGCGATGCTCGGCAAGGGTCGCCATTCGCGCCCCGATGGCCGCACGCGTCTGTCGATCGTCTACACCGGCTTCCTTGGCGACAACGAGAACATCCTCTTCTGGGTCTCGCAGTTCCTCTCCGAAGCGTTGCGCTTCTGCCAGCGCAATCCAAGCGACGAACTGCAAGCGCTTCTGATGCTGGACGAGGCCGACTTGTATATTCCGGCGAACTCGAAGCCCGCGACGGCCGAGCCGCTGCAGAGCCTCCTGAAGCGCGCGCGATCCGCCGGTCTCGGCATAATGCTTGCCACTCAATCGCCCGGCGATCTCGACTATAAGAGCCGAGACCAGATCACCAGTTGGTTCATCGGCCGCGTACGGGAAGACACCGCCCTCAAGAAGCTCAAGGCGGCGTTCCAGTCCGATAGCGGTCTCGATCCGGCGTCGGTCCTACCAGGTCAGACAGTCGGTGAATTCCACCTGGTCCAGGAAGGCCTCGTTCGCTCGATGAAGGCGCATCGCTCGCTGATCACGGCCGAACAGGTTCCTTTCGACCGCATCGAACAGCTGGCCCGCGAAACCAAGGGTCAGGACGAGCGCCAGCTCCGCCTGTTCGGCTAGTCCCAGCAACGACGGACGTCGAGAGCAATGTCTGCCGGGACGCCCGTCGTCCATCCGGCACCATGCGTCTTTCGCGAAACCCGCTCCGGACCCTCTCCGGGCCCTTCCGGGTGCCGAAAGACCGTTGACCGCTGAACAACCACTCGACGACCTTTCGCACCTGCGAAAAGTCAAGTCAGGAGTGTTTTTCTGCAAAAATATCTTGTGGGAAACTCGTCCGTAGACTACCGATTCGGCTGCGGCATGTTAGCATCTGTGTCGTTGCTAGAATGCCTCAACGGCAACTGGTCTCACCGGGAACCGTTGTGCGGCGGCATGATAGCGATCGGAGAAAGCCAGAAGGCGGTGTCATGCGGGACACGGCAAGACGGCTTTGGCAGTCAAACAAACCACAACGAGGGTTGTGGAAAGTCGGTTGGAGTTCTTGTCGAGGCGCAGAGTGGCATTGGCGCTGATGGCAGGATGTGCGGGGTTCGCCATGCTTATCAAGTCTGTAATGCTGATGGCGCTTGCGTGCGCCGCCGCGCCAATGCTGGGCGCAATGGCCTTTATTTTATCGGCTCTCTGACGTCGTCCCTGGCCCCCAACGCCCTGAGCTCCACGCCCGTGAAACGCCATGCGGCTCTGTGGACCGCGCTGGCCGACGGCCGGCGCCTCGTCACGGCTGCATTGCCCCTATCGCGCACCCGTTCGGCGCCGTCCCCGCTTCACAGCATGATCGGCAGGGCTTAAGCCTCCCTGGTCCGGGGGCCTCGCGGCACCTCGCGCCCGCACGCCACGTGCGGGCAGAACAACCAACGACATCCAACGATCGACGAGGACGCTCCCATGAAGCTTGTCAGATTCGGCGCTGCCGGTGCCGAGAAACCCGGTTTGGTCGACGCCACTGGCGTCATTCGCGATCTCTCCGGTCACGTCAACGATATCACCGGCGCGGCACTGTCGCCGTCGAACCTCGACAAGCTGCGCAAGCTCGACCCGAAGTCGCTGCCCGAGGCACCGAAAGGCGCGCGCATCGGCTCGCCGATCAACGCCAATAGCGTGCGCAACTTCATCGCCATCGGCCTCAACTACGCCGACCACGCCGCCGAAACCGGCGCGCCGATCCCCGCCGAACCGATCATTTTCAACAAGCTGTCGAATTGCATCGTCGGCCCGAACGACAACGTCATGATCCCGAAGGGCTCGCTGAAACTCGATTGGGAAGTCGAGATTGCGTTCGTGATGGGTCAACGCGCTCGCTACGTCGAAGAAAAGGACGCGCTTAACTACGTCGCCGGCTACGCCGTCTGCAATGACGTGTCCGAGCGCCACTTTCAGACCGAACGCGGCGGCCAGTGGATGAAGGGCAAGTGCTTTGAAACCTCGGGCCCGCTTGGACCGTGGCTCGTCACGACCGATGAGATCAAGGACGTCCAGAACCTGTCGATGTTCCTCGACGTCAACGGCAAGCGCATGCAGACCGGCTCGACCAAGACGATGATCTTCTCGATCGCCCATCTCGTGCACTACGTCAGCCAGTTCATGGTGCTCGAACCCGGCGACGTCGTCACGACAGGCACGCCTCCCGGCGTCGGTCTCGGCATGAAGCCGAACGTTTTCCTCAAGGCCGGCGACGTCATGAAGCTCGGCATCGAGGGCTTGGGCGAACAGCAGCAGACGGTCGTACCGTTCAAGCTGTAACGGACACCGCCATTAAAGCTTCAACACGACACTGCCGACCTTACGCCCGCTATCGACCAGGGCGTGAGCGTCGGCAATTCGTGCAAACGGCATTACCTCTCCGACGACTGGTTTGAACGCCCCCGCCTCGCACAGCGAGGCCAACGTCGCGATATCCTGCGGACGCTCCGGCGCAGGCCCTCCCACCACCTTGAAGCCACTGGTCAAGGACTGCAACGGCCCCTTCAGTAAGTCGCCGAGGCTGCCCGCGAGCAAGAGCAGGCGTCCCCCCTTCGCAAGCGAACCGCGGCAACGCGCGAACGTCGCGTTGCCAACGGTATCGACGATGATGTCGTAGCGCTCAGCCCCCGCCGCGAAATCCTCCGCGCGATAGTCGATGACCCTATCAGCGCCGAGGCTGCGAACGAGCGCCGCATTTCTTGCGGAGCACACACCAATGACGTCAGCGCCGAAATGCTTTGCGAGTTGAACCGCTGCCGTACCGACCGCGCCCGACGCACCGTTGACCAGCACACGTTCGCCCCGCTGCACCTGCGCGACGTCGCGCAGGAAGTGCAGAGCCGTGGTCCCGCCGAACGAGATGGCGGCGGCTTCCTCGAAGCTGAATCCTGACGGCTTGCGCGCAATCGCGCCATCCTCTCGCATCGTGCGGAATTCAGCATGACACCCCATCCCGATCCCCGCGAACGCAAACACCTCGTCGCCGATGCGAAACCGCGTTACACCATCGCCCACCGCTTCGACGATGCCCGCACATTCAGTTCCAAGAACAGGCTTGCGCGGTCCTCTCAAGCCGAGCGCCAACCGCGCCGGGACCGCAAAGCCTGCCGGAAATCGTGCACCGCGAATGCGCGCGTCGCCAGACGACACCGTCGCAGCCATGATCCGGATCAAGATCTCGCCCGGTTTCGGCTGCGGGTCGGCAACATCAAGAATCTGAACGGCCTCCGGACCGCCATAGCGGGTGCAAACTGCAGCTTTCATCAGGTGTCCCAGCTACCGGTTACGCGGCTCTGAACAAACGCACCGCTTCGTCGCATTCGAAGAGATAGAGCAGCTTGCGCAAGGCCATGCCGCGCGGGCTTTCAAGATCAGGGTCTTGTGACAGGATCATGGTCGCATCATCACGCGCCGTCGCCAGCAGATCGACGAAGTTCGGTACATCAGCGACCCGGAACTCCGGCATACCCGATTGCCGCGCGCCCATCACTTCGCCGCCACCCCGCAATTCAAGATCCTTCTCGGCGATCAGAAATCCGTCCTCCGTGTCGCACATCATCTTCAAGCGCGCTTCCGCCGACTGCCCGAGCGGCGCCTTGTGCAAGAGCATGCAATAGCTCTGCCGCTCGCCGCGTCCGACGCGCCCGCGCAACTGATGCAACTGCGCGAGGCCGAACCGCTCCGCATGCTCGATCACCATGATCGATGCATTCGGCACATTGACGCCGACCTCGATCACCGTCGTCGAGACGAGGATCGACAAGCGGTTGGCGCTGAACTCGACCATGACGGCATCTTTGGCGGTTCCCGTCATCGCGCCGTGCAGCAAACCGACCTTGTCGCCGAAGAATTGCTTGAGATGAGCAGCGCGCTCCTCCGCCGCAGCCAACTCCGAGACCTCGGAACTCTCGATCAGTGGACAAACCCAATAGATCTGCGCGCCTGACGCAACGGCCCGCTTCAGCGCATCGACCACGTCGTGCAACCGCTCGATCGCGGGCATCGTCGTCTTGACGGGCTTACGCCCCGCCGGCTTCTCGTCCAACCGCGAGACATCGAGATCGCCGTAGTGTGTCATCAGCAGTGTGCGCGGAATGGGCGTCGCCGTCATGACAAGAACGTTCGCACCTCCCTCGCCGCCTTTGGCTTGTAGCGCCATGCGCTGATGCACGCCAAAACGATGCTGCTCGTCGATGACCGCGAAGGCGAGATCCTTGAACGTGACGTCGGGCGAGAATAGCGCGTGCGTTCCAATCAGGATATCGATCTCACCTCCAGCCAGGGCCGCCAAAAGCAGATCGCGCGGCTTGCCTTTCTCGCGGCCCGTCAGCAGCCCGATCCGCAGCCCCGCCTTCTCGGCCAGTGGCGCCATCGTCTCGGCGTGTTGCCGCGCCAGCACTTCGGTCGGCGCCATCAACGCGGCTTGGCTGCCCGCCTCGACCGCGATCGCCATCGCCATCAAGGCGACGACCGTCTTGCCGGATCCCACGTCGCCTTGCAGCAGCCGCAGCATCTTATGCGGCGCGGCCATGTCGGCGACGATCTCGCCGATCGAACGCCGCTGCGCACCCGTGAGCTGATACGGCAGCGCGTCCGCGATGCGGGCGCGGATACGGCCGTCGCCGGTGACCGAGCGCCCCTTCTGCTGTTTCGTCGACTGCCGCACGATGCCGAGCGCTAGCTGCCCCGCAAGCAACTCGTCGTAGGCGAGCCGCTGCCAGCCGAGCGAGCCGGGCGACACGTCGCCCGCATCCTGCGGCCGGTGTAAACCACTCGCAGCCTTGAACTGGTCGGGCCACTGCCGCGCAGCCAGCCAATCGGCCTGTTGCCATTCCTCCAGATGCGGAAGCTTCTCGAGCGCGGCGCGGCACGCCTTCGCCAGGATCTTGCCGGAGAGACCCGCCGTCAGCGGATACACAGGCTCCAACATCGGCAGATCGTCGCGCTTTTCCGGCGCCACGATGTAGTCCGGATGCGTCATCTGGACGGCGTTGTTGTAGTGCTCGATGCGACCCGACACGAAGCGAACGGCACCGACCGGCAGCGAGCGCTCGATGTAGCCGCGGTCGGCGTGGAAGAAGATCAAGTCCATCCGGCCGGTATCGTCTTCGCAGGCAACCTTGTAGGGCGCCCGGGTATTCCCGCGCGGCGACGACCGGTGCTTCAGAACACGGACCTCCAAGGTCGAAATGGTCCCTGGCAAGGCACCCGCGATCGTCGGCGTGGCACGCCGGTCGATAACGCCGGTCGGCGTGTGCCAGAGAAGATCGATCACGCGCGGCTCGACGACACCCGGCGGCAGCCGCAGCGCCTTTTTCAGGAACTGCACCGTTTTGGGCCCGATGCCCGGCAAGGTCAAAGCCGGGGCAAACAGGGGATTGAGCTCGGCCGGCCGCATCGGCTTCGAAATCCGCAAACAAGGTCACACCGTACTGCCCCTTGGACAGTCCGGCCCGGAGCGCTATACCACGCCTTCCTCGCCGCGCCACCGGAGCCCCGAGCCGGTGAGCCTGATCCTGGCAACCTCGCTGCGTCAGCAGATCGGGGCGGGAGTCTATTTGATGGAGCTGCTTGCGCGATGACCGACGACACCGAGACCCTCGAATTCCGGCGTCGCCGTGCCCTGTACCGCGCCCAGCATCGCGGCACGAAGGAAATGGACTGGTTGCTTGGCCGTTACGCCGAGGCGCACCTGTCGAAAATGGATGATGCGACGCTGACCTCGTTCGAGCAATTCATCGCCATCAGCGATGTCGAACTGCAGACTTGGTTCCTCTATCCCGAGCAGGTCAAGGACCGCGCCTTCGACGGCCTCGTCGGCGCTGTCCGCGCCTTCCACAAAATGAGCTGATCGAGACGACATGGATACCGCGACGACTTCGAAAGGCCGTATCGAGCACCTGACCGGCGTGCCCGAAGGCATGGACGCGCTTGTCCTCGGCCGCATTGCGTTGGCCGAAGCCGCGCGATCGGACCAAGCCCCGCTGATGATCCATATCGCCCGCGACGATCGCCGCCTCGAAGCGCTCGCCGCCGGCATCGCCTTCTTCACACCGAAAGTGAAGACGCTGGCGTTCCCAGCCTGGGACACGGTGCCGTACGACCGCATCGGCCCCCAACCCGATATCACCGCGCGCCGCGTCACGACATTGTCCCGCCTCGCTTTGCAAACCTCGCGCAAGGACCCGACGATCCTGCTGACGACGGTCAATGCCATCCTCCAGCGCGTGCCACCGCGCTCCTTCATGCGCAACGCACTCAAACCGATCGCGCCAGGGCAGCGCGTCGACCTCAATCGCCTCGTCCAACGGCTCGCCCAAGGCGGCTTCACGCGCACCGGCACCGTCATGGAAGCCGGCGAGTTCGCGGTTCGCGGCGGCATCGTCGACGTGTTCCCGCCAGGACGCCTGCAACCGGTCCGCCTCGACTTCTTCGGCGACACGCTCGAGAGCATCAAGAGCTTCGATCCCGAAAGCCAGCGCTCTGACAAAGTCGTGCAAAAGCTCGTCCTGATGCCGATGAGCGAAGCAGCTTTCGGCGAAGATGCCGAGAAGCGCTTCCGCGCGGGCTATGTCGCGCAATTCGGCGCGGTCACGGCCGAAGACCCGCTTTATGCAGCAATCAGCGCCGGCCAACGCTATCCGGGTCTCGAACATTGGCTGCCGCTGTTCCACGACGAACTGGAGACGGTGCTCGATTACGCCGGCGACTCGACGCTCTCCTTCGACCACCAGACCGATATCGCCATCAAAGAGCGCTTCGATCAGATCAAGGAACACTATCAGGCACGCATCGACGGGCTCGAGTCCTCCAAGTTCGGCGCAGCGCCCTACAAACCCCTGCCGCCCGACAGACTGTTCCTCAACGAACGGGAATGGCAGGCGGCGATCGGCTCGCGCGTCGTCCGGCAAATCTCGCCCTTCGAACAGGTCGAAACCGCGGGCTCGATCACGTCGTTCAAAGGCAAGACCGGCCGCAACCTCTCGGCCGAGAAACAACCTGAGGGCACATCAGTCTTCGATGCGCTCCGCGGCCACATCCTGCGCCTCCAAGCGGAGAATAAGCGTGTCCTCGTCAGCTGCTGGACGCCCGGTGCCCGTGAACGCCTGACGACCCTCATCCGCGACCACGGCATCGAAGCCGGCAAACTCAAGAAAATCGAAACACTCGCAGACGCTGAGGCTGTCCCGCGCGACTGCGTGGCACTCGCCGTCCTCGGCATGGAGCACGGCTTCGAGGCCCCCGACCTTGCCGTCATCGGCGAACAGGACATTCTCGGCGACCGCATGATCCGCCCGCGCCGGAAGGCGCGAAAGGCGGCCGACGTCATCACCGAAGCAACGAGCCTGTCGGTCGGCGATCTCGTCGTCCATGCAGATCACGGCATCGGCCGGTTCGACGGCCTGAAAACGATCACCGCGCTCGGCGCACCTCACGACTGCCTGGAGCTCTCCTACTCAGGCGGCGACAAGCTCTACCTGCCAGTCGAAAACATCGAGTTGTTGTCCCGCTACGGCTCGGACGAAACCGGCGCACAACTCGACAAGCTCGGCGGCGGCGCCTGGCAATCGCGCAAGGCGAAACTCAAGCAGCGCTTGCTCGAAATCGCATCCGAACTCATCAAGGTCGCGGCGCTCCGGCAAATCCGCGAAGCGCCGGCGATGGCGCCGCCCGCTGGCGCCTATGACGAATTCGTCGCACGCTTTCCCTACGACGAGACCGAGGACCAGTTGGCAAGCATCGAAGCGGTGCTCGCCGATCTCAACGCCGGCCGGCCGATGGACCGGCTCGTTTGCGGCGACGTCGGTTTTGGCAAGACGGAAGTCGCCCTGCGTGCCGCACTCGTTGCCGCGCTCGCAGGTTTCCAAGTGGCCGTGGTCGTGCCGACGACGCTACTCGCGCGCCAGCACTACCGCACCTTCGCCACCCGCTTCGATGGGCTGCCGATCAAGGTCCAGCAAGCCTCTCGTATGGTCACGCCCAAGGAGCTCGCCGATACGAAGGCCGATATGAAGAGCGGTCAGGTCGACATCGTCGTCGGCACCCATGCGCTGCTGAGCAAGAACATCGAATTCGCACGCCTCGGCCTGCTCATTATCGACGAAGAACAACACTTCGGCGTCGCTCACAAGGAGCGCCTGAAGCAGCTTCGCGAAGACGTGCACGTGCTGACACTGTCGGCCACGCCGATCCCGCGAACGTTGCAACTCGCGCTGTCGGGTGTTCGTGAACTCTCGCTTATCACCACGCCACCCGTCGATCGCTTGGCGGTCCGCACCTACATCTCGCCGTTCGATCCCGTCATAATCCGCGAAGCACTCCGCCGCGAACGCTATCGTGGCGGCCAGTCGTTCTACGTCGCACCCCGCCTCTCCGACCTCGACGACATCGTCGAGTTCCTGACCGAGCAGACACCGGAATTGCGTGTCGCCCGTGCGCACGGACAGCTGTCGGCGACCGAACTCGAAGACGTGATGACGGCATTCTACGAGGGCAAGTACGATGTGCTCGTCTCGACGGCCATCGTCGAAAGCGGTCTCGATATTCCCAATGCCAACACCCTGATCGTCCACCGCGCCGACATGTTCGGCCTGGCTCAGCTCTATCAGCTGCGCGGCCGCGTCGGCCGTTCGAAGACCCGTGCCTACGCCTACTTTACGACGCCCGCGGGCAAGTCACTCACGGCCGGTGCGGAACGCCGCTTGAAAGTGCTGCACTCCCTCGACAACCTCGGCGCCGGCTTCTCGCTCGCCTCGCACGACCTCGACATCCGCGGCGCCGGTAACCTCTTGGGCGACGAGCAATCCGGTCATATCCGCGAGGTCGGTTTCGAACTCTATCAACAGATGCTCGAAGAGGCGATCCAGAACCTCAAAGGTCTCGGCGACGGCGAAAGCGGCGAGCAATGGAGCCCGCAGATCTCGCTCGGCATCGCCGTCCTCATTCCGGAAACATACGTCTCCGACTTGCAGCTCCGCCTCGGTCTCTATCGCCGCATGTCCTCCTTGAACTCACGCATCGACATCGACCAGTTCGCCTCCGAACTCGTCGACCGGTTCGGCGAAATGCCCGACGAGGTGCGCGCGCTACTCGACGTCATGGAGATCAAGGCGCTTTGTCATAAAGCCGGCATCCAGCAGATCGACGCCGGCCCCAAGGGAGCGACGATTGCTTTCCGCAAGTCGAAGTTCACCAAGCCTGAAGCTCTCGCGGCCTATCTCGTGAAAAACAAGACCACCGTCAAACTCCAGCCCGACCACAAGGTGCTGTTCCGTGGCAACTGGGAGGCGGCCGATGCCCGCATGGCAGCTGTCCGGCAGATCGCCCAGGATCTCGCAGGTTTGATCAGCTGAAAAATCGTCATATCTGGGCAACACCGCCATATTCAGGTTGCCTTCATGTACGATGACGGATGAAATGCCGCGGTGTCGCGTTCTTGCAGAATGCAGACGGCGTGATGACTTAAAGGTCATCAGCAGTGAGCGATCCGGGAGGACCTCGATGAAACGTTACCTTATGAGTTTTGCAGCCGCGGCAATGTTGCTGCCGGCAGCCGCGATCGCCGGTGAAGAGACGACGAGTTCGGCACGCGAGGCTGGCCAACTGGGCACGCAGCGCCCGAGCCGCCCGAACGTGATCGTCCGCCCAGGCCCGGTGGACCCGCGTCCGAACTGGCGCCCCGACCGTCCACCGCAGCCGGTGTACCGCCCCCCGCACCGCCCGCCGGTCATCGTCCATCGGCCGCCGCCAGTCATCTTCTATCCAACGCCGAGCCCGCGCCTCGGCTGGACGTGCGAGACACCGCGCTTCGAGTGCGACTTGTCCCGCCCGCGTCCCATTGGCGACGATTGCTCTTGCCGCTCGCCGTCGGGTGCGCGCCGCTGGGGTGTCGTGACGCCATAACGGCCATAACGGCCACATAGGATTGCCAAAGACACGCGGCGGGTCGCATGATCCGCCGCGTTGCTTTTGGAGATGCCGATGAAGATCCCTGCCCTGCCCTTCACAACCACCGACTGGGCCCATGTGCCGGAAACCCGCCACCAGGGCGAGCAGGGTATTGCGACGTGGCGCACACTCACCGTCGGCGATATCCGGATCCGCCGCGTCGACTATTCACCAGGCTATCTCGCGGACCACTGGTGCGAACGCGGCCACATACTCTACGTTCTCGAAGGCGAGCTGGAGACAGAGCTGAAGGACGGCCGGAAATTTACTTTGAAAGCCGGGCAAAGCTACCAAGTGTCCGACTTCGGTGATGCCGCTCACCGCTCGGCCACCAGAACCGGCGCCAAACTGTTCATCGTCGACTGACGGATGGCCTCTCAATGCCACGAGGAAGCCCGCTGGCGCCCATCGACCGGCCCAGAGGAGAGAGGCGCCACGCTTTTTGGTGCCGAAATTCGACGCGCCGAAATCGCCTGGATGCGATTAACCTCAGCGGCCCCAATTCCCGCGCCCAGCCGGAGCGGATCGCCGAGCCTCGCTGATTCTCACGGCCGCCTGCGACGGCTCCGGAGCCGAGACATCAAAGCTCGAGTGCGCGCCTCACCTCGAAGATCTCCATGATCTTGGCGCCCTTGTGCGGACCATCGCAGACGAACTGCCATTTGCCCTGGCTGAAAGTGTCACAAAGCTTCACGCCTTTGATCAGCACCCAATGCCCCTCGCGGCCCTTATGGATGGCCAGGATGTAGTGGGCAAAGGCATTGCGCTGATGCTGCATCCAGCTCCACACGTTCGGCCGCTCCTTGCGTGCCAGATGCATATAGCTCGCAACCGGCTTCATCTCGTAGCCGAAATGAGCCAGCGCCGCCTGCACTTCCTCGGTGTAGGTGCCTTTGACGATCGGCTTGCTGCCCTCGGGAATGTCGCGAAACGACCGGATCTCGTCTTCGACCTTCGACACCGTATACCCGGTGACCGCGGCGATGACGTACGGACCGCAGAACGCGATCCGCCCGGTGTCATTGCGGACCTCGTGGCGTTCGGAGGTCAAATGTGGGGCGGCAGTCGCAAACTCCAGCGACATCGAGCGGATCCTGGATGAGCATCGCCCCGCCGTCGGGAGCGAAGCAGGGTTGGTTGCCCAGAATCTGGTGCCGGTTGGTTAAAAGAAGGTAAAGCAAACAGGTTGCAGCTCCATTCAGGAGCGCGCCCGAACCTCACCCTTGCAATCAAGAAGCACGGCGAGCTCATCAAGCCGCCGGCGCAACCGCTCGCCAGCGAGCACAGCATGCTGCGGTGGCAGGTCGATCACGAGCTTGTCCTTCTCGTAGTAGAGGCCGACTTCGTCGATGATGCCCGGACGCCCGATCGAAAGCATATGCGCGGTCCGCACCGCAGCACCAATGATCCGCGCCCGCTTCAGCAAGCGTGGCGCGATCATGCTTTGCAGCCGTTCGGAAAACTTGGCGCCCGCCGTTGCATCTTCGCCCGGCCCGTCATGGCGAAAATAGATCGCCAGCGCGAGAAAGATCCGGCCCGGATGATCGAGGCCCGATAGCGCCGCGTGAGCAACCACGTTGAGGCTCTGCTCGCCACGGTAGTCGGGATGCGCCCGCCATCCGATATCCGACATCAGGCACGCCGCCTGTCTGAGGCGCCGCTCCTCTTCGCTCTCTTTCGGGCCCGGACCGGTAAACAGCGCATCTGTCCACGTCATCAACTCATGAGCATGTTCGACCGAGCGCGATCTGAGGCGGGCATAGTCCGCCGCGAATGCCAGCAACGGGTCTTTGCGCTGCTCCGATGGCGACAGAAGTTTGTAGAGCAGCCCTTCGCGAATGCCGAATACCGAGAAGATGACTTGGCTCGGCTCGAGCCGTTTCAGCAACCGCTCCAAGACTGCGGCGCCATAAGGCAATACCTCGCGGCGCGCCTTGGCGATATCGCTGCCACCCTTGAGCGCTGAAATCTTCTTGGCCTTGCGGACATCCTCGCAAAACGCCAGCGCTTCCGCCGTTGGGATCGCATAGCCCTGCATCACCCGAAGCGGATAATCCTTCGCCGCCATGTGAAGCTTGGCGAGGGCACGCCATGTTCCCCCGACGGCATAGAACGGACGGCCCTTTCCCTGCGGCAGGAAACTGACCCGCCGGAACTCGGCATCGGCGATCTCGCCCGCCACATCGATCCTGCCACCCGACGTATCGATCAGGCGCAAGCCCCCGAGCGGCAATGTCGTCGCGTCCCGGAGTGCGCCCGCCCGAATATCAATGAGTTCGAGCGAACCACCGCCGAGATCGCCGGCAATCCCCTCGGGATTGTGAAACCCCATGCGGATGCCGTACGCCGCCAGCGCAGCTTCTTCCGCACCCGATAAAACGTCGATCGGAACACCGGCCGCCAATTCCGCACGGCGGATAAAATCAGGCCCGTTCGTCGCCTCCCGGCATGCGGCGGTCGCGATGGCACGGACGTTCTTGACGCCGAGGATGCGATTGATCGCCCGAAACCGCTGCAGCGCCGTCAGGGCCCTCTCGACACCTTCCCGTTCGAGCTCACCCTTCGAGGCGACGTTGCGTCCAAGGCCAGCCAAAACCTTCTCGTTGAAGATCGGCACCGGCGCACGAACCGCGCCCTCGTAGACGACCAGACGCACCGAGTTCGACCCGATGTCGATGACGCCCATCGGCTCGAGTTCCTGGCGCGTTTCCCGGTCGCTATCCTGCCGCGACGACATCCAACCTCGTCATGCTTGCCGCCCTAAGACGATCGGCCGGGCGCGCCGTTCGGCTTTCCAAGCCGCATCGGTGGGTGCTCTTTCAGCGATTTTCCCCGTCCTGACAAGCTCGGATTCGTCATGAAATACTGGTGCGTGTTGAATGGTTCCTCGCCTTTCGAAGGAACGACCCGCTCAAAGCCGCCATCCGGGCGTATCCGCCAGCTTTGCTGGTTGTCTTTAAGGTTCGCGACCATGATCTGATCCAGGATCTGCTGATGGACCGTCGGGTTGTTCATCGGAACCATAACCTCGACGCGGCGATCGAGGTTGCGCGGCATCATGTCGGCCGAGCTGATGTAGACTTTGGCATGCGGCGACGGCAACCCGTGGCCTGCCCCAAAGCAGAAGATGCGGCCGTGTTCGAGGAACCGGCCGATGATGCTCTTGACGCGAACGCGATCGCTGTAACCGGGAATACCGGGCCTAAGGCAGCAGATGCCCCTGACCACGAGATCGATTTCGACACCCGCCTGGCTCGCGTTGCACAGCGCATCGATGATCTGGCCGTCGACCAGCGAGTTCATCTTCATCCAGATCGCCGCGGGCCGCCCCGCCTTGGCATGCGCGATCTCCTCGGTAATGTGATCGAGGATGCGCGTGCGGATGCCTTTGGGGCTTGCAGCAAGGATCTCGAGGTCGGCCGGCTCGGCATACCCCGTAACGAAATTGAAGATGCGCGACAGGTCGCGGCCGATGGCGGCATTCGCCGTGAAATAGGAAAGGTCAGTGTAGATGCGCGCGGTCACCGGATGATAGTTGCCGGTACCGATGTGGCAGTAGGTCGCTAGTTCGCTTCCCTCCCGGCGCACGACGAGGCCGAGCTTGGCATGCGTCTTCAGTTCGACGAAACCGTAGACGACATGCACGCCCGCGCTTTCAAGATCGCGCGCCCAGCGGATATTGGCGGCTTCATCGAACCGCGCCTTCAACTCGACGACGGCCGTGACGGACTTGCCGCTCTCCGCCGCTTCCTTGAGCAGCCGTACGATCGGCGAGTCTTGGCTGGTCCGGTAGAGCGTCCATTTGATCGCCATCACGTTCGGATCGGCAACCGCTTGACGCAGAAACTGCAGGATGACTTCAAAGCTCTCGTAGGGGTGATGAACCACGAAGTCCTTTTTCACGATCGCAGCAAAGCAATCCCCGTTCGATTCCTTTACCCGCTCCGGAAACCGCGGCTCATAAGCCTTGAACATCAAGTCAGGCCGGTCGCGCGCGATCAGCTCCGCAAGATCCGATAGCCCAAGCATCCCCTCTTTCACGAACACGCTCTGGTCTTCGACCTCGAGTTCCGCGATCACGAATTTCTGCAATGGCTCGGGCATCTGCCCGTCGATGGCGAGCCGGATGACTTTGCCGCGGCCGCGCCGCTTCAGCGCCGTCTCGAAGGAGCGCACCAAGTCTTCGCTCTCTTCCTGAACTTCGAGATCGGTGTCGCGCAACACACGGAACGCGCCTTGGCTGTGGGCACGATAGCCGGGGAAAATGCGAGCTATGAAGAGCTCGATGACATTCTCCATCAGAATGAAACGGATCTCGTTCGAACCCTCACCGGCGCCCTCCTTCTGCGGCAGCCGGATGAAGCGCTGCAATTGGCTCGGCACCGGCAATAGCGCGTGCATCGCTTTGCCGTCCGATTGCCGGCGCAGCTCCATACCGATCGTCGACGCACGGTTCGGCACGAACGGAAACGGGTGCGCGGGATCGACGGCGATCGGCGTCAGGATGGGAAAAATATGCGTCATGAACTCGCGTTCGAGCCATGAGCGCTCATGATCGCGCAGTTGGTCGGAGCCGACAACGTGGATGCCGGCAACAGCGAGTTCGGCCGCAAGCCCCGTCCAGCAGTGCTGCTGATCCGCAATCAGGCCGCTGGCAAATTCGTTGATCGCCACCATCTGCTGCTCGGGCGTGAGACCGTCCTGGGTCTTGATCGCGATCCCGGCATCGACCTGTCCCTGCACACCCGCGGCACGCACCATGAAGAACTCGTCGAGGTTGGCCGACGAAATGGCGAGAAAACGCAGCCGTTCGAGAATGGGATGATTGCGATTGTGCGCTTCTTCGAGCACCCGGCGATTGAACTGCAGCCACGAAAGCTCACGGTTGTAGAACCGCTCCGGACCGGTCGGAACCGTCATTGCCGCCTTTACGGACGCCCCGTTGCCTGCGGGGACGGCTACATCCCGCGGCGATCCCTTCACCGTCGATTTCTCCGCAACCGTCTTGCCGCTCGTCATGGCTCGTTCCTACGATGAGGCCTCGGTGTCGTCTGTCTGCTGCTGTTCTGCCAGAACTTCGCGTGCCAGCACCCGCGTGACAGGCCGCTTGGCCGCAAGCGCCCGCTCGTCGATCGCGGCAACGACATCCGCGATTGCCGCGAAAGATCGGTCGGTCCGCATCGCCAGCTGATCGATCACGTGCGGCTCGACTGCCAGTTGCCGGTCAGCGAAATGCTTGACCAGCAGCGCCTTCAGAAGCGCGTCGTCCGGCGGCTCGATCGACGCCACCGGGACCGCGCGAAGCCGCGACCTGAGGTCCGGGACACGGACGGTCAGGTCCCCCGGCGCGGTCTCGGACGTTATCAGGATCGACAGCTTATGCTCGCGAGCGACATTCAGCAGATGAAACAACAACGCCTCGTCGCTAATCCCCTTATGTAAATCTTCTATGACAAGCGCTCCATTGGCGCGCAGCTTATCGACGAGGTCCGCCGACAAGGCATCGGCGGCCACGGTGACCGCATTGGCCCTGAGTTTCCAAACGTTGGCGAGATGCGACTTGCCGGAGCGCGGCGGCCCGACGATCACGAGCGCCCAATGCGGCCAATCCGGCCACCGCTCGACCATGGCGAGCGCTGTTTCGTTCGCTTTGCTGACAAGGAAGTCTTCCTCGCCGTAGGCCGGGCGCGGCACGATATCGAAGACCAGCTGTTTGGGAACCGAACCAGTCATGGCGTCTTGGGGCCACGCCGGGCCGCCTCTCCGATGTAGACGTCGCTCGCGAGATACGCCTTCAAGGCGTGCCGCATTATGACCCCGCAAGCAGCCGCCAGCGGCACGGCGACGAGTGTGCCGACGAAGCCGAACAGATAGCTTGCTGCAAATAGCGCGAAGATGAGCCAAACCGGATGCAGTCCGATCCGCTCACCGACGAAGCGCGGCGACAGCACCGCCGTATCGAGCGCCATGCCCGCGACCATGACGCCGGCAACCGTCGCCAACGGGACGATCGCGAAACCGAACTGCGAGATCGCAAGCCCAAGTGCGGTGAGGAGCCCGACCACCCAGCCGATGACGGGAACGAACGCAAGAACGCCGGTCGCAAGCCCGACCACGAGGCCATACTTCAAACCAGCGAACGACAGTCCGATCGCATAGAATATCCCGAGGAAGACGCAGATCGCGCCCTGCCCGCGCACGAAAGCGGCGATCGCGGCGTTGATGTCGCCCGCAAGCGCCGCGATCGTCGGCACATGATCGCGCGGCAGCCACGACGTGACGCGCTCCATCATCCGGTTCCAATCGATCAACAGATAGAACACGACGAGCGGCGTGATCAGCAGCAACGAAATGAGATTGACGATCGCCATCCCCCGCGTCAGCAGCGCCCCCGCGATCGTGCCGGCCGAGCTCGCCCAGTTCGCTTGCAAATCCGCAAGTCCGCGCTCGAGAGCGGCCTGCGCCGCTGGGAAATGCACGCCGAGCCGTTCACGCGTCCAAACTTCGAACGCGCCCCGCAGCCGGTCGACGTCAGCCGGCAGCGACACCGCCAGTTGCTTTGCCTGATTGGCGACCAGCGGCCCCAACAGAACCATCGCACCGATACACAAGGCCGCCGCCGCCCCGACGAGCAGTGCAGCGACGACACCGCGTGGAAATCCGCGCCGCTCCATCGCGTCGGCGAGCGGATTGAGGAAATACGCGATCGCAAGCGCAACCACGAACGGCAGCAGGATCTCGCGGAACAGGAACAGCGCCAACACGACGAGCGCCAGCACGAAGCCCCAGAACATCACATGCTGTTCGCCGCGAGTCGTACGCATTCGCTGGTCCTTTCGCAGGGCGCCGCTGGAAGCCGCTGCCCGGTCAGGCGCCGCCAGCTTCGTCTGGCCCGGCGTCCGGCCGCGGCGTCGACGGCCCATCCGAAGTCATATGGACGATCCAGTCCCGAAGATAGGCCGCAGCCGACATCAGTGTCAGTATCCCCGCGATCCACACCAGCGCGAAACGGACATTGACGAGTTCGAGGCCGAAGGCATTGTCGGCGAGCACCGTCGACGCCAGCACCAACTGGGCAAAGGTATTGGCCTTGCTGACCGCGAGCGGCTTGATGGTCATCGGGTGGTTCATCAGCCACGCCAGCATCACCCCCGACAGAATGAGGAAGTCGCGGCTGACCACCGCGATGACGAGCCAGAGCGGTATTTCGCCCCGCACACCGAGCGCGATGTAGATCGACACGATCAACAGCTTGTCGGCCAGAGGATCGAGGTAAGCCCCGAGTTCGGTGCGGGAATCGAAGCGCTTGGCGAGATAGCCGTCCACCGCATCCGAAATCCCCGCGGCAACGAAGATCAGAAATGCTGCCTTGGCCTGCCCCGTCAGCAGCAGCCAGAACACAACGGGAACCGAAAAGACGCGGCCGAGTGTAATGAAATTGGGGACGTTGATATTCAAGTCCGGGGTCCGGGGGTCCGAGTTGCAAGGCGTCGATCGAGCCGACAACTTACGGCCTAGGCAGAGGGGCGTCGAGACCTGTTGCATCCTGGTTTGGCACAAGTTGCCCGCAAGTTACGCTGTACCGCATCAACCAGCCCGTCGAAACGCCCATTTTCAAGCGGCGCGGCGCGCGCTACGGGAAAGCCATGGCCACCCTGGACACGCTTTTCGTAACAACGGTGTACCGCGCCCCCCTGCTGAAGAGCGGCGCCGACGACACCCGCAAATCCCTCGC
>JAPXTA010000079.1:8073-25021 GCA_033812735.1 Hyphomicrobiaceae bacterium | reverse complement strand
GCGTCGGTCTCGAGCCGGATGCGTCTCGGCCGCACCCAAGACGTCTATGCGCTGGCCGAGATGTCGGATGGCAAATTCTTCATCGCGAAGCGGACCGTCAAGGTCACGATCGGCGGCTGCGGCGGCTGATCGGTTCACGAACACAACGCTTTCGAGGTTTACGACATGACCACCAAGCCACGCATCAAGCTTCCCGACAGTGCCAAGGTCGGCGAAGTCATAGAAGTGAAGACGCTGATCAGCCACGTCATGGAGACGGGTCAGCGCAAGGACAACACGGGCAAGACCATCCCGCGCAACATCATCCACACGTTTACGGCCAAGTTTGCCGGCAAAGACGTCTTCACGGCAAAGCTCGCACCGGGCACGTCGTCCAACCCGTTCATATCCTTCTTCATGAAGGTGCCGGGGCCGGGCGAGTTCGAGTTCAGCTGGACGGGTGACGAGAACTTCGCGGTGACCGAAAAGTTGCCGCTCAAGGTCGCCTGATCTTATCGAATGTCTGATGTTTTGGCCCGTGTGCAGCACTGCACACGGGTTTTTTAATTTGAAGAAAGACGTCCTAGCAGTTGAAGCAGGAGGTCTGGTCCGTTCTCGCCGAGCCGGGCGATCTGCCGCGTTTCATGTTCACGAGCGAGCGCGCGCGCACGCGCCAGAGTCTTTCTGCCGTGGTCCGTCAGGAAAATGGCGTTCGATCGCTTGTCGCTCGGCGAGAGTTTGCGTTCGGCGAGGCTGCGATGCTCGAGCTCGTCCAGCATGGCAACGAAATTGGCGCGCTTGATGCCGAGCGCTGCGGCGACTGCCGATTGCGTCGAACCCGGAGCGCGGTCGAGGATCAGCAGCACGGAGAACTGGGCCGGCCGGAGGTTGACCTCGGCCAGAGAAGCAATGAAGTCGTCGAACACGGCAATCTGTGCGCGGCGAAGGGCGTAGCCGATCATCTGCGACAAGGGGCCGATGTCGATTTCTTCGGCCAGCTCGTCGGAGGCGGCGTCTCCCTTGGCACGTGGTTTGATTTGCGCCCGCACTGTCATGCGCGTCTTCCTCAGTCTTCAATCCTCGGCCCTCAGCCCTCAGGCCGGTCTGGCCGTTGCGGCCATGGCATAGATTGTTATATACCATTACAAAATACATGAGCCGGCAAGCCATAGAGCATCCCGCGGCAAGAGGATGCAGCCTGTCGAGCCCAGATCATACTGCCTACTCCGGGGAGGGAAGAGGTGGATTCCACGATCCTGTTGTTCCTGATGCAGGACGGGCTGACCAGCGGCGCCATCTACGCGCTACTGGGGCTTGCGCTCGTTCTGGTTTTCACCGTTACCAAGGTCATCTTCGTCCCGCAGGGCGAGTTCGTCGCCTACGGAGCCTTGACGCTGGCGGTTCTCGATCGGGGGCAGATACCCGGTACGGTTTGGCTGCTGCTGGTCTTTGCTGTGCTCGCGTTTGCGGTCGAACTGTGGAGTCTCAGGCAATCCTGGCAAGCGTCGGCGTTCGGCCGGCTGGTCCTCACCCACCTCGCCGTGCCGCTGGCGATCGCCGGTTTGACGTTCTGGCTCGCGCCGTTGAAGCTTGGCGCACTAGCGCAGGCCGCACTGACGGTTCTGATCATCGCGCCGATGGGGCCCTATCTCTATCGCATCGCTTTTCAGCCACTGGCCGAAGCCTCGGTATTGGTTCTGCTCATTGCGGCGGTTGGTGCGCATTGGTCGATGACTGGCCTCAGCCTGGTGTTTTTCGGGCCCGAAGGGTTGCGTGGCAGCGCTTTGTCCAATGCGTCAATCACGCTTGGGCCGATACCCGTAAGCGGGCAAAGCCTCGCTGTTTACGCGGCTTTCATCGGCTTGATGATCGCGCTCTATTTCTTCTTCGGGCGTACGGTGATCGGCAAGGCGTTGAAAGCCACCGCGGTGAACCGCATCGGCGCTAAGCTCGTCGGTATTCCAACAGCCAGCGCAGGGTCGACCGCCTTCCTCCTCGCCGCAATCATCGGTGCCATGTCAGGCGTTCTCATCGCGCCGATGACGACGATCTACTACGACACCGGCTTCCTGATTGGGTTGAAGGGCTTTGTGGCCGCGATTCTCGGCGGGCTCGCGAGTTATCCGCTTACAGCGCTCGCGGCGCTTGCTGTCGGCATGATCGAAGCATTCGCTGCGTTCTATGCATCGGCGGTGAAGGAAATTCTTGTTTTCATGCTCGTCATTCCAGCCCTTCTCGCGCGCGCATTGACGACGACCACGGTCGAGGAAGAGGAGGACCACTGATGTCGCAGCGGCTTCTTCTCGGTCTTGCTGTTGCCGTGGTGGCAGTATTGCCTGTCATTCCCGGCGTTCCGGTGTTCTGGATCACGGTCATGAACAACATCGGGCTCGCCAGCCTGGTTGCGATCGGTCTCGTTTTGCTCACTGGCGTCGGTGGGATCACGTCGTTCGGACAGGCAGCATTCTGCGGCATCGGGGCCTACACAACAGCGGTCTTGTCGACGAAGTTCGGTTGGTCGCCGTGGCTGACATTGCCGGTGGCTCTGGTCATTACCTTCGCAGTCAGTGCCGTTCTCGGCCTCGTGACGATGCGGCTTTCGGGGCACTATTTGCCGCTCGGGACGATCGCTTGGGGGATCAGTCTTTACTTCCTGTTTCCGCAACTCGATATCCTCGGCCGTCACGATGGCATCTCCCGGATTCCGCCACTCGCGATCGCGGGTTTCGAGTTCATCGATGGGCGCGCGATTTATTTCGTCATTTGGATCGCAGTTGGCCTCGTGTCGCTCGCGACGCTCAATCTGCTTGATAGCCGGATGGGCCGGGCAATCCGCGCATTGCGTGGCGGCGGCGTGGCTGCCGAGAGCTTCGGCGTCAGCGTGCAGCGCGTGAAGCTGATCGTCTTCATCTATGCAGCGTTGCTTGCAGCCATCTCCGGCTGGCTCTACGCGCACATGCAACGGGCGGTCGCGCCCGGTCCGTTCGGTATCAATGCCGGCATCGAGTATCTGTTGATGGCAGTGCTTGGCGGGCCTGGATACATCGCCGGCGCGATCCTCGGGTCGGGTATCGTCGTGCTGCTGAAAGATCAACTGCAGCGTATCCTGCCTGCCTTGTTCGGCGCTCAAGGTAGCTATGAACTGATCGTTCTCGGTGCGCTGCTCGTGATTTTGCTCGAGACGGCGCGCGAGGGGCTGTGGCCGAAGATCGTGCGTCTTCTGCCGGAGGCGCCGCCGCCGGCACGGCCGGTTGCGGTGGAACCGCTCGCAAGCCGTGCAGCCACGACTTCCGGCAAGTCCGACGACCTTCTGACGGTGTCGTCCATGACCAAGCGGTTCGGCGGTCTGGTTGCCGTCAATGATGTTTCCTTCGAGGTTGGGCGTGGCGAAATCGTCGGGCTGATCGGCCCAAACGGTGCCGGTAAAAGCACGACCTTCAATCTTGTCACAGGTCATATTCCGCCGTCGTCCGGCAAGGTCGCCTACGCGGGCAAAAGCATTACGGGATGGCGGCCCAATCAGGTCGCGAAGCTTGGCATTGCCCGCACGTTTCAACACGTCAAAGTCTTTCCGACGATGACCGTGCTCGACAATATCGCGCTTGGGGCGCACTTGCGCGGCTCGAAGGGCTTGTTCTCCAGCGTCGTGCGGCTCGACCGCGCCGAAGAAGCGCGCCTCAAGTCCGAGGCTGCTCGACAGGCTGATCGCGTCGGGCTCGGCGAGCATCTGCACAAACAGGCCGGCAGTCTAGCGCTCGGACAATTGCGCATTCTTGAGATCGCACGGGCGTTGGCGCTCGATCCGCAGTTGCTGCTGCTGGACGAGCCGGCCGCCGGGCTCCGGCATTTCGAGAAGGCCGAGCTTGCAAAGCTGTTGAAGACGCTGCGTGCCGACGGGGTCTCGATCCTGCTCGTCGAGCACGACATGGGCTTCGTGATGGGGCTGGTCGACCGGCTCGTGGTGCTCGATTTCGGCACGCGGATCGCGGTTGGACCGCCTCAGGAGATCCGCAAGGATCAACGCGTGATCGAAGCCTATCTGGGGAGCGGCGCATGAGCGATCCCATACTCGTTGCCGATCAGCTCGCGGTGTCTTACGGCAAGGTCGATGCCGTGCGCGGGGTATCGTTCGAGATTGCTCCGGGCAGCATCGTCAGTGTGATCGGTGCCAACGGCGCTGGCAAATCAACCACGCTCAACGCCCTCATGGGGTTGCTGCCATCGAGTGGCTCCGTACGCTACGAGGGGCGCGATCTTCGCTATGTCGCGCCGGAGGCCCGCGTCGCCGGAGGTCTCTGTCTCGTGCCGGAGAAGCGCGAACTCTTCGCGACGATGAGCGTCGTCGACAACCTTATCCTCGGCGGCTATCGCGCAACCGCATCGCAGCGGGCCGAGCGGCTCGATGCCGTTTACCAGAGGTTTCCGCGGCTTGCAGAGCGGCGCGCGCAGCTTGCCGGCACGCTTTCCGGTGGTGAGCGGCAGATGCTCGCGATGGGGCGGGCTTTGATGTCGGCGCCGCGCCTGCTGATGCTGGATGAGCCCTCACTCGGGCTTGCGCCTCTGATCGTGAAGCAGATCTTCGAGATCATCGTCGCTCTCAAGTCGACCGGCGTCTCCATTCTGCTGGTCGAGCAGAATGCGCGTGCGGCGCTTGCCGTTTCGGATCATGCTTATGTGATGGAGCTTGGCGAAATCACGATGTCTGGCCGGGCAAGCGATCTCGCGGCCGACCCGAAAGTGATCGAGAGCTATCTGGGATTGGGTGCCGAGACGGCGTAGACTTCTGCGGTACGCAGGAGATCCGACATGGCCGGCAAAGCACACACATACACCGCGCACATCGACTGGACGAATGCCAGCGGGACTGGGACGACCGGCTATAAGGCCTATTCGCGAGACCACGTGATTCAGGTGGCGGGCAAATCCGACATCGCCGCTTCATCGGATCCGGCGTTTCGGGGCGATGCCAGCCGGCACAATCCTGAGGACTTGTTCGTCGCGTCGATCTCCAGCTGCCACATGCTTTGGTATTTGCACTTGGCTGCCGTGGCGGGTGTCGTCGTCACGGCTTATGAGGACGATGCCGTCGGAACGATGGTAGAAGATGCCAATACAGGGGGACGCTTCACATCTGTCGTGTTGAGGCCACGGGTTACGATCAGTGCAGACAGCGATCCTGAGAAAGCGCGTGCGGCGCACGAGCAAGCTCACAAGATGTGCTTCATCGCCAATTCGGTTAATTTTCCCGTAACGTGCGAACCGACGATTATTGCGGGCTGATACACCTCATGCCGATGTAGAAAGGGCCGCCTCGGAAATCCGAGACGGCCCTTCTATATTTTTTAGACAGCCACTATCGCCAGTGCAGCAGATTGCGCTGCAGATCAGCGACGGCCTAGGACGTTGTGCGGCACATCGAACGTCGAGCGTGACGATTCGCGGTAGGCGTCAGCGCGGCTGATGCCGATGTCCGCGAGCATGCGGTCATCGAGTGCCAGCAACTGAAGGCGCTGGCGGCGGGCAGCCATTGCTTTGCGGAAGATTGTGACAACGCCGTTGAAGACGTCAGACGGTGCCGCAGACGCGAAAGCGCTGTCGGAGGCGGCGCCCCGATTGGTTAGAATGCTCATGATCAGCTCATCTCTTAGATAGTGGTGGTTTTCCCACCTTGATGACTAATTTCTACGCTGCTCTGCACCATAATAAAAGCGAATGTTCTTGATGTTTTGCATTTCGATTTGTTAGGTATCCGGCCACATATCCGTACGGGGAGGGTGCCCGTGACCAGAGACATCGACATGTCGCTCCTGCGGGCGTTCGCCGCAGTTGTAGAGACCGGCAGCGTCACGGCGGCCGCTCGACTGCTGAACAGGACGCAGGCTGCGGTCAGTCTCCAGATCAAGCGGCTCGAAGACCAATTCGGGGTGCAGCTTTTCGAGCGCGAGCACCGGCGTCTGAGATTGACGCCACAAGGCGAGCGTTTGGTCGCGTCGGCGCAGAAACTCGTTGCCCTCAACGACGAATTGTTCGCACAGATGACGACACCGGATTTTGCCGGCGAAGTGCGCTTTGGTGTGCCAACCGACATCGTGCCGACCTACATGCCGGCTATCTTGCGCCGCTTCAATCAAATGTGGCCACGCGTGCGGGTTTCGATGCGGACCGGCAACTCCTTCCACTTGATGGAAGCGATGCAGCACGGGGAGATCGATCTAACCCTTACTACAGACGCTCATCCCGTGAACGACGCCGAGACGCTGCGGATCGACCAATTGTGCTGGGTCGGCGCGCCGGGTGGCAGCGCGCACAAAGAAAACCCGTTGCCGCTCGCTGTCGGTGATCACAGTTGCCGTTTTCGTCCGCTTGCTCTCGAGGCACTGCGCGAAGCGGGGCGCGATTGGCGGATGGTGCTCGAGGTTTCGAGTCAAGTTGCGCAAGATGCGGCCGTGAGTGCCGGCATTGCCGTCACTGTCAGCTTGAGGGACAGCGTGCCGCCGTCGCTCGAAGTTCTGGATGCAACGTCAGGTTTGCCAACGCTGCCTGACATGTACATCAATATGCACACGCTGCGGGTCGGGCAGCATGAAGCGGCCGACGAACTCGCGCGGCACATCCGGCAGGAATTCGCGGTTCGGTTCGGGGCTCTTCCTGCGCGGCAGGTGCGCCGGCCGCGCGTGAAGGCTGCCTGAGCCTGGCTTAATTTCGCGGCACTCTTCCCACGGCGTGCATTCCGATCTAGCCTTGCTGGAGTGAAGCGGATCGAGCGTGAAAAAGTGACCGCAGGCCAAGGTGATCATCGTGCTGGCGACGGGCCGCCAGACTTGCCGGGTGTGCGGCACCCTCTCGTCTTCGACGGATTGAATTGCGCGGCGCTCGATCGCGAGCAGATGATCACGACGCTGCGAGGCCGCGTGTCTGCCGTTAATTTGACGGTCATCAGTCCGTCAGCGCGGCTGTCGCAAGCGCTGGTTCAGATCAATCAGGTCTGGAATACCGTCGAGACGATGCGCGACTGCGCCGCTATCGTCACCAGTGTCGGCGGCATCGAGGCCGCCCATCGGTCACAACGCGTCGGCATTGTGCTCGGCGCGCAGAACAGCCTGATGTTCGAAGACGACCTTGCCCATATTGCCGTGTTCAAGCGTCTCGGGTTGCGCATCGTGCAGCCGACGTACAACGAGCAGAACAGTTTTGGTTGCGGTGCGCCATTCATCGGTGAACGCGATACTGGGATTACTGAAGCTGGCCGTCGCTGGGTCGAGGCGATGCACGAGAACCGGCTGTTGATCGATCTCTCGCACTGCGGTCACAGAACGAGCCGCGACTATCTCGCAGCTGCGCGCGGACCCGTCGTCTTCAGTCATGCCAATTCGTACGCGGTGTGTCCCAGCCCGCGGAACAAGACGGATGACATGATCCGGCGGGTGGCCGATCTTGGCGGGCTCATCGGCGCCGTAATGTGGTCGCCTGCCGTATCCCATGCGACGCGGCCAACACTCGACGATTATCTCGATCATCTCGAGCGCATGATCAACGTTGGTGGCATCGAGCATGTCGGGTTCGCCAGCGATGTCTCCGAGGGCGTTGCCGAAAGCAAGGACGACTGGGATCGCAACTGGGGCCGCAACGGCATTTACCCTGACGTCGTCGGCCTTTGCGGGCCCTGGTATGAATTCGAGACACGCCACAACGTGCACTATCACAGCCTCGCGCACACGCCGCGCTTGTGGGACGGCCTCAGACGCAGAGGCTATGGCGCCCAGGATATCGAGAAGATCATGTCCGGGAACTGGCTAAGGGTCTTGCGCGACGTATGGGGAGAATGATCAACTACTTTCGGGCCTTTTCCACTTGGAGGACTTCACGTGCTGAGAAGAACATCACTAGCGCTTGCGGCGGTCTTTGCGATCGCGGGCATGGCGGAAGCGCAGGAGCCGCGAAAGGGCGGAACGATCCGCATGACGGGTCCGTATAGCTCGAGCTTCTCGACGCTCGACATTCACGCGACGCCGCGGGCACAGGACGGCATCTACGCCAAGGTGATCCACCGCAGTCTCTATTCATGGGATTCGGCCAAGAACGAACTCGTGCCAGAGCTGTTCAAGTCGGTGAGTGTCTCGGCAGACGGAAAGACCTTTACCTACAAGTTGCGCGACGATGCATTCTTCCACCACGGCCGTAAGATGACGGCTGACGACATCATTTATACCTTCAATCGCTTGATGGATTCGAAGAAAGCGTACGCTGGCGCACGCTGGGCTCGTATCATCGAAGGTGCGGTCGATGTGGAGAAGGGGACCGCGCAGAAAATTTCCGGTCTGAAGAAGATCGATGACTTTACGCTGGAAGTGAAGCTGACGGACCGCGTCAACCCGGGTTTCTATTTCTACAACGACTCGGCCGCCATCTATCCGGCCGATGAAGCCGAGAAAGAGACCTTTATTCAAAAGCCAATCGGTCTTGGTCCCTTCAAGTTCGTCGAGCACGTTCCGGGATCGCGCCTCGTGGCCGATCGCTGGGAGAAGTTCTACAAGCCAGGCCTGCCTTACGCCGACAAGGTCATCATCTCAGTCATGAGCGAAGCGCCTGCCCGCGACATCGCCTTCCGTGCGAAGGAAATCGACATGTCGGTTCTCGGTCCGGTGCAGTACGTGAACTATCGCGAAGACCCGGCATTGAAGGGTACCGTGAATGAAGTCGCGGAAGTCTTCACCCGTCACATGGGGCTCAATCCAGAGTTTAAGCCGTTCTCCGACAAGCGCGTTCGCCAAGCGATCAACCATGCGATCGATACCGATCTCATCATCAAGCGCTTGGTGAAGGACAAGGCTTATCGTGCTGTGAGCTGGCTGCCACTCACGGCGCCCGGCTTCGACAAGGCGCGCAAGCCGTATGAGTTCAACCCGGACAAGGCGAAGAAACTGCTCGAGGAGGCCGGCTACAAGGATGGCTTCGAGTTCGAGTGGACGACGAGCCAGAACGAAAGCTGGGGCCTGCCGATCGTTGAAGCCGTGATCCCGATGCTGGCGAAGGTCGGCATCAAGGTGAAGGTGAAGCAGGTCGAGGTGTCGGTGCTCGTCGATCAGATGCGCAAGGGTGAGTATCAGGCCTACATCATCTCATCGCAGACGGGTCCTGACCCACTTGCCGCGCTCAAGTGCTTCCATTCGTCGACGCCGATCTCGGCTTGCGGTCATCATCGCGTGAAGAATGCGCAGATCGACAAGCTGCTCGACGAGGCGGCGCAGACGGCCGATGCGGCAAAGCTGTCGGATCTGCTCAAGCAAGTCGATGGTCTGGTTTACGAAGAAGCACCCGTTTGGTTCTTCAACTACAACAAGGCGGTCATGGCGGTTCAGCCATGGATCAAGGGCTTCCAGTTGAACGCCACCGAGTTGACGCACCAGTATCCTGAGTATCTTTGGGTTACGGATGCTTCGCCCGCGGCGAAATGATCCAAGCCGTCACTGAACGTGAAAAGGGGCGCCCCCTGGCGCCCCTTTTTTGTTGGAGAATGCGTCCCTAGGAAATCATGCCACCGCGCGGGCCAGGGTGACTGCAGTAGTTGCGACGATATCGTCAACGGTCGCGCCGCGCGACAGGTCGGAGACGGGACGCGCAAAGCCCTGCAAGAAGGGGCCGATGGCTTCCGCTCCGCCAAGATACTGGACGAGCTTGTAGGCAATATTGCCTGCGTCGAGGTCAGGGAAGACCAGGACGTTCGCCTGGCCAGCCACTTCGGATTCGCTCTTCAACTTTTTCGCGGCGACGATTGCCGACAGCGCTGCATCTGCTTGTAGTTCGCCGTCGATCGCGAGGGCGGGACTCGCAGCCTTTGTAAGGGCAAGGGCCTCAGTGACTTTCGTGACGTCTTGATGTGTTGCGCTGCCTTTGGTCGAGAACGACAGCATGGCGACGCGGGGTGTCACCTTCAGAACCTCGGCGGCACTTGCGGCAGACGCAATGGCGATGTCACGCAACTCGGCAGAGGTCGGATTTGGGTTTACCGCGCAGTCCGCGAAAATGACCGTGCGCGTGCCGCCAATGGCTGCCGGGCATCGCATCAGAAAGAAGCTCGATGGCGTCGTCATGCCGGGCGCAAGTCCGATCGTCATGAGCGCGGCCTCGATGACACGTTTCGTCGGATTGTCGACACCAGCGATCATCGCCGCTGCGCCTGTGCTGTTGTCGCCGAACGCGACCAGCGCGCCGCCGAAGTAAATCGGTTTCGTCAGCAAGCGCGTTGCCATCGCGGGGGTGAGGGACGGCCGCTTAGCCGACAGCTCGGCCGCTAACGCGCGTCGGCGATCGTCGTCCGTGCGCGGGTCGGCAATTTCAATGTCGCCGAGGCCCTGCGACCCTGCTGCTGCGACGCTTTGTATGTTGTCCGGCGTTCCGATGAGAACCGGGACCGCAAGTCTTTCTGCTGCAAGCCGTACAGCTGCCGCGACAATGCGCGGGTCGGTGCCCTCTGGAAATGCCACTCGCAACCCGCGGCTGCGAATGCGATCGAGCGATGCTCTGATGACATCGACAGTGGCGGTCATGGAACGAGTTTATAGCCGCCGGTTTCGGTGATCAGGAGCTCCGCCTTCGCGGGGTCCTTTTCGATCTTCTGGCGCAAGCGATAAATGTGCGTTTCGAGCGTATGGGTCGTCACGTTGGCATTGTAGCCCCACACTTCCTGCAACAAAACTTCGCGTGTCACGACTTTCTCGCCGGCGCGGAAGAGATATTTGAGGATCGACGTTTCCTTCTCGGTCAGGCGTATCTTGCTGCCGCCTTCGCCCTGCAAGATCTTCGAAGCCGGCTTGAACGTGTACGGGCCGATGGGAAAGACAGCGTCTTCGCTCTGCTCGTGCTGGCGCAGCTGAGCCCGGATGCGCGCCAGTAGCACGGCAAACTTGAAAGGCTTGGTCACGTAGTCATTCGCGCCGGAGTCGAGGCCGAGCACCATATCGGCGTCGCTGTCATTGCCGGTCAGCATGATGATCGGGCTTTTGAAGCCGTTCTTGCGCATCAGCTTGCAGGCTTCCCGGCCGTCGATGTCCGGCAGTGCGACGTCTAGCAGCACGAGGTCGACGCGTTCCGCTTTCGCGGTTTCCATGCCCTTGGTCGCTGTCGGTGCGGTCAGGACACGGAACTCGTCGTGCAACACGAGCTGGTCGCGCAGGGACTCTCGCAGGTCGTCATCGTCATCGACGAGCAGAATCGTCCGGGCGTTGCTCATGCGGCCCACCTCCTGTTTATTTGCCGGCTCAGACATTTTTCTATCACGCCTCCATCGACGGCAATAGGAACACACTGGCCAAATCATGGCGAAGCGGCGACATCGCACACAACTTCCGACTGGCAAAGAAATGGTCGATCAAATGATTGTCAGCGGCTTGGCGCACCGGGCCACCACGGGGTACGTCCGGATCGCATTGGGGCGGACTATCCGATGCGCACTCGGGCGAAGCGGCCGGCGTGCCCTCAAGCGCGAGGGCGACGGCGCGACGCCCATAGGGGTATGGCGGTTCAGAGACGTTTTCTATCGGAGCGACCGGGTGGCCAGGCCCATTTGCGGGCTCCGAGTCAAGCCGCTGAGGCCGCATGATGGATGGTGCGATGCGCCGTCCGACACAAATTATAATCGGCACGTCGTGCACCCTTACCCGGCCAGTGCCGAGCGCATGTGGAGAAGTGACCATCTCTACGATATCGTTGTTGTGCTCGGCTACAACGACTTGCCCCGGCGGCGCGGTTGTGGGAGCGCAATTTTTTTGCATCTCAACCGGCCGGGCTATCTCCCCACGGAGGGGTGTGTGGCTGTGTCGCTCAAGGACATGCGCGCAATCCTTAGCCAAGCCGGGTCGCGGTCCGCCTTGAGAATATTGGGTTGAGAGATCTTGGGCGTCCAGATCAGTGCCGTGCGATGTACTCGCGCATCGCCTCAGCTTCCATTGTGATTTCGCCGATCTGATGTTTGACGGCATCGCCGATCGAGATGATGCCGGTCAGTCGACCGTCGCCGTCGACGACAGGCACGTGGCGGAAGCGTCCATTGGTCATTTTATGCATGACCTCATCGAGCGACGCCGTCGGAGAGCAGGTCGTGACGTCTCTTGTCATAAGATCGGATACCGGTGCGGAGAGAGCATCATGCCCGCCCTGAGCGATGGCGCGGACGATATCGCGTTCTGAGAGGATGCCGTGCACGCGGCCGTCGCCGTCAGAGACCACGACGGCGCCAATTCGTTTCGTCGCTAGTTTGCGGGCAGCATCGAGGAGGGAGCTGGACGAAGTCACCGTGGTCACTTGATCGCCTTTCTGCTTCAGGATCGTGACGACGTTCATGGCAACCTCCAGGTTTGCTTCGATGCGGTGAGACCTTCAGTGCAAGTTGTGCAAGCCGGGAATGCCGACCCTGGTTGCATCATGAGGTGCGTCAAGCTGTCGCGCAAGAGGCATGCTCTTTCGCGGTGCATCAATTGACCTAGGAAACTGGGGCTTCCGGCCCCTAAGCAGCGTGCCCGGCGAGGCGGCGTTCGGTCCTGTGATGGCCGATGAGCGGCAGCAGCAGCTTCATCTCTGGACCAGTCTCACGCCCGGTGAGCGCAAGCCGCAAGGGATGAAACAATGCTTTGCCTTTAGCGCCTGTCGCCGCCTTCACTGCATTCGTCCAGGCCGACCATGTGTCCACGGACCATGGTTCTTGCGGCAGCAAGGCGGCTGCGTGGGCGAGGAAAGCGGCGTCTTCGATGCGAGGCGCGATCGGGCCCTTAACGATCTCGTTCCAAACGAGGATGTCGTCGACGCGCTCGATGTTGCCGTGCACCGCCATCCACAAAGCTTCGCCATCGGAAATGCCGAGCGCCTTCAAGCGGGCTTCGACGTCGGCGTACGGCGTTGCATGCAGTAACTTTGCGTTCAACACCGAGAGTTCGGCGATGTCGAAGCGGGACGGTGTGCGCGAAAGCTTCGAGAGATCGAAGGTCGCGACGAGTTCGGCGAGGGTGCGGTGCGGGGCGATCGCTTCGGAGGTTCCGATCAGCGCGGCGTGAGAGTTCACCGCCATCGGCTCGAGGCCGGCATCGCGGAAGCCGTCGACCGACAGGGAGCCCAAACGCTTGGATAGCGCGCTGCCGTCGCGATCGACGAGCAGGCTGAAGTGGGCGAACTGCGGCGGCGTTGCGCCGAAGGCCTGGAAAATCTGGATCTGTACGCCCGTATTGGTGACGTGATCTTCGCCGCGTATGACATGAGTGATTGCGGTGTCGATGTCATCGACGACGCTGGTGAAGGTGTAGAGGAAGGTGCCGTCGCCGCGCACCAAGACGGGGTCCGACAGTGATCCCACGTCGACCGACTGGTCACCGCGGACGAGGTCGACCCAGTGGACGAGCGTCGGGGCCACCCGATCAGGTGCCTGGGGTTCGGTGTTGTCGAGCCGAAAACGCCAGTGAGGCTTGATGCCGGATTCTTCCAGTTTGGCGCGCTCTTCGGCCGAGAGTTTGAGAGCTGCCCGGTCGTATAGGGGCGGTAGGCCCCGGGCAGCCTGGCGCTTACGTTTTCGGTTGAGCTCGTCTTCGGTCTCGTAGCAGGGGTAAAGGCGGCCGGCTCGTATGAGTTCAGCCGCGGCTTCCTGGTAGCGTGCGGTCCGGTCCGACTGCCGGAACGTGTCGTCCCATGTAAGTCCAAGCCATTGGAGATCCTGGCGAATTCCTTCGGCAAAGGCTTCCGTAGACCGTGCCGTGTCGGTGTCGTCCAGGCGAAGTATGAACCGGCCGCCGCACTTGCGGGCGAAGAGCCAATTGAGCAGGGCCGTGCGGACGTTGCCGATGTGGATCTTGCCAGTTGGGCTAGGGGCAAAGCGGACTGTGACGGTCATGATCCTCGGCCGGCTTGAAGAGGGCGCACATTAGTTCGGTTCGGGGCTGGTGTGAACCATTCACGGGACCCTGCCAACGTCCAACATTCAAACATGCGAATATTTCCTTGAAGAGGCACGGCAGTCGATCTAGGCTTGATCTTGGCGATGACTGCGGCGTCAGACTGCAGAGCCGCTGAAGGAGGAACCGATGCCCAAGAACAAGCTGCTAATCGTCATGGCCAATACCGATACTCGCAACGGTGAGGAGCTTGGCGCTCCGATATTCCAGGCGACGGTTGCGGCCTCGATGGACAAGCAAGTCGAGGTCATTTGCACGGCGACTTCGGGCCGGCTGATGAAGAAGGGCGTGGCAGAGAACCTCTATGTGAAGCCCGGCTCTCCGAAATCGGTGTACGATTTCATCAAGGATGCCCACGAAGCCGGCGTCAAATTCTTGTGCTGCTCGCCGAACCTCGACCTCTTCAACATGACGAAGGACGACATGATTCCGGAATGCTCCGGCATTGTCGGCGGCGCCTATCTGATCGAGGCCGCGATGGACGACGACGATACCGTCGTCATGACATACTAGTTCGGGCACGACCGATCGGGAGCGCGCAGTGGCTGACGGTTCTGCAACTCGAGTCCAGGATTTTATCGGCGATCCAATTTCGGAGAAGCCGGCTGTTCCGCGAGCGAAGCTCGAGGCAATTTTCCGCGATCTTCAGGAGGATCTGCGGTTCGACCACGAACTGAACGGCTGCCTCAACTGCGGGATCTGCACAGCGACGTGTCCAGCCGCACACTATTACGACTTCTCGCCGCGCGAGATCGTTCAATTGCTTTGGACCGAGAACCTCGAAGGCATCTACGATGCCATGCAGGAGAAGATCTGGTCTTGCGCCCAGTGCTATACTTGTGCGGCGCGCTGCCCATTCCGCAATTCGCCGGGCGGGCTGGTGATGTTGATGCGCGAGGTCGCGATCAAGCATCAGATGCAATCGGCGAAGGATGTGCTCAGGCCGTTTTCGCGTGTGATGCTGAAGCTGATCTCGACCGGCAACCAGCTCGCGCCAGATATGATCAACCCCTCGCACTTCGCGGACTGGGGTCCGAATATCTCCAAAGTCGATGCCCCACTAAAGCTGTTGCGCCGCGCGATCCCGATGGCGACGCTGAATACGACCGAGACGGCTTGGGAAGTAAATCTCAAGACGTCGGTTGAACTCTATACGATCTGGGAAATGACCGGCGTTCTCGATCAGCTCGAAGGCATCGACGAGAACCTCTTCGACGTCATCACCGACATCATGGAAGAGAAGCGCGCGGACTGGAAAGATTTCTTGGAAGAGCAAGAAGATCAAGACGATTGAGGAGCGCTTGGCATGGCCGCTTATTGCATCTTTCAAGTCACCGTCAACGATCCGACGCGGTACGCTGAGTATGCGAAGCATACGCCGCGGATCATCAACAAGTTCGGCGGCAAAATGATCGTGCGCGGGGGCGACATGGAGGTGCTCGAGGGGCAGGCACAAGGCCAACGCGTCGTCGTGATCGAGTTTCCGGACCGTGCGGCGGTGAAGGCCTTCTACAGTTCGCCGGAGTACCAGACCATCTTGAAGATCCGCCAACCCGTCAGCGTCGCGAACGGCATCGTGGTCGACGGGGTCGCGCCGGGTGCGTGGGACGCGGCAGTGACTGAAAGCAACAAGCACGGATAAACCACTGCCCTTCGGGGGCAGTCAGACCAACTGGAGCAAAAGGATGACGGAGAAGCACCCTTCAAGCCCATTGACGGCACAGCAAGCCACGGAGCGTTTTACCGGGCATGGTGCCGAGTGGAAGCCTGCCAATCTTTCGGCGACAGAGGCGCAGCTTGCGACGCAGTGGGTCGAGCAGAAGATCGACCGGCGCTCGATGCTGACCAACAAGGATCGCGTCGAAGACGTCCGCGATGTGATGTGGGAGCTGGAGAAGGACGGCGAGATCGTCGTTCACCGCATCACGGATCAACATAAGCCCGTCATCGCGAAGACGCTTTACGGTTGGGAAAAGAAGATCCCGACAACGCAGTTCTGGCATCACAAGAGCTGTGGCCAGTGCGGCAATATTCCCGGCTATCCGGTGTCGCTGCTTTGGCTGCAGAACAAGCTCGGCATCGACTATGTCGACGAGACGGACCAAACGAGCTGCACGGCTTGGAACTACCACGGGTCCGGCATCGGTAATATCGAGAGCCTGGCCGCCGTTTTTCTGCGGAACTTCCATCAGGCGTACGTGAGCGCCAAGGCGCAAGGTCTTCCAGCCGGGCACTACTATCCGCTGGTTCACTGCGGCACGAGCTTCGGCAACTACAAGGAAGTGCGCGGGTATCTGCTGCATTCCGCGAAGCTGCGCGAGAGTGTGAAGAAGATCCTCGGAAAGCTCGGCCGCCTTGTCGACGGCAAACTGCTCATTCCGGAAGAGATCGTGCACTACTCGGAGTGGGTGCACGTGATGCGGCACGAGATCAAGAAGCATCAGGTGGTGGACGCGAGCGGTGTGCGCGCGACGATCCATCCGGCGTGCCACGTTTATAAGATGGTGCCGGAGGACGTCATCTACGACGACGATGTTCTCGACGGCAATCGCGTGGCGGTTTCGACGGGGATCGTGGAGGCGCTGGGCGCGCAGGCAATCGACTACAAGACATGGTACGATTGCTGTGGCTTCGGCTTCCGGCACATCATTTCAGAGCGCGAGTTTACCCGCTCGTTCGCAATCGACCGCAAGATCAAGGTCGCTGTGGAGGAAGCGCAAGCCGATGTGATGATCGGCCACGATACCGGCTGCATCACGACGCTCGACAAGAACCAGTGGATCGGGCGCGCACAGGGGAAACCGTACGAATTGCCCGTCATGGCTGATTGCCAGTTTGCAGCCCTCGTTTGCGGGGCCGATCCTTACAAGATCGTGCAGACGCATTGGCATGCGTCTCCGGTTGAGCGTCTGCTCGAGAAGCTTGGCATCGACTGGGAGAAGAAGAAGGCCGAGTTCGAGGCGTATTTGAAGGAAATCCAGGCGGGTAGAACGCCTGACCAACTTTATGATCCGCGCCTGCGGCTCACTTCCGGG
>JAPXTA010000079.1:0-8063 GCA_033812735.1 Hyphomicrobiaceae bacterium | reverse complement strand
GCTTCAAACCGGTCA
Organism: Hyphomicrobiaceae bacterium; assembly: GCA_033812735.1. Lineage (GTDB taxonomy): Bacteria > Pseudomonadota > Alphaproteobacteria > Rhizobiales > Hyphomicrobiaceae > JABFRJ01. The sequence continues at coordinate 8,048 of JAPXTA010000079.1, read as the reverse complement.
AGCGAGAGGTCATTCCGCCTCCTCCGGCGGAGTAACGTTTCGCAGCGCGCCGCGTGAAATTGCCTGCCGTGTTTTGGCACCTGTGACGAACTTGAAAGTGCTGGGCTGATCGCATCATGACCAAACCAATTCTCATCGTCGGTGGTGGACCCGCAGGTCTCGCAGCGGCGCACGCGCTCTCGCAGGTTGGCACGCCGAGTGTTCTCGTCGAGAAGACGGGCATTCTCGGTGGTGCGCCGATCCATTCGGGTTATGCGAAGCTCGTGCCGTCGGGTCTTTGGGCCAAGGACGCGATCGGGGGCATGGTCAAACGCGTCGAGAGCGACGGATCGATCGCCGTGTTGAAGAATACCGTCGTGAAGTCCTTCGACGGATCGCCGGGTGCGTTCCGAGCGACGATGTCGAACGGCGATGCCTACGATGTCGGGGCGGCGGTTCTTACGACGGGGTTTACGCACTTCGACAGCGTCAACAAGCCAGAGTGGGGCTTTGGGACGTTTCCTGACGTGGTGACGACGACGCAGGTCGAGCAGATGATTTCGTCGGGGAAAGGCGTGAGGCGGCCGTCGAACGGGGAGAAGCCAAAACGTGTCGCGATCCTGCTCTGCGTCGGTTCGCGCGATCGCCAGATCGGCCGCGAGTGGTGCTCGAAGATCTGTTGCACCGTATCGGCCAACATGGCGATGGAGATCCGCGAGGAGCTGCCGGATTGCCACGTGTATGTGTACTACATGGATATCCGCACGTTCGGCCATTACGAGACCGACTACTATTGGAAAAGCCAAGAAGAATTCAAGGTCAAGTACATCAAGGCGCGCATCGCCGAGGTGACGAGTGACGGCAAGCAAGTGATCGTCAAGGGTGAGGACACGCTGGTCAAGCGGCCGATCACGATCCCCTTCGACATGGTTGTGCACGCGATTGGCATGGACCCGAACATCGACAATATGACGATCTCTGCGGTGTTCGGTGTCGAGCTGCACAAGCACGGTTATATCGCGCGCAAGGATACGTACGGTGTCATGGGGGCGACCTCTCGCCCCGGCGTGTTCGTCGCAGGTTCCGCTATCGGTCCCGAGACCATCGACGACAGCATCGCGCAAGCGAATGCGGCGGCGCTTTCCGCTCTTGCAGCGGCTCGGGGCGTTGTGAAGGTGGCGGCGGAGTAAGGACGTGGCTTTGGCCCGCGCAACCAGCGATTTCATCGCGCCCGCGCCTGACCGGCCGGTGCTGCACCTCTCGGGGCCCAAGCTCCGGGCGGCGCTGGAGCAATTGATCGTCGGCTCGGAAGGCGTCGGCGGTGTCGAACGGTTTTCGGACGCGGTAAAGCTGCGCGCGGAGGTGTTTCAGGATCGTCTTCTCGATGGGAAGGCAGGGGCGCTATCGCGGGCAGACTTCGACGAGTTGATGATGCTGATGCCGACCGTGCGGCGGCGGGCTGCTCCGTTGATCGACGAGATCGGCTGGCCAGCAACACGAAGCGCGATCGCCGAGTTGCTGCGCGATGCCCATGTGCCAGGCACTGCCGATCAGCGCATGGTGGCGTTTGAAAGTGAATTGAAGCGCAGGGTGGCGGAGGACGCCACCGCTCATCGCCCTCGGTTTTTGCGCGATCTTGCGGCGGAGGTCCTGCATGGGTGTTATCCCGAGCACTATCCGCTGATGACGCGGTGGGTGTGGGACGCCAAGGCGAACTCCGGCGCGTTGCGCGAAATCTGGCATGATGCCGCCACCGGCAGCGACGAGGTCGACCGCATCGTGATCGACGTGCCGGATACGCACGAGGCCTTCCTTGTGCTGCGTGAAGAGCTTGCACAGTTCCTGTCGGACAACGGCATCTTCCGTAACGTGCTGTGGTACGGCGACATGCTGCTTGCGCACGTCTATGCGATCTACATCAACGCGCAGGGTGGGGCGTACCTCAAAGGGGATTTCCAGGCCGTCGGCGATCCGCTCGAGCACACGCGGCGGATGCTGGGGCTGGATCGTCTTGGCAAGCACAAGCAACACGATGCGGTTGCCGGCGAAGCGATGGATAGCGAACTGATGAAGAGGCTCGGCTGATGCCCATCCACGAAAAATCGCTGATCCGGCCAGAGAACATCAAGACCAACGACAAGATCGTCGTCGATGGCGTCGATGTATCCGGACACTGGTCGACCTTCATCGAGCCGCGTGTGGTCACCGATTACAACGAGCATCTGCAGGACGAGATTGCGGCGTTTCCAGGTGGAGAGCACATTCACCGCTGCTTCCAGTGCGGGTCGTGCACCAACGCCTGTACGATCAATGCGATCGAGCCGCGCTTCAATCCTCGCTATTGGATCTATCTGATCCGCATGGGGTACGAGAGCGAGCTTTTGCGCGATAAGGACATTATCTGGCAGTGCGTGTCCTGCCACAAGTGCACACACATTTGTCCGCGCGACGTCGAACCTGAAGGTGTCATGAAGGCGACCGGCCTGTGGCTCGAGGCCAAGGGATATACGCCGCCATCGCCGTCGCATGTGTTCGATGCCGAGTTCTCGCGTCAGGTATTCGAGCGCGGCAAGATCGAGGATGTCGCGGTTCTGAAGAACTTCCTGAAGCAGACGAAGCAGCCGCTGATGCAGGATTGGCTGATTCAGATTGCGCGGAATATTGCGATGCGGTTGCCGGTCAAGTGGGGGCTACACTCCATGTGGGCGATGATCCGGCCGCCGCGCACGAAATCGTGGGCGAAGTCGCGGCGCGCGATCGAGGACTACATTGTGGCCGAGGAGGACAAGCGCAAAGCCGTTCTCGCGGGCACGCGGAAGGCAGCATCGACGCCGGCACATGCCGTGCGACAGGCGGCGGAGTGACGACATGGTCGATGTAACGGACAAAGCCCAAAAATATCGCTCGGTCGCCTACTATCCAGGTTGCGCGCTCGAAGGATCAGGCAACGGTTACGACGTGTCGACGCGTGCGATCGCGAGGGAACTCGATCTGAAGTTGACCGACGTGAAGGATTGGAACTGTTGCGGGGCGATGGAGGTCAAGAACATCGACCCCAAGATCCAGACGTATCTTTCGGCACGGGTGCTGTCGCAGGCGGTCAACGAGAACAAGCAGGACGTGGTGATGGCGCCGTGCAACGGCTGCTATCACAATCTCAAGAAGGCGGAATACGATCTCAAGAACGATGCCGCTACCAAGGATGTCGTTCAGTCCCTGTCAGCCAAGTCTGGGCACAAGACTTATGAAGCGGGACAGGCCGAGACCATCCATGCGCTCGATTGGCTCAAGGCGACGGTCGGCGAAGACGGCTTGCGCAAGCGGACACAGGGCAAGCTCGCAGGTCTGAAGGTCGCGAACTACTATGGCTGCATGTATGTCAGGCCACGCAACATCTTCCCTGAGAAGGACAAGGGACCTGGCAGCGAGAGCACCGCGCGCCCGCATTTCATGGATGATTTGCTCGGTGCGGCAGGTGCGGAGAATGTCGAATTTCCGCTGAAGACGGCCTGTTGCGGTGGTGCGCACACGCTTTCTGATAGCGACACGTCGACGAAGCTGGTGCTGAACATTCTGCAGGCTGCCGAGGCGTCCGGCGCGGAAGTGATCGCGACGGAATGTCCAACGTGTCACTCTGGGCTGGAGATGCACCAGATCCGCGCCGAAAAGCGGTTTGGCAAGAAGACCAACGTGAAGATCCTCTATTTCACGCAATTGCTCGGTCTTGCGCTTGGCATCGGCCCGCGCAAACTCGGCATTCATACGAATATTTCCGAATCGATGGATCTTATCGTCGATAAGGGGCTGGCTGGATGAGCATCGGCAATTCGCTCCGGCCGTTTGACGTTCTCGAGGCGCGGCTCGATGAGCTCAGCGAGGCGTGTGGCCGGGTCGATGCGGTGTTGCTCGCCACCGATTTGGTGGCAATCGGCGAAGAGGCACTGACACATTGGGTTCTGGCGCGTGGCGATGTGCCGACGAGCGCGGAGAAGGAGGGGTTCCGGCTGCTTGCTTTGCAAAGGCAGGGGAGCACGGGCGAGCCCTCTTTTAATGCGTGCCGGGAAAGCTGCCGGGAGCTTGCCTATCACTTCAACCTGATCGTGGATGATCCGCTGCATCCCGAGACGGGGAAACGCGCCGCGCTGGCGGTTCTTGTCGCGCGGCATATCGTCTATTTCGTTTCGGGTAAGATGCAGGTCGCTGGTCTCGGGGAGTTCTGCTGCGCGTCAAAGCCGGTCAGAGCATCAGAGGGCGTTGCGCCAGCCACATAACCGTGAGACTTTAGGGATAGATGCCGCGTCAGGGGCGCGCGGTGTATTTCAAGGAACGCCTGCCATGCCGATCGTCAAAGGCTGCAATCTACCGGATCATCTCCTTTATGATGTCGAGAACCACATCTGGTTCCAGGAGCAGGGAGACGGGACGGTGAAGCTCGGCATGACGACGGTGGCTACCGCGATGGCGGGCCAGCTCGTTGCGTTTACACCCAAGAAGACCGGCCGCAAAGTCGATGCCGGAAAGAGCTGTGCCACGGTCGAAAGCGGCAAGTGGGTTGGTCCGGCAAAGAGCTGTGCTGCCGGTGAAGTTGCGAAGGTGAACGACGATCTGATGGCAAACCCGTCGATCGCAAATACGGACCCTTACGACAAGGGCTGGTTCATCGTCCTGAAACCGGATGATTGGGCATCGATCAAGCCGACGTTGACACCGGGTGACCAAGTGACGGCAAAGTACGAAGCCAAGATGGCGGCGGACGGCTTTTCAGGATGCGCCTGACGCATCAACGCGGTTGACGCGTGATTGCTACAGTTCGTTTGGACATTTGGAGACCGCGCTCTTGTCTAGGCGCGGTCTTTTTCGTTCAGACCTCGATCGTGCCCGAGGTGACGCGGACCGCGTGGCCGCCGATGCGGGCGCCGGTCAGCTTACCACCGCTCATTTCGAGCGACACATTGATGATGCTCGGCCGGCCCATTTCAAAACCCTGCTCGATGTTGCGCTTGTGCAAGCCGTCGGGCGGTGTGTCGAACTGGCAGACCACACCTGCGAAGGCGGCGGCGGCCGAGCCTGTCGCAGGGTCTTCGACAACGCCGCCTGCCGGCCAGAACATGCGAGCGTGAAAGGCTGAAGAGTGATGCACGCATTCACGCGTGTAGAGGTAGGCGCCGCCAGGTACGGGGCCCGAAAAAACCTGTGCCCAATGATGCGTTTGCACCGAGGCGCGCTGGATGGCCTCGCGCGATGCGATCGGGATAAATGCGAAGGGAACGCCAGCTGAGTAGACGACGGGCTTGTGATTTTCGAAGCCGATTTCGGAGGGGATGAGGCCGAGGGCTGTGGCGAGGCGGTCGTTTGCTGGCAGCGAAACGCCGCGCTCTGGCAGCTTCGGGACATCGAATTCCGCAAATGCCGTTGCGCCATGGCGCTGGCGGACGCCGACGCGCACGGTGCCGAGTTTGATTTCGAGAACGATAAGGGCGTCACGCTCGCCATTGGCCTCGGGTGCGCGGAGTTCGGCAAGAAGTGCTGCGGTGCCGACGAGAGGATGCCCGGCAAACGGCAGCTCGATCGCCGGCGTGAAGATGCGGGCCTTTGCGGTGTGGGCGGGCCGTTCGGACTTCTGGATGAAGACCGTTTCAGAGAGGTTGAACTCGCGGGCGATCGTCTGCATCTGGTCGACGGTCAGATCGTCGGCACCGAGGACGACGGCGAGCGGATTGCCGCCGAAACGGGTCTGCGTGAAGACGTCGAGCGTGTGGAAGTCGAGGCGCATGAAGAGACCGCCGCAAGTTGTGGCGCGGGCTCCGGCGACACCGTCTCGATCCCCGCGCGATCGAACGCGCCTGCCATCTCACGAAACAAGTGCGAACGTCAAATGAACGGCGAGCCGCGGGGGGCTGTTCGCCGGGTCAAGCGGACTTTACGAGACGGTCCAGCCTTAGGCGCTCGCGCCGATCGGACAGAAGTGCAGAAGCGGCGAAGACGGTCATGAAGGCCGCGAACGCCGAGGCGCCTGAAATCACGCAAAGGATCATGATCTGGTAGTTCGCAGCGTGCAGCGGGTCGGCACCGGCGAGAATCTGACCGGTCATCATGCCGGGCAGCGAGACCACGCCCGCGACGCTCATGGCATTGAGGGTTGGGATCAGGGCCGTGCGTAAGGTTTGCTGGACGATCGGCCTGAACGCAGTGCGGCGGGTTGCGCCTTGGGCGAGTTGGGCTTCGATCGCACGGCGCTCGCGGGCCGCGAGGTCGAGGAGGGTTGTGAGGGCAAGGCTGGCGCTCGTCAGCGCATTGCCAAGGACCATGCCGAGGATCGGCAACACGAGACGCGCCTCGAATCCGACCGGTTCGGTCGAGGCATTCAACACAAGACCCACGGCGATTGCAGCACCGGCCGTGCCGACGAGAAGCATTGTCGAGGCAGAGATGCCGTAAGTGAGAAATCCTTCGAAGCGTGCGGTTTGCCGCGAGGTCATCTCGAAAGCCGCGATGGCGGTCATCATCGCGGCGAACAGAACGACGAGGGTAGGCGAGCCAGCGGCGAAGACGATGCGAAGAACCAAGCCGATGAGTGACAATTGCGCGATCATGCGGATAGCAGCGATCAACAGCGACCGCTCGAGGCTAAGGCGCAGGGCGATCGATATGCCGGCATTGAGCAGCAGGAGCGATGCGGCGATCGCGATCTCGAAGGGGGTGAGGACGGGGAGCGTCATTGGCTGCCCTCGCCGTCCGGTACGCGCTCGGGCATTGCGCCGAGATGTAGCTCGGCATGGGCGAGGCGGCGGGCCTGCTCGGGATCGTGGCTGACGAGGATGACCGAGCGGCCCTGCAAGAGTTGGAAGCGGATCAGTTCTTCGACCAACGCGGCGTTGGTTGCGTCGAGTGCGGCGGTGGGTTCGTCGAGCAGAAGGACTTTCGGTTCGTCGATCATGGCGCGAACCAAGGCGAGGCGCTGGCGTTCGCCGGTCGAGAGTTGCGCAAGAGGGCGGTCTAGAAGGGTCTCATCGAGGGCGAGGCTGCGCAGGAGGCGCGCAGGGTCGGAATCGGCGGTGAGGTGGGCGCGGGCGGTTTCTGTCCACCACGCCGGTTCGGTCGGGACGAAGCGGACGAGGCGGCGCCATTGGTGGGCGGGCATTTCGCGCCGATCCAAACCGCCGAGGAGGACATGGCCGGGCGCGCCGTCTTCGGCGAGATCGGGGTCGAGGTCGGCGATGGCGCGGAGCAATAGCGTCTTGCCCGAGCCCGAGGGGCCAAGCACGGCGAAGCATTCGCCTGATGGCACCTCGAACGACATGCGCGGCAGGCCGCGGACCTGGAGATGTTCGACTCTCAGCACGGCCCCCGCCTGCCTCTGGATCAGTCAGGTCTTGTGCTTATCAGAGGTGGCACCCCGGTGAGTAGGGTGGGTGTGGAGAAGCTGTGGGTGGGGGGACTGATTCGACCGCGAGAGTATGACGGCTGTGGGCCAATTGCCGACATCCGGCCCGGGTGCGCGCCTTACCCACCGTTGTCATGGTCGGGCTTGTCCCGACCACCCATCGAGGGGCTCGCGTGAACCTCGTGTTGTGGCTCAGCTGCAGCGACATCTCGCACCCATTTCCTCATTGAGTGTGCGGCTCAATGGGTGGCAGGCACAATGCCTGCCATGACAGTTAGGGGGAGGCGCGTTCGGTGGGCAACTTCTGCGTCGGGTCAAAAAGTGGCTGCTACCCTCCGCAGCTCACTTCTCCGTATCGACCAGCCCCTTCACGAACCAGCGTTGCATCAGGATGACGACGGCGACGGGGGGGAGCATGGCGAGGACGGCGGTTGCCATGGCGAGTTGCCATTCGGTCAGCGCGTCCTGGGTGACGATCATCTTTTTGATGCCGATGACGATCGTCTGCATGTTGTCTTTCGACGTGATGAGCAGCGGCCAGAGATACTGGTTCCAGCCATAGATGAACTGGATCACGAAAAGGGCGGCGCAGGTCGTGGCGGAGAGCGGTACGAGCGTGTCCCAGAAGAATTTCCAGGCGCCGGCGCCGTCGATCTTGCTCGCTTCGAGCAGTTCATCTGGGACG
>JAPXTA010000078.1:0-25130 GCA_033812735.1 Hyphomicrobiaceae bacterium | reverse complement strand
CTACCAGACAGCCGGCGATCTCGGTTATGTCGTGCTCGATGCCGACGGTTCGGTCGAGAACGCGGAAGAGATCGTCAAGGATATCCGCGCCCAACCAGGCACAATCCGCGCGCGGATGCTGTACCGGCGAAGCTAACGTTGGGCGGCGACTTGCCGGGCTTGCTCGATCGAGCGCTTTTAGGCAGAGTGCAGTTCAATGGCACGGGTACAGCACAACAGCTGGCGGCAATTGGCGGCGGAGCTCTCGCTTCTCGCAATTGTGGTCTATTCGACGCTGGTGCCGTGGCATATGGCGGCGCGGTCGCTGCAAGCGACTGCAGACACAGCGGCGGCATTTGCACTTTGCCACGGTGGTGATTTTGCCGATATTGCGATCGCATCTCCACCCATTGATCCGTCGCCCGCAGTCACAGATTGCCCTGTATGTAAGGGGCTCGCTGCGATCTCGTTCGCCTTGCCGCCCGTCGCGCCCGGCCTAGCTGTCGAGCCCGATGGACATGGGGTCTGGGCCGCCGAACGCGCCGTTGCGCACGTTGTGCCGGTAGCTGGCGCGCCACGCAATCGTGGTCCGCCGCGCCCGGCCTGATCACCGGATTGCCTTTTACCCAGTCGGACGTGTGCGCACGCAAGCGAGCGGCTGCGCGTTCGCGACCCATCGACATCAGAGAAGAAACATGACTTTACAGTGGATCAAATCCGCAGCCCGTGGGCTTGCGGCAGGAACGATCGTGCTTGGCCTCGCGGCTGGGAGCGCGCTTGCCGAGCCAAAGACCGTCAGCGACGCACTCGGCCGAAAAGTCACGTTCGAGGCGCCGGTCAAGCGCGTCGTCGTGACCTTCAACTACGAGGAGTTCACGGCTGTCGCCGGCAAAGACTCATGGAGCAAGGTTGTCGGCATATCGAGGGCGCTTTGGGAGGGTTGGCGGCCAGCGATCTTCGCCAAGTACAAGGCGGTCATCCCAAACCTCGCTGACATGCCCGACGTCGGCAATACCGAGGACGGGAATTTCAGCGCCGAGAAAGTCATCGCATTGAAGCCCGACGTCATCTTGATGGCGGCATGGAGCTTTCAAAACCTCAAGACGGCGGGCGATCAACTTGCTGCTGCCGGCATCCCCATCGTCGTCATCGACTACAATGCGCAGACACTCGAACGCCATCTCGCCAGCACCCGTGCGTTCGGCGCCGTCATGGGTACCGAGGCCCGCGCGGAAGAACTCGCGGCGCTGTATGAGCGCGAATACAACGACATCCAAAAGCGCATCGCAGCAGCAGCGGGAGGCGCCAAGAAGAAAGTCTATGTCGAGCTTGGCCGCGACGGTGCCGACAAGATCGGTAACAGTTACCAGAAGAACATGTGGGGTAGCATCCTCGACAATCTCGGCGCCGACAACATCGCCAACGGTAAGCTCGCCGGGCCATGGGGACCGCTCAGTCCCGAGTACGTCATTGCAGCCAATCCCGATGTGGTGTTCATCGCCGGGTCGTCGTGGGTCAATCGCCCCAATGCGGTCAAGCTCGGCTTCGACACGGCCGAGGAGGCGAGCCGTGGCAGCCTCGCGCCGTATGTGGGCCGTACCGGCTGGGCCGACCTCAAGGCGGTGAAGTCGGGCGCCGTCCATGCGATCGAGCACGGGCTTGCGCGCACGCTGTTTGATTTCGCGGCACAGCAATATATCGCGAAGCAGCTCTATCCCGACCAGTTCAAAGACGTCGATCCGGTGAAGTCGCTTCGCTTGTATCATGAGAGATTCCTGCCGGTGGCGTTCTCAGGCACCTGGATGGTGCCGCTCAAGCCATGAGCGTCGCCGGGCCGACGCATGACGTCTACCGTCGTCTCGCCAAGCGGCGGGCGACGGTCCTCGTCCTCATCTCGGTGATCGCCGTCATTGCCGCGCTCGCCGATATCGCGATGGGGCCGGCGATGCTGCGGCTCGATGCCGTCGCGCGCTCGGTGTTGGGTCTTGCCAGCGATCGCACCGTTGACGCCATCGTCTGGTCGATCCGGCTGCCGACCGCGTTGATGGCACTGGTCGTTGGGGCGGCACTCGGCCTGACCGGCGCGATCATGCAGACGATCCTCAACAATCCGCTGGCGTCGAGCTATACGCTCGGCATATCGGCCGGCGCAGGCTTTGGCGCGGCTTTGGCGATCGTATTCGGCGCAGCGCTGCCATTGCCCGAAGCGCAAGTCGTCTCGTTCAGCGCTTTCATCTTTGCCGGGGTGGCTTGTGCCGCCGTCTACTTGGTCGGCCGCCTGCGTGGTGCGACGGCCGATATGCTTGTTCTCGCCGGCATTGCGTGCCTCTTTTTCTTTCAGGCGTTGCTGGCGCTGCTGCAGTTCATCGCGTCGCCGGAAGCGCTGCAGCAGATCGTGTTCTGGTTGTTCGGCAGCCTGCTCAGATCGACGTGGCCTAAGGTTGCCATGGTGGCTGTCATCCTCGGTGCGGTAGCGCCCGTGCTGGTGCGCATGGCGTGGCAACTGACAGCGCTGAAACTCGGTGACGAACGCGCTCGCTCGCTCGGTGTCGATGCGGCCCGCGTGCGGCTGATCGGGCTCGTGATCGTTTCGGCTTTGACCGGCATCGCTGTTGCCTTTGTCGGCACGATCGGTTTCATCGGTCTCGTCGCGCCGCACATCGCCCGGATCTACGTGGGCGAAGACCAGCGTGCGCTGCTGCCTGCGTCGGCCGTCACCGGTGCGGCGCTCCTGTCGGTTGCCTCGGTCGTGAGCAAGGTCATTCTGCCGGGTGCGGTATTTCCCATCGGCATCGTTACATCGTTGGTCGGCGTGCCGTTCTTCGTCTGGCTGATCCTCACTGCGCGGCGAGGGCCGGCATGACCGTGGCATTGAAGAACGTCGGCGTCCGCTACGGCTCGCGCATCGCCGTCGATAACGTCAGCTTGCAGGCGCGGCCTGGCCGCCTCCTGGTGCTGGTCGGGGCGAATGGCTCGGGCAAATCGTCTCTCGTCAAGGCGATCGCCGGGCAAGCGCCATTTACTGGGAGCATCCATATCGAGCGCGGGGCAGCGAAGCCTCCAACGCCGCTGGTCGGCTACATGCCGCAGTCTTTCCAATCCGTCGCGGGGCTGACCGTGCTCGAGATCGTCCTGCTTGGGCGGATCAACGCGCTCGCAATGCGGGTCAGTGACGACGATCTAGACAAGGCCGCTGACACGCTCGATCTCGTCGGGCTTCGGGCGCACGCTGGCCGATCGGTCGATGAATTGAGTGGTGGCCAGCGACAGCTCGCATTCCTGGCTCAGGCGCTTGCCGCCAAGTCGCGCGTGCTGCTGCTCGACGAACCGGTCAGCGCACTCGATCTCAGGCATCAATTGCAAGTGCTCGAACTGACGAAGCGCCTGACGCGCGAGGAAGCTTTGACGACGATCGTCATCCTGCACGACCTTTCGGCGGCGGCGCGATTTGGCGATGATGTCGCAGTGATGAGCGGTGGCAAGTTGGTCGCGTTCGGGGCTCCTGCCGAAGTGCTGACGCCGGACACGATTGCGCAAGCCTTCGAGGTTCACGTCGAAACCGCGATCTCGGTGAGCGGCGCCCTGCTGATCAATCCGGTCGGGACGATCTGAGGACGCTCGGCTGGTTATTCGCCGCTTCCCATCTCGGCGAGTTTTTCGGCCGCATAGTTCTCGCCGGCCGACAATGCGCAGATGCGGGAGAGCTGGATGTACGGCAATCCCGTCTCGTCGTGCCAGGCATTGAACTGTGCCTGGATCTTCGCGAGATCCTTCTTCGAAGTCGGCGTCTCCGCGATGTCAAGGCCGCTCTCGCGCAAGCACGCAACCACGTCCTTCGACGTGACGAAGCCGTCCCAACCGAGGAAGCGCAAGAGCATCTGCCCTGTGTTGCCGCCGAGGCGGCTGCCGCGCTTGGTCATGAGATCGAGCAAGTCGATCTCGTCCGATGCCGGCCACGCCGCAATCATCTTGCCAAAGCTGCCGTGTTCTTTGGCGATATCGGCGACGAACTTGGCGTTGTCGCGCACCGACATGATCTTGGCGCCGTTGCGGACGATGCGCATGTCTTTCAAGAGGCCATCCCAATAGTCGTCCGGCCGGATCAGCAACTTGCCCGGCTTGAACTTGAGGAACGCATCTTCGAAGCCCGGCCATTTGGCTTCGATGACGCTCCACGCGAAGCCTGCCGAGAACACGCGTTTGGTCATCTCGGCGAGCACGCGGTCGTCACCGACCTTTGCGAGCGCCTTCACGTCGGGCTTCGGCGGCAGCAGCTTTTCAAGCGCCTTGGCGCCGCCTTTGCGTTTCTCGGCACGGGCGCGGATGGTTTTGAAGGAGGTCATGCATCGGCTCCTATGGCCGGATGATCGTAGCAACGACCTTTAGATAGGGGAATGATCAAGCCTTTGTACCTAACCGCCCGTGCCCCAGCACCGGCTTGGCTGCGTCGTCGAGGGGCCAGCGGGCGCGGGCGGTGAAACTGTCGGGGGCATCGGTCAAGCCGCGTGCGAGGCGTTCGGCGCCGGCCCAGGCGATCATCGCGGCGTTGTCGCCGCAGAGGGCAACGGGGGGGACGTGCAAGCTGTAGCCGTGATTCACGGCGAGTGATTGTAGCGCGCCGCGCAGCGCCAGGTTCGCTGCGACGCCGCCGGCGACGACAAGACGGCGCGGCGCATCGGGGCCGAGGCGGTCTTCCGCGATCTGCATGGCGCGGGCGACGCGATCGGCGACCGATCCGGCGACGGCCTGCTGGAAATCTGCGCAGAGGTCTGAGACATCGACGTCTTTCAGCGGGACCAGGCTTTCGGCGGCAAGGCGCACCGCCGTCTTCAAGCCCGCGAACGAGAAGTGTGGTTCAGAGCGACCGACCATCGGGCGGGGCAGCGCGAAGCGTCCCGGCTTGCCTTGTGACGCCGCACGCTCGACGGCGGGACCGCCGGGGAACCCTAAGCCGAGCAGCTTCGCCGTCTTGTCGAACGCTTCGCCAAGCGCGTCGTCGATGGTGGTTCCGAGCCGCTCGTAACGGCCGACGTCGTGGACGAGCTGCAGTTGCGTGTGTCCGCCGGAGACGAGTAACAGCAGATAGGGCGGCTTGACGCCGTCGGTCAGCCCGACGGTCAGTGCGTGGGCTTCGAGGTGGTTCACGGCGACGAGCGGCAGGCGGTGTACGGCGGCGATCGCCTTTGCCGTGACGACGCCGACGAGCAGTCCGCCGACGAGCCCCGGTCCGGCTGTGACGGCGACAGCCGACAGGTCTGTGAACGTGATGTTCGCCTGCTGCATCGCTTCGCGCACGATGTCGTCGAGGCATTCGACGTGAGCCCGCGCCGCGATCTCAGGCACAACGCCGCCGAAGGCGCGGTGCTGTTCCCACTGGGCGCGAACGACGTTGGAGACAATGCGGCCGGCGCCGCTTTTCGAGCGGGCGACAATGGCTGCGGCTGTCTCGTCGCAGCTCGTCTCGATGCCGAGGATCAGAGTTTCGGTCTTGCCTTGCGCGCGTTCCATCGCGGCTACCTGACGCGGCGAGGCGTCCCTGTCAAATCAGCGCGTTTGCATGAGGTGATTGGTTAACGCCGCTCTGCAAGCGGGCACGGATATTGGGCCGGGAGAGCGAGGCGCGGGCGAACCGCGGTTTTGGCATTCCGGTACTAAGGGGCGGCATCTCCGCGCCTCACTCGCTGCCGTTTTCTTCTCGCGCCGTCTTTTGGGGTTCCCCCAAACGCATGGGTTTGCGTGACGGACATTTTTCGATGGTCCGGAACGCCCGCCTCATCGTCGCGGGACATTCTTTCTCGGTCCTAGGTTCAGCAGCCACCGCACCTGCCACCGACGGTCATGACATCCCGGACGGCGCGGTTGGCGTCATTATGCGTGCATTCTCTGCGACAATGCAATCTTGGCGTGTTTTGATCGTAAATGCGGTTGCTTTAGCGCGATCGTTCTTGCGGCTCGGTGGTGTCCCCCGGCCCTAGAGCGCGCTGCATGATCACGCCGTCGAGCCAGCGGCCGAATTTGTACCCGACCGCGTGGATCGTGCCGCAGAAGATGAAGCCGTTGCGCCGGTGGAGGCCGATCGAGGCGTGCTGCGCGCTGTCGCCGATGACGCCGATCATTTGGCGGAAGCCCATGCCGGTGCAGGTCTCGATCAGTTTTGAAAGTAACGCCTGGCCGGCGCCGGAGCGCTGCGCCGTTGGGTCGATGTAGATCGAGTCCTCGACGGAGAACCGATAACCGGGGCGGGGACGGTAAGCACTCGCATAGGCATAGCCGATGACCCGGCCGTCACGCTCGGCGACGTAGTAGGGATAGCCGCCGCCGACGATGACATCGAACCGTTTGCGCATCTCCGCTTCGTCCGGCGGGTCGAGTTCGAAGCTCGCCGTTCCGTGCAGCACGGCGGGGCGGTAGATGGCGGTGATGGCGGCGATGTCGGAAGTACGCGCTGGGCGGATCTGCAGGCTAGACACGTGGATGCGCCTCCTGATGCATCGGCCGGCCCGTCAAAGCGCCAAAGCCAGCACTAATGCGTCTGCCTTGGTGCCACCCGTGCGGTCGTAATAACCTTTGCGGCGGCCGACTTCCTTGAAGCCGGAACGGCTGTAAAGGACGAGCGCTGGGATATTGTCGTCAGCGACTTCGAGAAAGAGACGCTTTGCTTCTGCACGCTTTGCCGCGCGGGCGAGACCGTCGAGCAGCTTCTTGCCGATGCCGCGCCGCTGGAATGGCTTGGCGACGCCGAACGACAGTATCTCCGCCTCGTCGGCCGCTAGTTGGCCGAGGATGAAGCCCGCCACTTCGGCAGGATAGCCGGTGCGGGCGACAAGCGCTGTGGAGCCTGGATGGGCCAGCAGAGTTTCGACGCTCGCCTTGTCCCACGGGGTATCGAACAGCCCGGCGTGACAGCGTGCGATATCGTCGGCGTGGTCGACGTTCGCCCAGAGCACGCTGACGTTCTTCAGATCAACTGGCTCCGCCATGGTCAGGCCCTCGGCAACGATTTACCCGTTTGCGGCTTCGCATCCGCAGCCCGCACATAGAGAGGACGCGGTTCGGTAAGCGGCGTCAAGTGCGGTGCAGCAACGGCAAGTACGCGCGCATCGGTGACGAGTTCGCCGCCCAAGGCACGTATGCGACCGGAGGATGCGGCTTCAACGGCGGCAGCGCCAGCTCCGATTGCGACGGTGGTCGATGCTGGAGAGGCGCTTGCCACGCCGGCCGCCGTCGCAAGTGAAGGTTCACTTTGAGCTTTCCACCCTGGCGCCATGAAGGCCTGTGCATACAGCATGTCTTTGCGGGCATCTGCGGTGGCGACAATGGGCGTCGACAACTCCCGGCTGATGAGACCGGCATCGATTGCCGTGCGGGCCAACAACTCCAGGCTCGACATCCCGACAACTGCTTTGCCGGTCGACAGCGCCAGCGCGCGCGCGACAGCGACGCCAACGCGAACACCGGTAAATCCGCCTGGGCCCAAGGTCAAAGCGATGCAATCGAGATCCGCGAATGAAAGTCCAGACTTGTCGAGGGCTCCTTCGATGAGGGGGAGAAGACGCTCGCCGTGGCCGCCGCTGATCGTCTCCGAGACATGTCCGACGATCGCATCGCCGTCGAGCAGGGCAATGTCGATTGCGGAAAAGCAAGTATCGAAGGCGAGGACGCGCATGTTGCTCGCTTACACGATCTTCGCCATTTCGTCGAAGGTTGGCCGCGGGCCTCGCGGAAACAGCCCCGCCGGGTCGCCGTAGCCGAGGTTCACGAGGATGTTGGACCTGAACGTCGTGCCCGCGAGGAAATCGGCATCCACCATCGCGTTGTCGAAGCCCGACATTGGACCGCAATCGAGCCCCAAGGCTCGCGCTGCTAGAATGAAATAGCCGGCCTGCATCGAACCGTTCCGGAATGCCGTCTTTTCGATGTGATCGGGCTTTCCGGCGAACCAGCTCTTGGCGTCGGTATGCGGGAAAAGCTTCGGCAGGTGTTCGTAGAATGTCGTGTCGTAGGCAAGGATTGCCGTGACCGGCGCGTCCATCGTCTTCGTTACGTTGCCCGGCGTCAGGTAATGCTTTAGACGCGCCTTCGCTTCGGCCGACTTGGCGAAGACGACGCGGAGCGGTTGGCAATTCGCGCTGGTCGGCGCCATCTTCACCGCGTCGATCAACGCGTGCAGCACGTTGTCCGCTACGTCGCGCTTTTGCCAAGTCGAGAACGTGCGGGCGTGGGCGAACAGCCGATCCATCGCGGCGGCATCGATTTGGTCTGGCATAGGGTCGCTCGAACGGGCTCAAGAAAAACACGCTGGAGCGGACCCCAGCGTGTCGTGATTCATCGACAATGGTGCGCCGTCAGACGGCGCGCACTTCCTGCACTTCCGGGCAGAAATGGCGTAGCAGGTTCTCGATGCCGCCGCGCAGTGTCGCCGTTGACGACGGGCAGCCGGAGCAAGCGCCGCGCATATGCAGCGAGACGACACCATCCTTAAAGCTGTGGAAAGTTATGTCGCCGCCATCCTGGGCGACGGCTGGGCGCACACGCGTTTCCAGCAGTTCCTTGATGGTATTGACGGTCTCCTCGTCCTTCGGGTCGTAGTGACCGTGCGGGTTGTCCTCGTCATCCTCGCCCTCTGCCACGACCGGCGCACCGGACATGTAATGTTCCATGATCGCGCCGAGGATTGCGGGCTTGATGTGCTGCCACTCGCTTGGACCCTTGGTCACGGAGATGAAATCCGAGCCGAGGAAGACGCCCTGCACGCCGTCGATTTCGAACAACCGGCTTGCCAGCGGCGACAGGCGTGCCTCGCCGGGATCACGATAATCAGCGGTGCCGTCGCCCAGGACCGTCCGCCCCGGGATGAATTTGAGGGTCGCCGGGTTGGGCGTTGGTTCCGTCTGGATGAACATGGTTCCTCCGTTACTCATGGGCGGCACCCCGTCTAGGTCCAGAGGGGCGCTAAGTTTGGAATCATTCTATTCGAGGTTTGCGGGTGGGTCAAAGGACCTCGATACCCGGAAAATTCAGGTGTCGTACGCGTTTGATGGGGCCGGAGACCTGACCGAACGACGAAGATCTGGTCAATTCTCAGTGAGCGAGCCAATTCGGCGCCTGCGGGCAACGACTGTGTGCATCCCCCATTAGTTACACGCGTTATCCGTCGTGCTCGCTTGTCGGCGTGACCGCCGATCGTGTACCTAGGATTCCATGGACCGAACCGCACTTCCGCCGCGCGTGCCGCCTGCTAGATCGCGGGCGTTGGCGACCAGCTTGCCGAACGTACTTACGTACGGGCGGATAGCGGCCGTGCCCGCCGTCGTCGCGAGCTGGTTTTTCATTCCCGGCGATCTCGGCCGGTGGATCGCGCTCGCGTTCTATGCTGCAGCTTGCTTTACCGACTGGCTGGATGGGTATCTCGCGCGGGCCTGGCACCAACAATCGTCACTCGGGCGGATGCTCGATCCGATCGCCGACAAACTGCTCGTCGGCGCCACGCTGCTGTTGTTGGTCCACGTCAATACGATCGACGGCTGGAACATCTGGGCGGCATTGATCATCCTTTGCCGCGAGATCCTGGTGTCGGGGCTGCGGGAGTATCTGGCCGAGCTCAATGTCAAAATTTCCGTGACGCGGCTCGCCAAATGGAAGACCACCCTGCAGATGGTCGCGCTCGGCGTGCTTCTCGCCGGGCCTTCGGGTGACAAGGTGTTCCCCGGCATCACTGAGGCCGGGATGGTGTTGCTGTGGACGGCGGCATTGCTGACGCTGCACACGGGCTACGATTACTTGAAGGCCGCGGTCCAGCACGCGATCGAGAACTGAGTTCGGCCCATGCATCTCACTCTCAGATACTTTGCATGGGTGCGCGAGCGGATCGGGCTCGCCGAAGAGCGGGTCGATGTTCCTGCCCATGTGGCGACCGTCGAAAACCTCATTGCTTGGCTGTCGAGCCGGGGGCCAGAGTATGAACATGCTTTTGCCAATCCGAAGCTCATCCGGGCCGCGATCGATCATACTCACGTCAAGCCGGGCGCATCGCTTCAGGGCGCGCGCGAAGTCGGGTTCTTTCCGCCGGTGACTGGTGGTTGAGCCGGTTTTGGCGGAAGGCCGGTGCTGCATGCGTCTCGATCAGATCCTCGTCGAGAGAAAGCTTGTCGCTACGCGCTCGCGGGCGCGTGACCTGATTTTGCGTGGGTTGGTTACGATCGACGGCCGGATCGCGACGAAACCTGCGGCAATCGTTGCCGACGCCGCGACAATCATCGTCGATAGCGTTTCTGCCGGGTATGTCTCGCGGGGCGCAGAGAAGCTTGTCGCGGGATTAGAGGCATTCGGCATCGAGGTCGATCAGCGCATCTGTCTCGATGTCGGATCATCCACCGGCGGCTTTACCCAAGTACTGCTCGATCGCGGTGCGGCGAAGGTTTACGCAGTCGATGTTGGGCGGGCACAGTTGCACGAAGCGTTGCGGTCCGATCCCCGCGTCGTCTCGCTGGAGGAGACCGATGCGCGCGATCTCGACGGCCGGATGGTGCCTGACCGCATCGATGTTGTCGTGACGGATCTGAGTTTCATATCACTTGCCAAGGCGCTTGGTCCGGCGCTGTCGCTGGCGGTTCAAGGCGCGTCGCTCATTGCCCTGGTGAAACCGCAGTTCGAAGCCGGGCGGGAGAATATTGCCAAAGGTGGTATCGTTCGCGACGAGGCGGTGAGGGCGCGGACCGTGAACGACGTTGCCGCGTGGCTCAGCCAAACTGGATGGCTCGTCAAAGGACGGGCGGTGTCGCCACTCAAGGGTGGCGACGGCAACGAAGAATATCTGATCGGCGCGGTGAAGCTGTGAGCGAACCATTGAAAATCGAAGCGCTGGGATCGAGCGGTGATGGCATTGCGAGGGGCCGTGACGGAGCGGCAATCTTCGTTGCCGGAGGACTTCCCGGCGAAGTCTACGACGCTGTTACGCTCGGGCGCGTTGGGCCTTCTTCGCCGGAACGGCGTGAACCTGCCTGCCGTCATTTCGGGACTTGCGGCGGCTGCATTGCGCAGCACATGAGTTCGTCCCTTTATGCAGCTTGGAAGCGTGACCTCGTCATTCAGGCGTTTCGCCAGCAGGGATTGCAACCTGATCTCGATCCGTTGGTCACGGTGCCGGCTGCGAGCCGTCGTCGTGTCACGTTTGCACTCACGCGCGTGCGGGAGCCTCGCAAGCCCGCCGAAGTACGGCTCGGCTTTCACGCGCGCGGCTCGCACGCTTTCGTGCCGATCAGCGAATGCCATGTGATCACGCCCAAGATCGCGTCGGCTTTGCCCGCTCTCTCGCGCCTTGCCGCAGCGTTGGGCGGCTTCGACGAGGACACCCGCCTGCATGTCGCGGATTTGCCGGATGGCCTCGATGTCGTTCTGATGGGGAAAGTCAAAGCGCTCGATGTCGAGACGCGGCGGAAGGTTGCCGAGCGTGCAGCCGAGGCCGGTGCGGCGCGCTTGACGATCGGCAACGATATCATCGTCGAACGTGCGACCGCGGTTCTGCCGGTGATGCGCGGCCATGTCGAACTGCCACCGGGCGCGTTCTTTCAGGCCGCGGCAGCCGCGGAGCAGGCGATTGTTTCGAACGTCATGGCGGCGGTCGGCAAATCGAAAAGGGTTGTCGATCTTTTTTCGGGCCTGGGCACCCTGACATTGCCGTTGGCCGCATCCGCGAGGGTGCTGGCGGTCGATAGCGAGAAGGCCTCGCTTGCCTCGCTCCTGGCGGCGGCGAAGCGTGAGCCTGGACTTAAGCCTGTCGAGACGAAGGTGCGGGACCTTTTCCGGGAGCCGCTCTCCGTCAAGGAGCTCGAGGGCTTCGACGCTGCCGTTATCGATCCGCCGCGTGCTGGCGCGAAGGCGCAAACGGAGATGCTCGCGAAGTCGGCGATCTCCGTCGTTGCGATGGTGTCGTGCAATCCGGCGACGATGGCCCGCGATGTCAAAGCGCTGATCGATGCTGGATTCAAGCTCGATTGGTTGCGCCCCATCGACCAGTTTGTCTGGTCCGATCATGTCGAAGCTGTCGCGTGTCTGCGGCGCTCTTCCAAACGGAAGCCCTGATATAGCGAAAGCCGGCTTGCGGCCGGCTTTGCTAGTTTTCAGCAATTCCTCAAACGGTCAGTGACCCGACGGCCGCATGCCGGCGATCGGCACTGACGGGGAAGCTTCCTTCGGGTCGAGCGTCATCCAGAGGCGGGGATTGAGGTAGGACTGACGCATCACGAACCGATAGGGCGTTTGATACCACAGGCGCATCTCATCGGTCTTATTGTCGAGGATATAATCGCCGCTTGCCGTGCGGGCAGTGAGTACCGCATGACCTTCGCCGCGTTCGTCGAGAACGACCGTGATGAGCAGCGCACTCGCGGGCCAGCCAGATTTCATGAGCACTTGCCGCTTGAGCAGCACGTAGTCCTCGCAGTCGCCCTTGCCGCTTTTCGGCAATGTCCAAAACTCGTTGACCCCGTAGAGGTCCTTATCGCTCATCGGCTCGACTTCGCGATTGATCTTGCGATTAACGCGATCAAGTTCGGAGACATGATCGCTGTTGCCGGCTTTGCGCAACTCTTCGGGTGCGCCGTCGTTACACTCGGCGGGTACCCGGTTGCAGAAGTCGACGAAACCGTAGGGCGGCTGTGTGACACCGAAGACGCGCAGGTATGGTGAGGCACGATCCTGCGAGACACTAGGGTTGAGTGATGCGGTCTTGATGGGGTCGGCTACCGCCGCAACCCCTGAAGCGAGCATGACGCCCGCGAACACTATGGTTCGCCCTACGCACCGCATACGCAACACCCCTCGGAACACTTTACTCATAACACGGTCTCACCCGAACATCGTGAAACCGGGCGCAACAATTCGAGACGAATTGGACGTCAAAGTGTCTCGAATTGTACGAATTCCGGTCATTGTGGCGGCGAACCCTCATCAGCCGAAGTAGCGGCGAAGTGCATTGGGATTCTGAACATCGACGAATTGCACTGCGATGCCTTCGCCGTGGTGGCGGACGACCTTCGAGCGCAAGTTGCCGAGCTTGACTTCGGTGCCGAGGGCGGGGCGAGCGGCCGTCGCGATCGAGGCACCGGACAACGAGAAATCGATGACCCGGCAGGCAATCGTGATGCCTTCATCGAGCGTCAGCGTTTGGCTTACGTTTTTCGGGGAGAGCCGTTCGTGCCGGCGTTCGCCGATGTCGGTGAGCTCGTGGCGATTGAGCAGAAACGTGAGTTGAGCTGCGAGTTTTTCGCGCTTGTGCTGGGTTGCGACGAGCTTCATGGCGAAGCCGCTGCCGTCATCCATGATGCGAATGACTTCACCTTCGATGCCGCCGATGTGGTCGAAATAGGCCACGATCCGTTCGCCGAGGGCGAGCTCTACCGGCGACTTTATGGCGGCTCCCCCGACCGAGATATCGTGGAGCTTGCAGGGGTATTCCTGACGGTTCTCGCGCATGAAGCGGCCGAGAAGCGTGACGGCGACGCGCTTATGCCGGCGCCGGTCAGGCACGATCCGGGACGCAAGCGTCTTGGATTTGCGACCAAACCCTGTGGCGGGGGCGGCTTGCGGGGTAAGCGACGGCAGCGACATGGGCAGGACCTTTGAGCTTATTGGGGCGCTGCGACCCGTTTTTGCTGCACGCTGACGGGAAATCCTGTCAGTGCACAGGCAGCCTTTCGCTCGATCATGCCGATGGGTGGTTTAAAGAACTCCTAAGGAGCGGTCCGTTTTTTCAAACGCTCTAGAGCTTTGTTGTCTGGAACCGGTCGTTCCAGAGCCAAGCTGCGCCGCGAACGCCGCCGGCATCGCCCCAACGAGGGGGGCGGATCTGCGGTACTGCCTCGCTCGTGAGCATATAGGGCGCCATGAGCCGGGGCAGGTCGCTATAGAGGTGGCCGAGCTTGGACAGCCCGCCACCAAGGACGATGACGTCGGGATCGAGGATGTTCGAGATCATGGCGAGACCCCGGGCGAGCCGGCTTGCATGCCGGTCGAGCGATGCACGGGCGCCGATATCGCCTGCTGCGGCGGCAATGGCGACGGCTTCACCGCTGAGGACGTTTCCGGTGACTCGCGCATGGTCGGCTGCGAGCGCGGTCCCCGACACCCACGTTTCCATGCATCCGTAACGGCCGCACCAGCATCGCTCGCCCGGATGCTCGCCGGTACCGGCCCACGGGAGAGGGCAGTGGCCCCATTCGCCGGCGATCCCGTGACGTCCGACCAGCAACTTACCGTCGACCACAACTCCGCCGCCACATCCGGTACCGACAATGACACCGAAGACCGTTTTGGCATCCGCGCCAGCGCCATCCGTTGCTTCCGAGAGTGCAAAACAGTTGGCATCGTTTGCGACCCTGACCGCCCGGCCGAGGGCGGTGGCGAGATCTGCCTCGAACGTGGTGCCGTTCAGCCAGACCGAGTTGGCGTTCCGGATCAGGCCGGTGCTGGGGGACGGTGAACCGGGCATGCCGACGCCGACGGTCGCAGCGCCGGAGTGAATGCCTGCCGCTTGTTCTAGCGCCGCGACGAGGCCCGCAACCGCTTCGACCGTCGCTTGCGGCGATCCTTTCGGGGCGGCCACCCTCATTTCAGCGCGGATGTCGCCAGCCGGCCCGAGTAGGGCGCCCGCGATCTTCGTGCCGCCGAGATCGATACCAATGCGGAAACTTGATGGTTCGGGTGGCGCACTATTGGTCACGTGATCAACTCCGTAGGCGTTGCTGCACTGCACATTAGACAGAACCGCTTCCAAAGTGCCTATGCGGTTCGCTGGTCTGGTTACAAAACAGGCATTGGCGCGCTTGACAGCTTGGCCGCCCCGCGCTGCACTCCGCTCGCTCGCGGCCGTCAACGTGCTGGGCAGCGTTCGTTCGTGGACCTGCAGGCAACCCTCTTTCTCGCGGGCCTAAGGGAGTGACTAGCATTATGGATCGCAGAACACTCATCAAGGGCGTTGCCGCCGGTTCCGGCGCGCTCGCGGTCGGCAGCTTTCCGATGCCCGCCATCTCGCAGGGCGCGGCTGCAAAGACGCTGAAATTCGTGCCGCAGGCAAACCTCGCCAACTTCGATCCCATCTGGGGAACGCAGTATGTCGTTCGCAACGCCGCCGCCCTTGTTTGGGACATGCTCTATGGCGTCGATTCAAACCTGCAGCCGAAGCGGCAGATGGCCGAGAGCGAGGAGGTTTCCAGCGACGGTCTGACGTGGACGTTCAAGCTTCGCTCCGGTCTCAAGTTCCACGACGGCTCGCCCGTTCTCGCCAAGGACGTTGTCGCCAGTATCGAGCGCTGGTGGTCTCGCGATCCGATGGGCCTCATGGTGAAGGCTATCCAGAAAGAGTTGGTGGCCGTCGACGACCGCACCGTCAAGCTGGTGCTGTCGAAGCCCTATCCGAAGCTGCTTTACGCACTCGGCAAGAACAATACGCCGGCCGCCTTCATCATGCCGGAACGTATCGCGAAGACCGATCCGTTCAAACAGATCGAGGAGTACATCGGTTCGGGTCCGATGAAGTTCGCGCGTGGCGAATGGGTGCCGGGCGCCAAAGCCGTGTTCGAGAAGTTCGCTGACTATCAGCCGCGTCAAGAACCGTCGAGCTGGCTATCGGGCGGCAAGAACATGCTGGTCGATCGCATCGAATGGATCATCATGCCCGACCCGGCCACCGCTTCCGCCGCACTTCAGAACGGCGAAGTGGATTGGTGGGAAACGCCGCTGCCGGACCTCATTCCGGTTCTCAAGCGCAACCGTAACATCAAAGTCGATATCGCGGACCCGCTCGGCAATATCGGGTCGTTCCGCTTGAACCACCTGCATCCGCCGTTCAACAATCTGAAGGTGCGGCAGGCGGTACTCGCGGCGCTCAACCAGGAAGACTACATGCGGGCGGTCGTCGGCTCAGACGATAGCCTCTGGAAGTCGCTTGGCGGCTACTTCACGCCGGGAACCTCCCTCTACACGGAAGAGGGCGGAGCTGCGCTGAAGAAGCCTGACATCGAGCGGGCGAAGAAGCTACTTGCCGAGAGTGGCTACTCTGGCCAGCCGGTGACGTGCGTGGTTGCTCAAGACCAGATCATCACCAAGGCGATGGGCGAAGTGACGGCCGACCTGTTGAAGAAGATCGGCATGACCGTCGATTTCGTCGCGACAGACTGGGGCACCGTCGGCCAGCGGCGCGCCTCCAAGAATCCTCCGGGCCAAGGCGGCTGGGGTATGTTCCACACATGGCATGCCGGTGCCGACTGTGTGAACCCGGCAAGCTACACGGCGATCCGCGCCAACGGCGACAAGGCTTGGTTTGGGTGGCCAAATGTCCCCGAGGTCGAGAAGGAAGTCGAAGCCTGGTTCGACGCAAAGTCGCTCGATGAAGAAAAGACGATCGTCGGACGCCTCAATAAGGCCGCGGTGGACAACGTCGTCTACGTTCCGACCGGTCACTTCGTCAGCTACCAGGCTTGGCGCAGTAACGTCGAGGGCATCGTTAAGGGTCCGCTGCCGTTCTTCTGGAATGTGAAAAAGACCTAATCTTACGTTGCTCGCATAATCGATCGGCGGGGTTTCCCAGGACCGGGCAGCCCCGCCCTTCTTTTATCGCGGCTTGCACAATTTTCAGACGACGGCTAGGCAGACACGGTCAACGACGGCGTCAGCCAGGAGAGGCAACATGCGCGGGCTGTATTTCGAGGAATTCGAAATCGGGAAGGAGATGCACCACGCCATCCGCCGCACGGTCACGGAAGCGGACAATACGCTTTTTTCCTGCATGACGCACAATCCGCAGCCGCTGCATATCGATCATCATTTCTCGGCCGGTACCGAGTGGGGCAAGCCGCTCGTCAATTCGCTGTTCACGCTTGGGCTGATGATCGGCATCTCCGTGAGCGACACGACGCTTGGGACGACGATCGGCAATCTCGGCATGACCGACGTAAAATTTCCGAAGCCCGTCTTTCACGGCGACACTCTGCGGGTGGCAACGGAGGTCGTTGCGAAACGCGAGAGCAAGTCGCGGCCGGATGCGGGGATCGTCGATTTTCACCACCGTGCTTACAATCAGCGCGGCGAGCTCGTCGCCGAATGCCGCCGTCAGGCGTTCATGCGTAAAGCGCCGAAGGCTTGAACGCCGATCGGTGCGGTCAGAGACGTTACTAGGAAGGTCATCCCGATGCGCTCGTTGTTGTTCGTCCCCGCCGATAGCGAAAAGAAAATGTCGAAGTCGCTAACGGTCGGCGCCGACGGTTTGATCCTGGATTTCGAGGATTCGGTCGCCGCGCCGAACAAGCCTGCCGCGCGTCCGATGGCCGCCGCCTTCATCGAAGAGACCCGCAAGAAGGCGCAGCGGCCCCGCCTCTACGTCCGGATCAACCCACTCGATGGGCCATATTGGCAAGACGATCTCGCATCCGTCATCAAGTCGCAGCCTGACGGGATCATTCTGCCAAAGCCGAAGGGTGCCGCCGATGTGGCGACGCTGGCGCAGGCGCTCGATCGTGCCGAGCCACAACATCAGATTCCGCTCGGCTCGACCCGGATCATCGCCATCGCCTCGGAGGTCCCTGCCGCCATCTTCAATTTCGGCAGTTATTTGACGGCGAGCGACCGGCTCGAGGCGATCACGTGGGGCGCAGAAGATCTCTCAGCGCTCGTCGGGTCGGCTGCGACGCGCGAACCGGACGGAAGATGGACGACGCCCTACAGTCTCGCTCGCGATCTCTGCCTGTTCGCTGCGACAGGGTCCGGCCGTCAGCCGATCGACACCGTGTTCGTCAATTTCCGCGACGCGGTCGGGCTCCGCGAGGAGTGCCGGATTGCGGCCCGTGACGGGTTCACGGGAAAGATGGCCATCCATCCCGATCAGGTCGCGCGGATCAATGCGGCGTTCACGCCGGCTGAAAGCGAGATCGCGTGGGCGAAAGAAATCCTCGCGATGTTCGCGGCGAATCCTGGTGCCGGCACTCTGTCGCTCAACGGGCAAATGATCGATAGGCCGCACGCCGTCCGTGCGGAGCGCATTTTGGCGCGCGCGAAACTCGCGGGCATGTGATGCAAACAGGCGGCACTGCGCCATGGGAACGCGATGCCGCCTGTTGTCACCCTAGAGAGACTTGGGTCGCTCAGTGGTGCTTGGCTGCCTTCTTCTTTTTGGCCGGCGGCAAGATGACGGCGTCGATGACGTGGATCACGCCGTTGGAGGCTGCAACGTCGGTCTTCACAACATTGGCGCCCGAGACCTTTACGCCCTTGCGCAGGTCGACCGCGATGTTCGAACCCTGCACGGACTTCAAACCGAACTGCTTGGACTTGGCCTTGGCGATGCGGGCGGCGTCATACTTGCCGGCAACGACGTGATAGGTGAGGATCGACGTCAGCTGCTTCTTGTTTTCGGGCTTCAGCAGAGACTCGAGCGTACCCTTTGGTAGCTTCGCAAAGGCTTCGTCGGTTGGTGCGAAGACCGTGAACGGGCCTTTGCCCTTCAGCGTATCGACTAGTCCGGCCGCCTTGACTGCCGCCACGAGGGTTTTGAATGAGCCGGCAGCAATGGCGGTATCGACGATATCGGCCGCGCGTGCCGAGACGGTGGACGTAAGAATGGTTGCGGCAACGGCGATGCCGGCAGCAAACGAGCGTGAGAAGAGCATGTAGGAGTGATCCCTGATCGTTGTTTCGCTTCAGTTCACAAGGCTGCGCGCGCTGCTGTGTGAGACGGGTGTGTAACGGAGCCCCCACCGAAACAGATCAACGAAATTGAAACGGCCGGATCACGAGATCCGGCCGTTTCGATCACAAACCTGTTGGTTTGGGCAACTATGGCTTCTGATAACTTTGAGCCAGATACGCGACGAGCGTCGTTCCGATTGCACCGGCGATCCAGATCAGCGCGACAAGCATGACGTCGACGGGACCGCCTAAGTCAGAGAGGCGCGAACTGGTGATTTGCTGCATGAACAGCACAGCCAGGATGCCGCCGACCAGACCAACGAGTTCTGCTCGGACGAAGCGCCGATAGGACAGTCCCCGATCGCGGATGAGGACCGCGAGGAACAGAGCGAGGATCACCGCCGCCAACGCCAGGAGAACCCAGAGCAGGGTGCCGAGCATTTCCTGGAACACGGACAGGAACACGAAAATATCGAGGTCTTTCATGTCGTGCTCCTCAAGCGTTGCCGCGCAGCATGGCGAGATAGGTCGGCTTCAAGGCGGTTTCCTTCATCACCCATGTCACCCACAACTCTTCGAGCGGCGCGATGATGCCGGGAAATGACTCGATCAAATTGTCATTGTAGTCGAACTCGATCAGCATGGCCCTGCCAACCCGCGTGATAAGCGGGCACGACGTGTAGCCGTTGTAGGCGGAGGTTGATGTCTTGCCTGATATGCTTGCGACGAGATGATCGACCGCCACGGGCACTTGCCATTTGACGCTGGCGGCGGTCTTACCTTTCGGCACACCGGCGACGTCACCGATGGCAAAGACATTCGGAAAGCGGCGATGGCGCATGGTGGCCTTGTCGACCTCGATCCAGCCGTCCGCCGAGAACGGCCCTTCTTGCCACTTGAGCGGGCTGTTGCGGACGGCGGCAGGTGCGCGCATCGGAGGGACGACGGCGATGAAGTCATACTTCAACTCGGCCGGTCCGTTTGGCGTGCGATAGCGGGCGACTTTCTTTCCAGGCTCGATGCCCGTCAGCACGTGATCCTGACTAACTTTGACGCCGCGATCCTGGAATAGCATGCGCACTTTCTCGGCGACGATGGGTACGCTGAAGAGCACCTTGGCGTGCGCGGTGTAGTGGAGTTCGGCTTTTCCCCGATTGCCGCGACGGCGCAGATAGTCGTCGGTCAGGAAGGTGTACTTGAGTGGCGCCCCGGCACACTTCATTTCGGTGGCAGGGCGGCCGAATAACCCGATACCGCCCGTGTCGGCAAACTTCGACATGGCCTGCCAGGTCGCGGCTGCTGCATCCGGCCCGGCGTAGACGCTGCCGATGCCATCCTTCCCAATCAGGTTGACATCCATGCCCTCGATCGCGGCGTAATCCAGGTGGAGACCGGTTGCGACGATGAGATAGTCGTAGGGAATTCGCTTGTTGCCCGAGGTCGTGACAGTATTTCCGACCGGATCGAACTCGGCGACGGTCTCTTCGATCAGGTCGACGCCCCTGGGGATGTAGTCGCGTGTCGCCGAGATCGAGTAGCTTGCCGGTTTCAATCCTGCTGCAACGAGCGTGAAGCCCGGTTGATAGTAGTGGGGCTTGCGGGCGTCGACCACGGTGATGGAAGCGCCGCTGAGTGCTGAAGCAAGGCGCGACGCAGCAGCCAGGCCTGCGGCCCCGCCACCGGCGATCACAATTCGCGCCTTTGTCGGGATTGCGGCGTTAGCTGAGCGGGCTTTGGCTGCAAATCCCAGCAGAGCCGACGCGCCGAGGAAGGCCAGACTGCTTCGCCGGGTTGGCCTCGCAAGCATCTGATCAATCGATCTGTTTTTCATGCGCCTCTCCCGTGAGTGCTGCTCTTGATGGCCGATTTGGACTGTTGTTATATCAGACATTCGCAAATAACTATGTCTGTCAAGTCGTGCGGTGCGTCAAAGGGGACTTAAGTCGCAATCGCGGTGGAAAGCGGTCGCCAGTGCCGGCGGCGCCTTTGGTTGCGGACCTGAATCGGCGTAGGACTTGGCCCATGAGCAAAGACGATGTGACAGGGTCTCAACCGGCCGCGCTTGCGCCGCCGAAATACGTGCATTTGAAGGTGCACTCGGCGTACTCGCTGCTCGAGGGCGCTCTGCCGATTTCGAAGCTGGCAAAGCTTGCCGAGGCGGCGGGGACGCCAGCCGTCGGTCTGACCGACACCAACAACATGTTTGGTGTTCTCGAATTCGCCGACAAGGTTGCCAAGGATGGAATTCAGCCGATCGCCGGTATCGCGATCGCTGTCGATTTCGAGGACAATCCTGCGGCCAAGAATCCGCTGGCTGCTGCCAATCCGGTTCTCGTGAAGCCGGAGCGCGACGGATATCTCGCCCTTTATGCCATGAACGAGCAGGGTTACGGGAATCTGGCCAAGCTCGCCTCGAAGGCGCACCTTGGAACGCACGACAACGAGGCGCCGCATGTAAAGCTTGCCGACGTTGTGCGTCTCGCGGCGGGTGTCATTTGTCTGACCGGCGGTCCTGACGGGCCAATCAACCGGCCGATTGTCGATGGGCAGATGCTTGTCGCGACGGCGCGAGTGAGGAAGCTTTTGGAGGCGTTCGGTGACCGCCTCTATATCGAGCTGCAGCGTCATGATTTAGCCGCTGAGAAGCTAGCCGAGCCGCATCTTGTCGATCTTGCCTATGAACTCGGCATCCCGCTCGTTGCGACGAACGAGTGCTATTTTGCAAAGGCCGACGACTATGAGGCGCACGATGCGTTGATCTGTATTGCTGAGGGCCGCTACGTCACGGAGGACAATCGCCGGCGGTTGACGCCGGATCACTACTTCAAGTCCGCCGCCGCTATGGAGACGCTGTTCGCGGACCTTCCTGAAGCGCTCGCGTCGACGATCGAGATTGCCAAGCGCTGCGCCTACAAGCCTAAGGGCCGCAAGCCAATTCTTCCGAGCTTCGTGCAAACCCGGGCCGGGGCGAGTGAGGACGAGCGCGTCCAGGCGGAGGCGGCCGAGTTGAAGCGGCAGGCGGAAGAGGGGCTCAATGCGCGGCTTGCGGGTGGCGATATCGCTCCGGGCTTCACACGCGAGGACTATGACAAGCGCCTTGCCTACGAGGTCGACGTCATCACCAAGATGAAGTTTCCTGGCTACTTCCTCATCGTGGCCGACTTCATCAAGTGGTCGAAGTCGAACGGTATTCCCGTGGGGCCGGGGCGTGGTTCGGGTGCTGGATCCCTGGTGGCGTGGGCTCTTACCATCACCGATCTCGATCCCCTACGGTTTGGGCTGCTGTTCGAGCGGTTTCTCAATCCCGAACGCGTCTCGATGCCGGACTTCGACATCGACTTCTGCCAAGACCGGCGGGAAGAGACGATCAAGTACGTGCAGCAGAAGTACGGTGCCGATCGCGTCGCGCAGATTATCACGCACGGTAAGCTGCAAGCGCGCGCGGTGCTGCGCGACGTTGGCCGCGTCCTGCAGATGCCTTACGGGCAGGTCGATCGACTCTGCAAGCTCGTGCCCAACAATCCGGCCAATCCGGTCACGTTGCGGCAGGCGATCGACGGCGAACCAAAGCTCCAGGAGGAGGCGAAGACCGAGCCGGTCGTCGCGCGTTTGCTCGAGATTGCTGAGAAGCTCGAAGGCCTCTATCGCCACGCCTCAACGCACGCCGCGGGCATGGTCATCGGTGATCGCCCGCTCGACGAACTCGTGCCGCTCTACCGCGATCCCAAGTCGAATTTCCCGATCACCCAGTTCAACTGGAAGATGGTCGAGGCAGCGGGGCTCGTGAAGTTCGACTTCCTCGGTCTGAAAACGCTTACGGTGCTGAAGAAGGCGCTGGATCTCATCAAACAAGTGCGCGGTGAAACGATCGATCTGTCGCAAGTGCCGATCGGCGGCGACGACCCGAAGGTCAAAGCCGCTTACGAGTTACTTGCGCGAGCCGATACGGTCGGCGTGTTCCAGCTTGAAAGCACGGGCATGCGCGAGAGCTTGAAACGGCTGAAGCCAGACCGTTTCGAAGATATCATCGCCATGGTAGCTCTCTATCGCCCTGGCCCGATGGACAACATCCCGACCTACATCAACCGCAAGCACGGCGAGGAGCCGACCGAGTACCCGCACCAGATGATCAAGCCGATCCTCGAAGAGACGTACGGCGTCATCATCTATCAGGAGCAGGTCATTCAAATTGCGCAGGTGATGGGCGGTTATACGCTCGGCCAAGCCGATCTTTTGCGCCGCGCAATGGGCAAGAAGGACAAGAACGAGATGGCCGCGCAGCAGGCCAAGTTCGTCGAGGGCGCGATCAAGAACGGCGTGAAGCGTGAGGAAGCCAAGTATATTTTCGAGCTCGTCGACAAGTTCGCGGGCTACGGTTTCAACAAGTCCCACGCCGCCGCCTATGCACTCGTCTCGTTCCATACGGCCTATCTGAAGGCGAACTACCGGGAAGAATTCCTTGCCGCGTCGATGACCCTCGATATGGCCAATACCGACAAGCTCGCCATGTTCTCGAACGAGGCGCGAAGAAGCGGTATCGAGGTCAAGACACCGTGCGTAAACGCCTCGCAAGTGGAATTCAGCGTCGAGCCGGCGAAGGCCGGCCAGAAGCACGGTGCCATCCGTTACGCCTTGGCGGCTCTCAAGAACGTCGGCGCCAGCGCGGTGGAGACGATTGTCGCCGAGCGTAATAGCAAGGGGCCATATAAAACGCTCAACGACTTCGCGCGCCGGTTCAATCCGAAGGCGCTCAACAAGCGCGGACTCGAGACGCTTGCGGCCGGCGGGGCCTTCGATGCGATCGAGAACAATCGCGCGCTGGTGCACGGCAATGTCGATCAGCTGATGAGCGTTGCCGGCGAACTGCACCGTGACAGCGAGGTTGGGCAGGGGAGCCTGTTCGGCGGCGGTGGCGGCAGTGGCGGGGAGAGCCTGCTGAAGCTACGGCCTGTGAAAATGTGGACTCCGATGGAGCGGCTTGGGGAGGAATTCAAAGCCATCGGCTTCTATCTCTCAGGCCATCCGCTCGACGAATATGCGAGCGTGCTACCGAAGCTCAATGCCACGCCGTTTGCCGAATTCGAGGCCAAGGCCGGATTGACGGCGACCGCGGGGGCGCTTGCGGCGATCGTGGTATCGGCGCGCGAGCGACGTTCGCAGAAGGGCAATAAATTCGCTTTTGCCTTGTTCTCGGATGCGACGGGACAGTTCGAAGCTGTGATCTTTTCCGATACCCTCAACCAGTGCCGCGATCTGCTGGAGCCTGGGACACCGGTTCTCGTTTCGGTGGAGGCCGAGCGTGACGGCGAGACCGTCAAGATGCGGGTGCAGGCGTTACGGCGGCTCGATGAAGCAGCGGCCGGCGTTCAGCGCGGCTTGAAAATTGTGCTCGACGATCGTCTGGTCAAATCACAGAAGGCGCGGCTCGACGAATTGCAGTCGCTGTTGAAGTCCGGCAATGGGCGCGGCGGAGAGATACAGCTCTATCTTCGCCTTTACGACGTCGATCGCGAGATCCGGCTCAACATGCCCGGCAAGTTCGATGTTTCGCCGTCACAGCGGGGGTTGATCTCGACCGTCCCGGGTGTGCTCGAGGTGAGCGAGATTTGATGCACCTGATGTGGTGGAGGTGCGTTCTCCTGCTTCGAGTGCGCGCTCACGGGCGGCGATGTAGTCGCGCGTGACGGGCAGTGCGTCGATGCGGTGCGTCAACTGGATCTGGAAGACGACGAGTTCTTGATACCGGAAGGCCGCCTCGGAGCCTGCCAGATACGCCTCCCACATACGTGTGAATTCCTCGCCGGCGATGGCGACGGCTTCCTCGCGCCTGGCCAGAAAGCGGATGCGCCAATGCCGCAAGGTTTCGGCATAGTGGAGGCGAAGCACCTCGACGTCGGTGACGATCAGGCCGGCGCGCTCGACTGCGCCGGTGATTTCCGACAGCGATGGCAGGGCGCCACCCGGGAAGATGTACTTGGCAACGAATGGGTTGGTCGGTGCGGGCGGGCCGCTGCGTCCAATCGTGTGAACGAGGGCGACGCCGTCGTCTTCGAGACTATTCGACAGACATTCGAAGAACGTACCGTAGTGGTTGACGCCGACGTGTTCGAACATGCCGACAGAGACGATGCGGTCGAACCGCTCCTTGATCGTGCGGAAGTCTTGGAGGCGGAACTCTATGGTGTCGCCTTTGTCTGCTGAGGCGGCGCGGTCGCGGGCAATGCGCAATTGCTCCTCGCTCAACGTGACGCCGGTTACGTCGCAACGTGCCGCCTCGGCGAAATAGAGCGCCAGGCCGCCCCAGCCTGAGCCGATGTCGAGCACGCGGTGCTGCGGTTCGATGGCGAGTTTCGCGGTGATGTGGCGCTTCTTGTTGGCCTGGGCGGTATCGAGATCGTCGTCGCCGGTGAAATAGGCGCAGGAGTACTGCCGATCGGAATCGAGGAAGAGGGCATAGATGCGCGGGTCTATGT
>JAPXTA010000077.1:0-25187 GCA_033812735.1 Hyphomicrobiaceae bacterium | reverse complement strand
ATGTTGCGGCCTGACCGGGCGTCAGCGGCGCCCCCGCGACAACCGGCGTCGTACCATCGGCAAGATAGAGCACGCCTTGGGTCGCAGGCGGCAGTGTGGTGACGGTGACAGACGCAATGGTGCCGTCGATATCGGTTCCGGTGAGGTTGACCGGAATGTTGCTATCTTCCGCGCCCGAGCTGGTGCTCGGCGTCGCAACCGGCGGATCATTGACGTCAGTGACGGTGATGGTCGTGACCGCGATGTTAGAGTTGCTCAAGCCATCGCTGACGACGATCTCGAGAACTCGGTCTGTGGTATCAGGCGCGTCCGACGTTGACCTAAAGCCAACCGCTTGTAGCGCTGCCTGATAGTTGGCGAGGGAATCGCTGCCGCTGAGAGTAACCGTGATGACACCCGGGACACTCGTATCGATTGAGCTCGTAATGTTCGCGGGCAGCACACCGATCACCAATTCGTCGAGCGCCTGCGCATTCGTCAGACTGATCGTGGCAGACTGGAGCGCACCGCCCATACCGAATGTGAACACGTCGGCATCAACGACCGAAACGGCAGGGGCATTCTCGGTGAACGCCGCCTGGAAATCGGAGTTCTGGCCGCCTGAACTGTTGTCTTGATCCGCATCGATGTACGGCGGACTATAGTCCGGCAACGCATCACGGTAGTCGAGATCGCTCGCCAATGGCACCGGCACCGGGCTTGCGTCTAAGCCCTGATCCGGTAGATAGCCGGCATGCGTGGCCGACGCGGTCAATGGATCGGTCACGCCTTCGCTGACGACGAAGCCGTCGTTAACGGCACCGTCGATGACCGTCTCATAGGCGTCGAGCAAACCGTCATGATCGGTATCGGTTGCCGCGGGCGATAGAACGCCAAGGCCGTTCTCTTCGCGGTCGCTGACGCCGTCGCCATCGGAGTCGCTGTCAAGATAGTCGGCTGTCGCATCAGGTGTATAGGTAACGCCTGATGTTCCAGCTGCATCCGTATTGACGGGCGTCACACCGAGGCCACCGGCTGCACCGAGTGCGCCCGCATCGTAGACGTCGTCGAGACCGTCGCCGTTGGCATCTGTGATACCCCCGCCCGTGCCCGACGGCGCGATGTAGCCGCCCGTCGTCTGCGCTTCAATATTGTCGGTGATGCCGTCGTTGTCGCTGTCAATGTCGAGGCGGTTGGCGAGACCATCTCCATCACTGTCCACATCGGCAGGCGCGAGGACGACTGTAAAGCCGCCGATCATCAGGACCGATGCCGCAAACTCGCGATCCGCGCCGCTCGTCATCGTGCCGATGTCTTCATAAAGCATCGTCAGCGTCGTTGTCGCGCTCGCAGGCGTAAAAGTCACATCCGCATTGTCGACGATCGTGTAGGTGCTCAGACCACCTGGGGTGTTGTTGAACAGCACATTCGACTGCGCACCCTTGGTCACAAACTGTGCAAATCGTGGATCGGAAGTGGGCGCCTGCTGGACCAGGTTGGCACCGTTGTTGACGGTCCATGAGCCAGCCTGAGTGAAGGCGACGGCATCAATGACCCGCGTTCCATTCGCGGTGGCGTTGTTGCCATTATCGAAACCGTCGAGATCGCTGAAATGAATCGATGTGATCGGTTCGTTGGATGTGAACACCACGGCGGTTTCACCGGTGGGCAATCCGGCAAAGCTTCCGCCGTCATTCAAAGAAAGCTGCGCCGCTGAGCCGGACTGCACAATCGTACCGATGTTGGCTTCGACGCCGGCACCATCATTCAGACCAGAGAGACCGTCCGGCATACGCACTGTGATGGTTACGACGCGGCCACTCGGGGATGTGCCCTGAAACGTCGCCATGTTGGTACCAGTGCCCGCGTCGGACGTGACCGAAAGCAGGCTTAGCGTCACGGTCTCGGGAACCGTCTCCGTCGCATCCAAAATGCCGTCATTGTCGTCATCGATATCGATGACGTCGGCAACGCCGTCGCTATCCGCGTCCGGGTCGAACGTTCCGTCACGGTAGTCAAGATCATGGCTCAACGGCACAGATAGCGCTGCGTCGCCATCGATATCCGGCAAATATGCCGTCGGCGTCAGGCGAGGATTTGCAATGCCTTCGCTGACGACGAAGCCGTCGTTAGAATTGCCGTCGATAACCGCTTCATAAGCATCCTTTAGACCATCTCCATCGGCGTCCACCGCCGTGGGCGCCACCATGGCTACCCCCAAACCACTCTCGGCATTGTCAGTCAGGGAATCGTTGTCGGAATTCAAATCGATGTAATCGGGGTTGTCGGCACCATCGGTATTGGCCGCTGTCAGGCCGATTCCATCGGCGGCACCGAGCGCACCGGCATCATAGACATCGTCAAGACCATCATTGTTAGCATCCGTCGTGCCGGAACCGACCCCGGAAGGCGCGATAAAACCGGCCGTCGCCTGTGCTTCGATATTATCGGTGATGCCGTCGTCATCGGAATCGATGTCCAGATGGTTCTGGATCCCGTCATTGTCAAAGTCTGGCGACGATCCGTCACCCAACGTGACAAAGCGGATGTTGTCGATGGCAAAGTCGTTTCCACTGCTTTGCGTCGAAAGGTTGACTAGGCGCAAAATCACAGACGAGTTCGCACCGGTATTCAGCGTACCGCTCGTGGTAACCCAACTTGTGTTCTGAGAAATCGGTCCGGTCGAAGTTTCAGCCAGCAGCGTGATGCCATCCGACGCAAAGATGCGAATGGCCAAATTTGGTGGTCCGTTCAACACGAAGGCATTGCCGGCCCAATTGCGCGCATCAACGCCGAACTCTACCGTGGAGTTGGCCAGGACTGGCACGACTTGCTCGTAGAAGACGCCCTGCGATGTGGAGCCATTCACAATCAGGAATGCGTCATCAGCCGTACCGGTCGTATTTCCTGTAAAGTTTGTAGCGAAGCTATGCCAGTTGTTGATGCCATAGGCCTGGCTCAAGACGGCATAAGTGCCAGTCGCAAATCCGCCGTTCAAGCTGGGTGAGTAGCTATAACCACTGCCGGGCGGCGTTTGGAGATTGCGTATGCTGGCGCTCGTACCGAAAGTGCCGCTGAATTCTCCAGTAACCTGTGGCGTCGGGACAAAGCCCTCCGCCACGTCGGTCATGCCGTCATTGTCGTCATCGATATCGGTAATGTCGGCGATCCCGTCACTGTCGGTATCTAGTGGCGGAGTGGTGATCTGGTTGTCGCGATAGTCGAGATCGATCGCGGGTGGCGCGGCGTTAGAGCCGTTGGCCGCAGTATCGTTGTCCATATCGGCGAAATTGAACGACGTACCAGTCAGATTCTCGTCGTTGACGTCGAATCCATCTGTCGTGTTCGCACCCTCGAATACGTCGAGCAGACCGTCGTTATCCGTGTCTGCGGAACTTGGCGCGGGACTCGTCGTTTGCGACCCGGTGCCGCGCTCGGCGACATCCAATATCCCGTCGTTGTCGCTGTCCGCGTCGAGAACGTCAGCGAGATCAGCGCCATCAGAGTTGACCGGCGCGAGGCCTCCAACATCATACGCCAGATCGACACCATTCGCGTCATAGCTACCCGAAGGCGCGATATAACCGGCTGTCGTCTGCGCTTCGACGTTGTCGGTGATACCGTCATTGTCGGCGTCGATGTCGAGATGATCGAAAGTACCGTCGGCGTCACTGTCGCGCAGGGCCCGCGGCGCTTCGAGCACGAACTCGATGCCGTCGCCGAGCGTGTTCCCGGGATCTTCCGTTGCGAGCGCGGCAGGCATTCTGAGCGTGAACGAGGAGATCGCGCCATTGATGCGAAGACTACCCGAGGCAGTCTGCGTCGACGCGTAATTCGATTCGCCCGCCTGAGTTCCCGGCGTGCCGACCGAGCCGTCCGTTGCGGTTGTCGAAGTCGTCAAGAAATCGGACGTGCCACCCCCGAGCCGCGTCCATGTGAGGCCGTCATCGAGCGTGACCAATGCGGCATTGTGGGCATTGCCCGCTCCGGCAGCGATGATGCCCGTGCCGCCGATGCGATCGAGATGCAGGATCGGATTGTCGACGGACACGGGCTGACCCGTTACGGCATCGACGAATGTGAAAGTTATCTCGCTACCAAAACTGAAGGCGCTCTGAAGGCTATCACGGCCCGCAACCAGAGGGTTCGACCAAAACTGCTCAGCAGGCAAATCGTCGCCGGCAGGGTTCATCTGCCCATTCGAAAAATTACCGAGGAAGGTCGCACCTGAAGACGACGTCGAGTTCGTCATGGCAATGACACGGACGCCATTGCCAAAATCATAGGAAGCCGTCTGCGGACCCGTGAGCGTCCAAGCCCCGGAAAGAGCAACCGCAGGATCAGCTCCATCGCCAGTATCCAGGATGCCGTCGTTGTCGTCGTCGAGGTCCGTGAGATCTCCAACTGCGTCGCCGTCGGTGTCACGTTCCAAAATGACTTCGGCGCTGGCTGTCTTCCCGCCCGCGATGATCTGATAGTGGAAAGTCTCGCGCGTCACGCTGGCGAGCGGACGCATCACATCGAGAGTACCGTCTGCTTTGAGCGTGACCATGGTCCCGCTGGTCAGCGTGAGGGTGTGACCCGCGCCGGTGAATGCCGTTGTGACACCGTTCTGCGGATCGGTGATGCCGGAAATGGCAATGAGGTCGCCTTCAGTATCGCTGTCGTTCGTGCGGACATCGATGTTCTTGAGAACGCCGGGCTGAATGGCGATCGGTCCGTCTGCGCGAGCGACCGGCGCCTCGTTGGTGACCGTCATGCCGGAAATCGCAATGCCCATGGCATCCTGCGCACCGGCAGTGGAGAGACCAAGATTGGTCGTGAAGGTCGACGTATTCTGGTACTCTTGCAACGTGATGCGTGCCGTCGTGACGGTGCCATTCAGAGTGAGCGAGAAAGTGGCTGCATCTTGCGTATGATTGCCGGTGATGAGTACGCCGTTTGTAATCGCTGTAATGACGGCGGGGACGGGATCCGCGCCGTTAGAATCCTGCAGGTACAGTGTCGCGCCCGGGTTGAGTGTCGAGGCCACATTGGTCGTGATGAACTTGTTTGACGTTCCAGAGAAATTGATGACGGCGTCGGTCTGGGGCGAACTGAAAGTGATCTCGAACACGATCGGGACCATTGTCGATGTGCTGAGCGAGTCGCGCCCATCGAAGCGAATCATCTCGAAGCCGCCGGCAGCGAAGCCCGGATCAGTACCGCCAGCGGGAAAGTTGGTCGAGTTGTCGCCAGAAAAGACCAGCTGACCCGTCGTCACTTGCCGAAACGCAATCGGAGCACCCGTCGACGGATTGATGCGCGAGATTGAGAATGTCGAGCCGTCGGGCATCGTCCCGCTGACCGTCGTCGTCGACTGCCCGAGATTTGCTGCGGGCACATCGAGATCGGCGATGGCATCTGCAAGCGTGTGATCGTAAGTTGTCGCTTCTATGATATCTGTCTCGACGGAACCGATTTCGCGCTCGAGGTCCCAATCGCCACCAAGACGGGACGCGCCGGTAAGATCATCCGACGCCGCAACATCCGCTCCCGTCAGCCCTGCCAAAATAGCCGATGCCTCGGCGCCTGCTTCACCCGCAGCAAAGTCGCAACCATAGATCAGAATATCACCATTGGCAGTCAACGCGGTGCCGATGGCTCTCAACTCGTCTGAATATTCATTCTGCATCGATGCGGCGTCGAGCACCGTAGCGCCAAAGGTCAATCGCCCGGGTCCACCATGGCTGACGATATGTATCGCATGAATGTCATGGCGGCCCTCTAGTGCCTCAGCCACCTGCACGACGCCGTCACGGGCGGGATCGATAACTACCACTTCAACATGCGACGGTACGGCACCCAGCAATGCCTCTAGATCCGCCACATCCGCATCGACGAAGGCAATCTCGGGGCCAGCGGGCGGACCTGACACCAGACCCAATTCAGCAGCCGCTATGTCGAACCCTTGCGCCTCGTATGCCGGCATATGTTCGACAACGGCATGAGCCTGCTGCTCTGCCATCTGGTCTACTGCTAGATCCGCAGTTGCAACCGCCGCAGCATCGAAAACGATACGCTGCTCCAGAGCCAGCAATCCCAACGAACGAGAAGCACCAACTCGCTCATGAGTGCGTGGCATAGCCTGGCGCGACAGGCGCTTACGAAGAGCATCACGCATCCGGCGCCAGCGCCGCTTCGACCTGTTCACAATCCGCATGGCCCGATGACCTAGCGGCTGTCGAACGGACGCCCCTAGCGCCAAAATACTATTCCAGGTTGCTCTGCTGAGCCGATAACCCCCGGTCTCGGCGCTCCGTCGAGGAGAACCCGCGGAGGTTGTTTCGAGCAATCGTCGGTTAAATTCGCCGATGCTGGTGCGATTTGCGGCGCGGAGATAGCTCGGGTCGTGGCGCATTTGGTTCTCGTTGCATGGCTGCGGTAACAAGCAGTTACCCGAAGAACCTTAACAAAAAACAACCTCAAGCTGCAATAAATCCTTGAAATTCACCTACATTACCCGCCAAAGGCGTGTCTTTTCTGCAGTAGGCGCACGCGCCAGCCGCGAGCTAGCCGTTAATATTATACAATTTTAAGTTGCTTTAATGGCACAGGTCCAGCGCATGCCGCGCCCACAGCAGTCTTCTACCTTGCACAACCCAAGATTGCTGATTTAGGAATGGTCACGTGTCCGTAGCGTCTTTGCGTCCCTCAAAAAGCACACTGGGATAACCCGCAATGACGGTTCGACCGATTATTTTCGCCTGCCTAACGCTTTCGTTCGGCGGCTGCGCCCTACAGCCAACACCCTTGAATGAAACGGAACTGGCCGCCTATGCGGGCGACAAGCAATCCCGGTTGAGCGCCGAGCGGGTGCCATTGCACGGAGTCCTGACGCTCAAAGATGCCCTGGCCCGAGCCATCAAATACAACTTCGACAAAGAGATCGAGGTTATGCAGGTACTGCTGGCAGAGCAGCAGCTCCACGTCTCCCACTACTCCAAGCTACCTGGCATCGTCGCCAATTCAGGATTCACCGACCGCAGCAACTACTCGGGCGGATCAAGTGTCAGACTCCTCGGACCAAATAGCATCGGGGACGAATCCCTGACGTCATCAACATCTTCCGAGCGGCAAGTTCACGCTTCCGACATACGCTTCAGCTGGCACATCCTCGATTTCGGATTGTCCTACATTCGCGCCAAGCAAGCCGCAGACAAAGTACTGATAGCCGAAGAATCACGCCGTCGAGTCGTCAATCGAATTGCCGAGAATGTGCGGACGGCCTATTGGCGAGCCGTTGCGGCGACACGTTTATTGCAAAAACTGACTGCGCTCGAGAAGCGAGTAACGCGCGCTCTCGGCGACACGAAATCACTCGCCGAAAAGGGCGACGCATCCCCGCTGACGGCGCTGACTTACGAGCGAGAACTGGTGGAGATCCAGCGCGAGATCCGCAAGTTGAGTGGAGAACTCAGCGGTGCGAAGGCCCAGCTGGCGGCACTCTGCAGCCTCGATCCAAGCAAGCCCTATGAAGTCGCAATCCCGGCCCGCCTCGTTCCGCCGCCACCACTGCATATGTCGGCCGATGCAATGATCGCGACAGCACTCAGCAATCGCTCCGAATTGCGGGAAGTCGCCTATCAGCAGCGCATCAATGCAAAAGACGCGGAAGCAGCGCTGCTTGAAATGCTTCCCGGGCTGTCTCTCGACGCCACGCCGGCGTGGAACAGCAATCGCTTTCTATTCAACAACCATTGGGTGTCCTGGGGAGCACAGGCGAGCTGGAACCTGATCAAAGTGTTCTCATACCCAGATCGTCGCGCCGAAGTTGACGCTAAAGATGCGGTGCTTGATGCCCGTGCGTTGGCTGTAACGATGGCAATCATGACGCAAGTCCACGTCAGCCGGGCACGCCTGTACCACGCTCACCGCGAATTCCAGACCGCGGAGCACTACTCGAGGGTTCAACAAAATATCCTCGATCAAATCCGCAGCGCCTTCGCCGCTGGCAAAGTCAGCGAGCAATCTGCCATCCGTGAAGAGATGAACACCCTCGTTGCGACCGTGAAGCGCGACATGGCGTTCGCCGACTTACAAAGCGCGGCAGCAAGCCTCATCGCCTCTATTGGGGTCGTTCCCGATGATCAACCGGCTTACACAATTGTTGCGCCATCCGCTCGCGATAACACGGCGCGGCATGCCAAGCTTGCCGCCGACTGATCGCCATGAGCAGCAAGCGGCAGAAAGCGCCAGTAACCGTGTTCTCGGTCTGCATTCTCATAACGGCTGACCTTTTTCAAGGAAACGCCGTTGCGCAGTCCAGTGCAGTGCGCGGCCCAGACCAGGTCACGGGTGAAGTCCGCGGCGTCACAAGAGCTGCCGCATCCGCCACGATCTCTGCCGAAATTGTCGCTCGCATCCTGAGCATTCCATTCAAGCCCGGCCAATCCTTCAAGGCAGGAGCCGCTCTCGTCACGTTCGACTGCAAGCGCTACGACGCCGATCTTCGGGCAGCCGAGGCGGATGCAAAATACCACGAGATCCTGGTTCAAACGAATCAACACCTCCT
The DNA here is from genome assembly GCA_033812735.1 of Hyphomicrobiaceae bacterium. Classification (GTDB taxonomy): domain Bacteria; phylum Pseudomonadota; class Alphaproteobacteria; order Rhizobiales; family Hyphomicrobiaceae; genus JABFRJ01. Next base: position 16,654 of record JAPXTA010000077.1, on the reverse strand, counting down.
TCGCCACAGAGCCACCGGCGCAAATGAACTAGCGCTTTCTGAAGCAAAACTCGCTCAGGCCACGGCTGCCGCAGAATCGCTACGCGTGCGAACCCAGCAATGCACCATTTTCGCACCATACGATGGCCACGTCGTCGACCGAAGTGTCGACATCTTCGACATGCCACAAACCAACGCACCACTGCTTCGCATCGTTCAGGACGGTAAGTTCGAAATCGATCTTATCGTCCCGTCTCGCTGGTCGGTGAGGCTGAAGCCGGGTGACCGTTTCACCTTCCACGTTGAGGAAACCGGAACGGCACATCTCGCGACGATCCAAACGCTCGGCGCCGCTGTCGATCCTGTCAGCCGGACAATTAGGATACTTGCGCGATTTGAGAATGAAGCAACGGGCGTCAAGCCGGGGATGAGCGGCTTCGCAAGGCTTCAACCCGATACGGGAGAAAACCGCCCGTGACGCTGGATGAGGCTGGGCCAAAGCATGTGCGGACCTCCCGCGAGCGCCATGCGAACATGGACGGTCGAACCCGGCATGGCACGCGGCCGCCCCTCAATGATCCGCCCGGCCAATTGGGCGTAACAGAGCTTCTGTCCGTCGAAGACAAGATTCGCAATGCAAACGATGAGCGCGAACTCGTATTCCTCGCCGCAAACGAAATACGCCGGCTCGTCGCCGCCCGGCAATTGATCGTGCTTCGAACGAAATCGCAGGGACGCCTCCGCGCCGAATGCATCTCCAGTCTAGCGACCGTAAACAGAGATGCTCCGTTCGTGACTTGGGTAGAACACATTGCCGCAAGGATCGTCGCCGAGCACGGTCAAGGTAGCAGCTTGCAGTTTGAACTACCGGCATTCACTGGCTCGACGAGCCAGGACACACAGAGCTACCCGTTCCGGCACGTCCTTTGGCAGCCGATTGTCTTGCCAGATGGCAGCGCGTTTGCTGCCATCCTCGCCACGCGCGAGACCCCTTGGTCAGAGCAGGAACGCAGAATTCTCGAGAGAGAAGCGCGTGTCGTGAGCGCCGCATGGCGGGCGATCTACGGCGCACAGCGTCTTGCGCCGCGCTCGCAACTACGAGGGCCACGCCGAATTGCGCTCATTCTGGGCATCGGCCTCATCGCAATTTTTCCCGTCCCACTGGTCGCACTAGCACCTGTAGAGATCGTCGCCGTATCGCCGCAACGCATCAATGCACCAATTGACGGTGTCATCCAAGAGATCCTGGTCGAGCCGAACAGATCGGTAAAGCCCGGGGATGTCGTTCTGTCCTTCGACCAAACAACACTTCGCAATCGGCTCGATGTTAGCGAGCAAGAGATGCTGGTGGCGAAAGCACGCCTCGATCAGGCCCGGCAAGCGGCCTTCAACGACGACAAATCGCGGCACGACATTGCCATCGCGCAGGCGGACTTTGAGATGAAGCGCGCCGAGCGAAATTTCGCGTCCGAGCTCTTAGCACGGTCAAAAGTCACAGCTGATCGAGCCGGCGTCCTCGTTTACGCGGACAAGGATCGCTGGATTGGCCGGCCGGTCAAAACAGGCGAGCGAATAATGCAAATCGTCGATCCCACCGCCGTCGCCGGACGGATCGAACTTCCCATCGCAGACGCCATCGTCATGGAGAAAGGCTCGAGAGTACGCCTATTTTTGGATTCAAACCCACTCTCCGCCGTGCCCGGCCGCCTCGCTAGCGAAGGTTACATGGCAGAACCCAATGCCGTTCAGCAGCTCGTGTACACCATTCATGTCGACCTTGATCCCGAAGCCAGCGCACAACGGATTGGCGCCCGCGGGACAGCGCAAATTCAAGGCCATCTTGTCCCGCTAGTATTCTACCTTCTTCGCCGGCCGATAACGGCCGTCCGGCAATCCCTCGGACTCTGATGTCGCTCGCGCCCGTTCCTCGCAAGACGTTCATCTTGCCCGAGCTGCGCCAGGAGCTCCAACTTACCGAAGGTCCGCACGGCGAGATCGAGCAAACGTGGATCGTCCACGACCCGACGCGACATCGATACTTCCAAATTTCCCGCCTTGCATTTGAATTGCTGGCGCGCTGGCAACCGATTTCGGCTGACGACTTCATAGTCCAAGTGAGGACGGAACTCGGAGAGCACATCGAGAGCGAACATGTCGGCGAGCTGGTAAAGTTCCTGACGACGAACAATCTCACCTTGGATCCGCCTGGAGCCGATGCGAGGTCCTTTGCCAAGCAAGCCAATGCCGCGCATCGCGGTGCGCTGTCGCGCATGCTGCATAGCTATCTCTTCTTCAAAGTCCCGCTCATAGACCCGGTGCGATTTCTGACCGCCACATTTCCCATCGTCGCGCCGCTGATGACCCGGACAACCGCATCGATCATTGCGGCCATTGGCCTATTTGGCCTCTATCTCGCTTCGCGTCAGTGGGATCAGTTCACCACAGCCTTTGCCGACCATATGAGCTTCGAGGGTGCCCTTCTATTTGGGCTGTCGCTGGCGACAGTGAAGACACTGCATGAACTTGGGCATGCATACGCCGCTACGCGAGCTGGAATACGCGTGAACGCAATGGGCATTGCTTTCATGGTTCTTACGCCTGTGCTCTACACGGACGTATCGGATGCATGGCGGCTGCGAAATCGTCGCGACAGGATTGCGATCGACATTGCCGGTATTGCCGTGGAACTTGGACTTGCAGCAATTGCGCTTTTCCTTTGGGCGTTTCTAGTCGACGGCCCGTGGCGATCCGCAGCCTTCATGATCGCGACAACCAGCCTGATTATGGGTTTACTCATCAATCTCAATCCCCTCATGAGATTCGACGGGTACCACATACTCGCTGACACGTGGCGAATCCCGAACTTGCAAGAGCGAAGTAATTCGCTCGCAGTCTGGTGGCTAAGGGAGCGTCTCTTCGGCCTCGAGAACTCACCCCCCGAAGCGTTCGAAGCGCATAAGATGCGCCTTCTCGTCATCTATGCCTTCGCCGTCTGGATCTACCGGCTGATCCTCTTCTTTGGCATTGCGCTCCTTGTCTACCACACCTTCTTCAAGGCTCTCGGCTTGGTTCTGTTTGCCATAGAAATCGTCTGGTTCATCTTGCTGCCTATATGGCGCGAACTCAAAGTGTGGTGGTCAATGCGCAGGGCGATCGCTTTAACCCGCAGAAGCTTTCTGACGGCCGGCACGGTGTTTGCAGGACTAATTTTGCTAGTGGTGCCGTGGAGCGGCACGCTGAAAGTTCAAGGCATCCTGACCGCAGAAAGCCAAACGCGTCTCTTCTCCCCGCGATCCGCGCGTATTGAGAGAATTGCCCTACGCGACAACCAGCCTGCCGCAGCCGGAAACGTCGCAATTGTTCTGGCAGCACCCGACCTTGAACATGAACTTACACAAGTAGGGCGCCAGATCGCGCTCTCGGCAGCAAGACTTGATCGCATTGCTGGCGACGAAGCCGATCGAGCCAACCGTGTGGTGCTCGAGGTTGAGCTCGAGCGCAACAGGAGAAAGCTTCAAGGCCTGGAAGCCGAGCGCGAGCGTCTGACCATAAAGTATCCAGTCGATGGGATCGTCAGAGACGTCGACCGCGACCTGCACATCGGCAGTTGGATCGACGACGCCACCACACTCGGGCGTGTCGTCACTGACGGAGCACAAGTGGTTTGGGCATACATCAGCGAGAATGATGTTTGGCGTATTGCGGTTGGCGCGAACGTCACGTTCGTACCAGATGACCCGCTTGGCTCAACCCGCACCGGCAACGTTATGGAGATCTCTGTCATCGGCGCACGCACCATCGACCAACCGTCTCTGGCGTCTCTCTACGGCGGCGCAATACCTTCGGACCGCACGCAGGAAGGACAGATCAAACCGCGTTCGGGCCAGCACCTGGTAAAGGTCAAGGTCGATGGCACGACTCTAAATCGAACCGTGCGCGGAATGGTCCACATAACAGGCGCCCGCGAGAGCATCGCCACAGCGATTGTCCGCCGGCTGCTCCAAATCTTGGTGCGGGAGAGCAGTGCGTGAGATGTGAGTGGAGAGACCTAGCGCGAGCCTGGTTGCTCAAATCTTGCAACCACTTCAATCGATTATCATCTGCCAAGCGGAGATGACGGACGAAGGCCCCGCCAATCCGCCGCATCGTGAATCACCGCGATTGCCGCTAACCGTCGGGCAAGCTAGATCCGATTCGTGATCTTGCCCTTTTTTAGCCGAAGTCGGACTTCAGCCAAGCTGGACCAGGATCGGACACCGCCAGCCTGCTTGTGCTGTGCGAGAACTCACCCAGAGGGTGGAATACGATATGCCGAGTGACAGCCTGACAGATGCTGGCCTCCACCATCGTCGCCCGCTTCAGGGGCTGAAGGCTTGGCTCATCACCGATGGGAAAGCCGGGATGGATGTCCAGGCAAAGGGCGTCGCCGATGCTCTGGGTCTCGTTTCCGAAATCAAACACGTTTCTCCGACCGGAGCGTTCCGTCTTCTCTCCCCCTATGGACCGGTGTCGCCACGCGAAAAATTCGGCAAGCCCGGGTCAGCGTTTTGTGCTCCCTGGCCGGAAGTGGCGATCGCCACCGGACGCCTCGCAATTCCCTATATCAAGGCACTAAAGAAACGCGCGGGCCTCGCGACCTACACGATAATTCTGCAAGACCCCCGGACCAGCACTCGCATTGCCGACCTCTTCTGGGTGCCCGTCCACGACCGCATGCGCGGCACAAACGTCGTGACGACGCTAACGCCGCCACATCCGTTCTCTGCGGCTCGATTGGCGGCACTCCGCCGTATCGTACCGCCGGCCATCGCCGCGCTGCCGCAGCCGCGGATCGCCGTCATCCTTGGTGGTAAGAACGCCGTCTACAAATTCACCGACGCCTGCGACGATCGGCTCGAACGCTCCCTCCGCGACCTTTCGAAGCTCGGCGCGAGCTTCATGATCACACCATCCCGGCGCACCCACCCCCGCTTGCTCAATGCCGTCGACAAAGCCACCCAAGGCACGCCACGCATCTTGTGGGATGGCCAAGGCTCCAATCCCTATCCGGACTTCCTCGCACACGCCGATATGCTGGTCGTAACCGCAGATTCAGTGAACATGTGCGGCGAAGCGGCAGCAACCGGCAAACCGGTCTATATTTTCACGCCTGAAGGCGGATCCGAAAAATTTGAACGCTATCACAAGGCGTTGCAACACCACGGCGCAACTCGGCCGCTGCCAGAGCGGATCGAGCGCATCGAAACCTGGAACTATCGGCCGCTGGATGCTGCGACGGCGATAGCCGAGGAAGTCGAAAAGCGGTTCACACGTCGCCGCGCCATGTTGCATGGCAGCCAATCTGCAGGTTGAATGCACTCAGCCAAGCGCCGCACACGCGGCGCTACATCCTCACCTCCAGGGAAAGTCGCCATGGGCCTTCTCAATCTCGACAAATTGCGCGCGGCGACAATCGAAAGCGATCCCTACGAATATGTCGTGGTCCCCGGCTTCCTGTCGCCGGAAGCAGTGGCCAAAATCAACGCGACCTATCCCAAGATTGAAAAGGGCGGTTCGTATCCGATCGAAAGCCTGGATGCGAGCATGGCCATCAAGTCGGTGATCGATGAGCTCGACGGGCCAGCCTTCGAAGAAGTCATAGCTCAGAAGTTCAACGTCGAACTGTCGGGCCGGCCGAAAATGTACTCTCTACGCGGCTACACCCGCGCAAAGGACGGCTCGATCCACACCGACTCCAAAGACAAGATCATCACGGTACTCGTCTATCTCAACGAGAACTGGCAGCAATCGGGCGGCCGCCTACGTATCCTGCGGGATGGCCACAACGTCGATAACTTCGTAGCCGAGGTTCCCCCCGATAACGGAACGCTTCTCGTGTTCAAGCGCTCCGACAAATCCTGGCACGGGCATCACCCGTTTGAAGGCCAGCGCCGTTCGCTACAGATGAACTGGATGACGAGCGAGGGCACCAAAGGCTTCCATGCTTTCCGCCATAAAGTCAGCGCCGCGATCAAGAAACTGACGGCAGCCTGATACGCCTGATCGACGGCGCGACGGGAAACAAAAAACACCCGGGAGATGATCTCTCCCGGGCGTTCTTGTGCCGGCACTCCAAAGTGCGTCACTGCATATGCTGACCGCCGTTGATGGCGATGTTGGCGCCCGTCACAAACGCGGCTTCATCCGACGCGAGGTAAGCGACGAGACCTGCGACTTCGTCAGGCTTGCCGAGACGGCCCATCGGAATTTGCGGAATGATCTTCGTATCGAGAACCGTCTTGTCGATAGCGGTCACCATCTTCGTGCCGATATAGCCCGGGGAAATGGTGTTCACGGTGACACCGCGGCGCGCGACTTCAAGCGCGAGAGCTTTGGTAAAGCCGTGCATGCCGGCCTTCGCTGCGGAGTAGTTCGTCTGCCCGAACGCGCCCTTCTGGCCATTGACCGACGACACATTTACAACACGGCCCCAGCCACGATCGACCATCCCGTCGATAACCGGCTTCGTCATGTTGAACACACTGTCGAGGTTCGTATCTATGACGGCGTCCCAATCGACCTTCGTCATCTTCTTGAACGTCATGTCGCGCGTAATGCCTGCGTTGTTTACGAGAACATCGATCGGTCCGATCTCCTTGGCGATCTGCGCACACTTTGCAACGCAATCGGCCGGATCGGTAACGTTCACTGGATACGCCTTGAAATCGTATCCCTCTTTTTTCATCTCGGCGAGCCAATCGCCTGACGTCTTGTTCGACGGCGAATATGTGGCGACGACCGTGTAGCCCATAGCCGCCATCTTCTTGCAGATAGCCTCGCCAAGGCCGCCCATCCCACCGGTAACAAGCACTACTTTCGTCATTGATTTCCTCCTTTTGCGACCCTGGGGAGCCCGACTTTGGATCGGGTCGAATTGTTTTGTATTCGCCATGCGGCCGGATAACGATCAAGCCGGTCATAAGTCTTACACAGACCGGCTAGTCCGGCACTACTGGGTTTTGCGTTCGAGAACGCCCTGCTCGGCCTTCGTTCGATACTGTTGAACGATAAGCATACTCTTGATTACCCGCAGCAGACCGATCGCCAGCAACGGAGTAAGCAGGCCCCACGTCACCAGGTGAAACCAGATAGACGCATTGAACCTGAACTCGGCGATCAACGCGCCGCCGAGCACCAGGAACCCTAGAATGAAGATCGCAAACACAGCTGGCCCATCGCCGGAATCGGCGAACGAATAGCTGAGCCCGCAGTTGCCGCACTTCTCTTTGAGAACGAGGCCAGACCGGAAAAGGGAGTCCTTCCCGCAGCGCGGGCAGCAGCCCGTGAAGCTCGCCCGAGCGACCGCGGCGTCGTCACGCTCAAAATGCTTTTGGTCGGTCATTGTCGATCTCTCGCGCCATTGGACTGCGGTCTAGTCGTGCGCCTGCGGTACTAGAACTTCAAGCGGTTGACGCGGATGACCATCGGCAATTCCTTCACCTTCGCAAGAACGGCGTCGCTCACAGGCTCGTCGATCGACACGATGCAGATCGCGTCGCCGCCGGGTTTGTCGCGGCCGAGGTTCATCGTCGCGATATTGACCCCCGCCTCGCCCATAACGTTACCGAAGCGCCCGATGAATCCTGGCTTGTCGGCATTGCGGACGAACAACATGTTCGGAGTGACTTCAAACTCCATATTGATGTCCCGCACCTGGATGACGCGCGGCCTGCCATCCGAAAACACCGTGCCCGCCACCGAGCGCTCGTATTGATCCGTGACGACTATGAGCTTCACATAGCTCTCGTACGTCCCATCCTGCCCGCGCGTCGTCTCCTCGATCTTCATCCCGCGGTCTTTCGCGACGGCAGCCGCCGAGACCATGTTGACGCTGTCGGCGAGCAGGGGCTTCAAGACGCTGGCGACAGCCGCCGCCGAGAGCGGCTTGGTGTTGAGCTCGGCAACCGCGCCCGAGTAAACGATGCGGATGCCTTTGATGCTGGTTTCAGTGAGCTGACCCGCAAACAAGCCGAGCTGCTCAGCCAACTTGATGTACGGCGTCAGGCGAGGCGCTTCCTCCGCCGTGATCGACGGGAAATTGACCGCATTTGAAATCGCACCCTTGAGCAGATAGTCGCTCATCTGCTCCGCAACCTGCAGCGCCACATTCTCCTGCGCCTCGCCCGTCGACGCGCCGAGATGCGGCGTGCAGATGAGGTTCGGCGCACCGAACAGTGCGTTTTCCTTGGCAGGTTCAACTTCGAACACGTCGAGCGCTGCCCCGCCGACTTGACCGGACTTGAGCGCGGTGAGCAGCGCCGCCTCGTCGATCAACCCGCCGCGCGCGCAATTGATGATTCGAACGCCCTTCTTGCATGTGGCGAGCGCCTTGGCATCGAGGATGTTGCGCGTCTTCTCGGTGCGCGGCGTGTGCAGCGTAATAAAATCAGCACGCCGCCAGAGGTCCGGCAATTCAACCTTCTCGACGCCGATCTCCAACGCGCGCTCCGGCGACAGAAATGGATCGAACGCAACGACCTTCATCTTCAGACCAAGCGCGCGGTCGGCAACAATCGCACCGATATTACCACAGCCGATCACGCCAAGCGTCTTGTTGAACAACTCGACGCCGACAAACCTGGATTTCTCCCATTTACCGGCCTGCGTCGAGCGATCCGCCTCTGGAATCTGGCGCGCCAGCGCCATCATCATCGAGATCGCATGCTCAGCCGTCGTGATCGAATTGCCGAACGGGGTGTTCATCACGATGACGCCCTTCGACGTCGCAGCCTTCACGTCGATGTTGTCGACGCCGATGCCGGCGCGGCCGACGACCCGTAGTTTGCCCGCGGCAGCGAGAACCTTTTCAGTCACCTTCGTCGCAGACCGCACGGCGAGACCGTCGTAGTCGCCGATGATCTTTTCGAGGTCTTCTTTGGAGAGACCGACCTTCACGTCGGCGTCGACGCCGCGCTCTGTGAAGATCGCAACTGCCGCCGGTGACAAAGCATCGGCAATGAGAACACGGGGTTTAGACATGGTGGGAGGTCCTCACGAGAGCGGGAGAATCCCCTCTCCCCGTGTTCACGGGGAGAGGGTTAGGGTGAGGGACAACCGCTTGTTCTGAGGCTGCCGCCCCTCATCCGCCCTTTCAGGGCACCTTCTCCCCGTAAGAACGGGGAGAAGAAAAATCAGAGCTTCGCCGTCTCGACGGCGAACGCCCAGTCGAGCCACGGCAGCAGCGCCTTGACGTCACTCGCCTCCACCGTCGATCCGGTCCAAATGCGCAGACCTGGAAGCGCATCGCGATAAAACGCGATATCGTTCGCAACACCCTCCTTGTCGAGCAGGCTCGCAATCGCCTTCGCGAACGCGGCCTGCGCGTCTTTGGGCAGCGCGGCTACTTTCGCATCTTTGAAGACGAGACACATGCTGGTGTTCGACCGGGTCGCCGGATCCGCCGCCAAATGCGCCGCCCACTCTGAACGGTCTACCCAGTCACTCAAAGTCTTGGCATTCGTATCGGCACGCGCGCGTAATGCCTGCGCACCACCGATCTTCTCGGCCCACAGCAGCGCGTCGAGGCAATCTTCAACACACAGCATCGACGGCGTATTGATCGTCTCGCCCTCGAAAATCCCGGCGATGAGCTTGCCGCCCTTCGTCATACGGAACACCTTCGGCAGCGGCCACGCCGGCGTATAACTCTCGAGCCGCTGAACGGCGCGCGGGCTGAGCACCAGCACACCATGAGCGGCTTCACCGCCGAGCACCTTCTGCCAGGAGAACGTGAACACATCGATTTTCGACCAGTCGGCCGCTTGAGCGAACGCCGCCGACGTTGCGTCGACGAAGGTCAGGCCTTCGCGGTTCGCTGGAATCCAGTCGTAGTTGGGAATACGCACGCCGGATGTCGTACCGTTTGCGGTGAAAACGACGTCGCGCGTGAAATCGACCTGCTTCAAGTCGGGCAACTCACCGTAATCGGCCTTGAACGTGCGCACGTCCTTGAGCTTCAGCTGCTTGACGATATCAGTCACCCACCCGGAACCGAAGCTCTCCCATTCGAGCGCATCGACACCGCGCGCACCGAGCATCGACCAAAGCGCCATCTCGACCGCGCCGGTATCGGACCCGGGAACAATGCCGAGCACGAACCCCTCGGGTAAACCGAGCAACGCCTTCGTCTTCTCGATGACCAGTTTGAGACGCGCCTTGCCATCCTTCGCACGATGCGAGCGGCCGAGAAACGCGTTGTCGAGAGCTTGGAGAGACCAGCCGGGGCGCTTCGCGCAGGGGCCGGACGAAAAATGCGGAACAGCCGGCTTCTGAGCCGGTTTGGCAATCGCAGTCATGATCTACCCTTCCAGATAGCAAGCCTCCCGTTGGGGGGAGGTGGCCCGCGATCTGGATAGTGGAACGGGCACAGGCGTGTCAATCCACCTGTGACGCTTCGTGCATACTTGCGATACTAATACCGCGGCGCAGCGCGTTCGATCATGCGCTCGATAAACGGCAGTGCGCGGTCCCGAGCACGGCTCGAATACGCCAGGAATCGCTCGCGCCCCTCGGCGGTTAGCTCCCGAGTCCGCTGGCCGATCGTTCGGATGACGGACGTGTTCGGCACCAGCGTATCGAGCGGAATGCGCTTCACCGCATTGACGAGGTCGCTGTGAGCGCGCCGCTCGGCAGCGTTACGCACGCGCTCTGGATTTCCTGTGAACAGCACCAGCGGCGTGCAAGCCGTCGTCACCCGAGCTCCAAGCTCCAGAAGGCGTCGGTTGGTGACGCGTGTCTCCTGCGCGATGTAGACGCTCGAATTGCCAATCACGGACGAAATGAAGCTCTTGTCGAGCACGGGCACAAAATGCCCGCCGAGTTCGCGCACCATCTTGAAGCGATCGTTGTCTGGATCGGGAAACTGCACGAAAAGCGCAACGCCGTCGGCACGCGCGAGCGCCGTACGTATCGCATCGTCGGTGTCAGCAGCGAATGCGACATCGCGTGAACGGCCGAGGCCATTCGTATCGAGAGAGCGGATGTACTGGAACGTACCGGCACTGCCCGACGACTGCGGCGGCAGCGAGAAGCGCAGCTGCGGCGCGCGGGCGGCAAGATCGCCGTACGTCACAATGTCGGGATTGCGAGTGACCGCGAACACGCACTCGCGGGCGTCGTCCTGCCGCACGATGTCGAATGCCGACGAACCATTCGGCATCCGTTCGCGCTCGAGCGTGAACACATCGAGCTGACCGTATGCGAAATCGCGCGGCGCATTGGCGACCCTGTCCATATTCTCGCGCGTTCCCGCCGAGGGCGTACAAGTGTACGACGCCCCAAGCGACAACAGCTCCCGAGCGAGCGGCGGGCAGAAATCACGATGATACGCACCGGCATCGCCGCCCGTATGCACGCGCTGAGCCTGGGCCGCAGGTACAGCGAGCGCTGCAATGGCCGCACTGGCCAAAAACGGCAGCATCGCGCAGTTGAGACGATCGAACCCCATGACGAAGCCCCTCTGGATGCGCCTCGTATCATGGGCGCTGGCGGAGCGGAGTATAGCGTCCACCGCCGCCAAACCAACCAGGTCGAGGTAAACGAAGAGGTCGGACGATCGCCGAACCGGTCCTGTAGTTAACGCAGATCCACCACCTCGACGGGAGGCAGCGCACCCGCACCGGGCTGCAGGATCCAATCGTGATAGTTCCGCATCTCGCCACTGGCCCGCACCTGTTCGAGCCGCCCGATATCGACCTCTCCAAAGACCCAGCCTGGCTTATCGAGCACGCCCGACGCGACGACGCCGTCTTCCGATAGACCATGCTCGGCGGGTACAAATATGCCAGCCGCACCGCGATTATAGTCCACTGAGGGCGACCACGGCGCAGACCCGACCGTCGGCGATTGGACGGTGGCAATGCCGTTCTCGAGCGCGCGCGAAATGGCGGCAGACCGCACCCTATTGAATCCTGATACGAACTCCGTGCAAGACGGCACCAGGACGATCATGGCGCCGGCCTCGACCTGCGCGCGGACAACCAACGGAAACTCGCAGTCGTAGCAGATCGCGATCCCAATGCGCCCAAGCGACGTCGCGAATACCCTATTCTCTCCGCCAGGCGAGATCCCCCAGCCCTTCTCGAACGGCGTCATGATGAGCTTGTCTTGCACCCCATGTCGCCCTGATGGCGCGAAAAGGCGCGCAGCATTCACGTAGCACGCACCGCGCCTGACCGGACCGCTGGCAGCAAGGATGTGGACTTTGTGTCGACGCGCGAGGTCGGCATGAAGATCGTCGATGTCATCGATAGCGTGACTGACGATGGCGAGAGACTGCGCCAGGTCCGATGCGGCAGTACCCGCCGCGCCTGCGTACTCCATGGCGCCGTACTCAGGAAACACGAGCAACTCGGCTCCCTGGCTTGCCGCGTCACCAACCCAGCGCGCGATCTTCTCGCGATAGCCATCGAGCGTCGCGAACCGCTCGATCGGATATTGCGCGGCGGCAATACGTACCGTCCGTCGCTGAGCGCTGTCGGTCATCGATCGATCTTCTTGATCCAAAACTGCATCGGCTTCGACGTCTCATCGGCTTGGTCGATATCCTTCCAGCCGAATTGACCGACGAGCCCGTCAACCTTCCGGAACCCACGCTTTATCCAGAACGTATCGAGCGGCACATAATCTTTCGGCTTCAGCGGATGATCGTCCGGTCGGACCACACCGCAGAACGCAAGATCGGTGAAACCGCCGTGATGGCGCGCGGCCGCCTCCCGGTGATCGAAGAATTTGTGGCCGATACCGCGGCCGCGATAAGCGGGATCAAGCACGCTCTCGCCAAAATAGAACACCGTCTCCGGGTCATAGCCGGCTGCGGCGAACGGCTCGGCAAACTCGTCGGCATGGCCAAGCAGCGGCGACGCCGTCGCGCACCCGACGATGCGATCGCCATCGAACGCCGCCACGATCACAGCACCTGCGGTCGACTTGAACTTCTCGAGGTAACGTTGCTCATAGTCGAGCGACCCATCATAGAGATAAGGCCAGGCTCTGAAGACGTTGATCCGAAGCACGGCAAGAGACGGCAAGGCACGCTGAAGCGCCTCGCCAGACAGCGTCACCAATTCGATCGGCGACTTCGGATCGATTGCAATCACGGCGCTTCGCCCGTCACCTGCAGAAGCCAATCGGTCAGATTGTAGTAGGTCGTCACCCGGCCGATTTTCCCGCCCTTGATCTCGAAGAACGTTCCCGCCGGCAGCACGTACGTCTGCCCGCTCGCCGGCGGCAGACCTTCGTCCGTATTCTTGTAGACGCCGTGCACGTTGAACTCGGCCGCAGCCCGCCGCCCATCCTCTGACGTCATGATAGCGATGCCTTCGAGCCGCTCCTGGTAGCAATGTGCCATCCGGCCATTGAACGCCTTGAACCGGTCCAACCCGACCCGCCGCTCGCCCTGGTTCACATCATGGATCACGTCGTCGGTAAGCAGCGCCAGCATCGCGTCGCTATCGCCCCGGTTGAATGCCGCATAGTATTTCTCGATCAAGGCTTTGGAATCAGAAGCGCTCATGACACCCTCTCGGTGATCTTGTTGACCGGCCGATCGATATCAAAAAGCCCCCGCTAACGAAAGGTTCGGCCCCGGCCAAGCCAATCTCAACCCCTTGGCAACTCGCCGGTGCTTGGCACCAGCGGCATTTTGCCCTTAAGTACCGGGACGATAGGGCGGGCGAAAGCACCATGAGGCTATTTCAGGGGCTTGTGAGGCTGTTGTCGATAGTGAGCGCGGTTATGATCGCCGCACACTATTCGGCGGCCTTTGCGGCAACGCCGGTGGATCGGTGCTTAGCTGTCGCGTCCGTCCCCGGACTCCAGATCCATCGCGTGTCGGTCAGTCCGGCGGCTCTCTTGCCGTCACAGGCTAAGATAACCTTTATCGGGCATTCCACCTTCGAGATCACCAGCCCGGAAGGCGTCCGAGTCGCTACCGACTACAACGACTATGTCCGGCCGATCGAGTTGCCAGATATTGCAACCATGAATCGGGCGCACTCGACGCACTATACCGACCACCCAAGCGCGATGATCAAGCACGTCTTGCGCGGCTGGAACCCGGACGGCGGTCCGGCCAAGCATGATATCGAGTACAAAGACGTCCACGTTCGCAACGTCGCGACCAACACACGATGGGGCGACAGCGGCAGTTACGGCGCCTATGGGAACTCGATTTTCGTCTTCCAGCTCGCCGGTATGTGCATCGGCCATCTCGGCCACCTGCACCACACGCTTACGCCCGAGCAGTTAATGGCGATCGGCCAGCTCGACGTCGTGTTCGTGCCCGTCGACGGCGCCTATACCATGGACGTCGCAGGCATGGTCGAGGTGCTACAGACGCTGCGGGCGCGCCTCATCATCCCGATGCACTACTTCAATCAGTTCACACTGACCCGCTTCATCGACCGCGTGAAGGGCGAATTCCCCATCGAAGAGAATCCGACCAGCACGATCGTCGTCAGTCAGGACACATTGCCGGTCGAGCCGAAGGTGCTCATCCTGCCAGGGATGTGAGAAAAGGCATCCTCACACGCCCCACTGCCCCGAATGCGCGAACTCCCAGTAGGCGGCGCGTGCTTTGCGGTACAACGGCCCTGGCTGCAGTTCCCTGTTTTCAAGCTGTGTGACCGGCCCGACCTTCGAGTAATTGCCGACCGTGAACATCTCGTCCGCGCCCATGAAGTCCTCGACTTTCAGCGTCGCCTCGACGACTTCAACGCCCTTTTCGCGCATCAGCTTGATGACGCGCTGCCGTGTGATGCCATTGAGGAACGTGCCATTCACAGCGGGCGTGTAGAGGACGCCGTCCTTCGCCATGAAGATGTTCGACGACCCGGTCTCGGCGACGTTGCCAAGCATATCGAGCACCAGCGCGTTGGTGAAACCGCGCGATGCCGCCTCGCGGATCATCCGCGCGTTGTTCGGGTAGAGCGCACCTGTCTTCACGTCGGTCGGCATCGTTTCGAGCGTCGGCCGCCGGAACTTCGACACGGTCAGCTTGGCCCCGGCCGGTTCCGGCATCGCCGCTACATACATGCAAAGGCAGAACCGCGCCGAATCGGGGTCGGCCACAACGGCCCCGATGCCGTCCCGCTCCGCCCAGTACATCGGACGGACGTAGAGTGCCTCGTCCTTCTTGAATTTCTTCGCGCCCTCATGCGCAAGCTTGACGATCTCTGCGGCCGCCATTGTCGGCTTCAAGCCCATCTTGGTCGCGCTGTTGTTGACGCGCTCCGCATGCCGGTCGATGTCGGGCATCACGCCCTCGAACACACGGGCGCCGTCGAATACGGTCGTACCGAGCCAAAACGCCTGCGTCCGTGGACCCATGAGCGGCGGGTTGCCCTCGACCCACGCCCCATCGATCCAAGTCCAAGTTTGTGAGAACCAAGCCATTTCATATCTCCGAATGCGGTCCGCAGAGCGTGCTGCGCCGTGGATCGATCCGCAAGTGCGATCCCCATGCGCTTGCCGATGGGGCGCCCGTCACTTATGGAGGTCCGATGCAAACCAACCACCAAACATCTTGGATTTGGGGCCAGTTCTCGGCCATCGGCTGGTGGACGGCGATCCTCACGTTCTTGCTGGATCAGGCCCACAAGTGGTGGATGATCCTGATCTACCGGATAGAGGAGAAAGGCCGCGTCTACGTCACCTCTTTCCTCGACCTGGTCTTCGTCAAGAACCAGGGGGTGAGCTACGGCATGTTCACGCAAGGTGACATGAGAGGTCAGTACATTCTTGCTTTGTTCGCCATCGTGGCAACGGCGGGCTTGTCGGTCTGGCTGGCCCGTGGGGTGGACAATAAGCCCCTGGCTGTCAGTGTCGGACTGATTATGGGCGGCGCACTTGGCAACGCTCTAGACCGCGTCCTGATCGGTGGGGTGGCCGACTTCTTCTCCCTGCACGCTTTCGGCTTCTACTGGTACGTATTCAACATTGCCGACGTCGCCATCGTTGCCGGGGTGCTAGGTTTGCTTTACGATTCCTTGACGAATCGATCCGGCGCCGCAAAGTCGCCGCAAGAATAGCGAATTGAAAAGCAATCAGAATGGCGAGTCGTCGCCGGTGTGCAAAGGGCTCGGGGGAGCTGTCGATATGATCGTCCGAAGCTTCACATCAGCCTCAGTTGCCGTCCTTTTGTCGGCCATGCTGTCAGGCTGCGGCGGTGTCGACGGCGTCGAGCTGAACGGCAAAATCTTCGATTGGATGGGCGTCAGCGAAGCTTCTAAGCAGGCCAACGCCCGGGAACCACGCGTGCCGCAACGCGCCGGACTTGTCATGCCCCCCGACGTCAATCGCCTGCCTGACCCCGGCAGCGAAAACGACCCGAACGACGTCTCCGCCGCTCTGAATGACCCAGATAAGAAAAAGGCCGCTGCTGCAGCGGAACGCGCCCGGCTTCATCAAGCCTATTGCTCTGGTGAGCTGACCTGGAAAGAACGCGCCTACGCCAAGGATAGCCTACAGACCAACAAGAGCCCCTTCGGCCCGTGCTCGGCCCTCGGCAGCATGGTCAATCAGTAACGGCGCACCTCTCACCTGGATCGGCAGCGTTCGCCAATCCCCATTGAGGGCAAAGGCGCGGCTTACGTCCGCGCTTCTGACAGCAGTGACATCTGCAGGTTTTGCGTGACAC
>JAPXTA010000076.1:0-25303 GCA_033812735.1 Hyphomicrobiaceae bacterium | reverse complement strand
CGTGCATACGGCTTCATCTCGTCGACGACCGCTTGCAGGATCGCATACCACTTCGGCTCGCCCATCTCTTCCGACAACCGCTTGACGCCGTCGCGCATATGCCGCGCGCGCGGATCTTCAGCCTTGTAGACGCGGTGCCCGAAGCCGGTGATGGCCTCTTTCGCGGCACGCTTCCGCTTCACGTAGTCCTTCACGTTCGAGGGGGCGGCGATTTCTGTCGCCATCTTCATAACGTCTTCCGCAGCGCCTCCATGCGCTGGGCCCGACAGAGCGGCGATCGCCGCCACCATTGCGGCGTGGATGTTCGCATCCGTGCCGATCACGACGCGCGCGGCGAACGACGATGCGTTCGAGCCGTGCTCCGCATGCAGCACGAAATCGGTGTCGAGTAGTTTCGCCGCATCTGCTGACGGCTTCTCGCCCTTGAGCATCCACAGAAAGTTCGCCGCGTGACCGAGCGTGGGATCAGCCGCAATCGGTGCCTTGCCGTCGCGAATGCGTGCATGCGCCGCAACGATCATCGGCACCTGACTCGTCAGACGCACGGCCTTGGCGATCGTCGCGGCGCGTGAGTTGTCGGCGACATCCTTGTCGAAGGCGGCCAGCGCCGACACCGCCGTGCGCAGCACCTCCATCGGATGCGCGGTCTTCACGGCGGCGATGATGTCGAGGATTGGCCCCGGCAGCACGCGCGCAGCCTTCAACTCGCCATCGAACGCGGCCAATTGCCCAAGTGTCGGCAACGCGCCATGCAGTAGCAGGTAGCCCGTCTCCTCGAATGTCGAATGCGCAGCAAGGTCGTGGATCGAGTAGCCGCGATAGCTGAGTTCGCCCGCCTTGCCGTCGATGCGTGTGCAATCCGACCGCTCGAAGTAGACGTCCTTGAGACCGCGATAGATCTTCGTCTCCGTGGACTGTTCCATGTCCATCGCCTTCACATGATCGCTTGATAGACCAGACCGCGCACCATCTGGCGATAGCGCATCCGGATCATGCCGGGCGCCGCTGCCATGAAGACGCAAACCAGTTCCTCGCGCGGATCGACCCAGAAATAAGTGCCGTAGACGCCGGACCAGTAGTAGTCGCCCTTGCTGCCGGCCATCGCCGCGATGCCGTCCTGCCGGCGCACCGCGAAGCCGAGACCGAACCCGTAGCCTGCCGCAGCAGGGTCCATGCTGTCGGCGATACGCATGCCGAAATCGGCCGGCAGGTGATCCGTTGTCATGAGTTCGACCGTCTTGCGGCCGAGGATCTCGACCCCGCCGAGCTTGCCGCCTGCACGCATCATCTCGGCAAACTTCAGGTAGTCGCGTGCCGACGACAACCCGCCGCCGCCACCTGAGTCCCACTTGGGCTCATGCGGCTGTGCGTGGTGGATCGCCTGCCGCGCGCCCGTCAGCGGATCGTTCGGGAAGGCGAGGGCATAGCGGCCCTTCTTCTCGGGCGCGAGATGGAAGCCTGTCTCGCCCATGCCGAGCGGTGCGAACAAGCGCTCTTGCAAAAACGCGCCGAGCGTCTTGCCCGTCACCGCTTCGACGATGAACCCGAGCACGTCGGTCGAGAACCCGTACTGCCAATTGCTGCCCGGATCGAACAGCAACGGTGCCTTGGCGAGCTTTGCAATCGTCTCGGCTTTCGACTCCGAGATCATTGATTTGACCGAGCCGCCCGGATGCATCTTGTGCGCCGCGCTGTTGCCGCGATCGGCATAGGTGAAGCCCGACGTGTGCCGCAGCAGATCCTGCACCGTCGGCTCCCGCGAAGCCTTGCGCGTCTCGAGCTTCTCGGGATCGAACAGCGTCGCGACCGGATTGTCCTTCACCTCTGGAAGATACTTCGACACCGGATCGCCGAGGAGAACCCGGCCCTCCTCGTGCAGCATCATGATCGCGGCGGACGTGAGCGGCTTGGTCATCGACGCGATCGAGAACAGCGCGTCGTCCCGGAGCGGTTCCTTCGAGGCGGGATCACGATAGCCGACGGCCTTGAGGTAGGCGAGCTTGCCGCGGCGCATCACCCCGACCACACCGCCCGGGACGAGGCCTGCCTCGACATCGCGCTTAAGGGCGTCTTCGATGCGGCCGAGGCGTGTCGCCGACAAACCGACGGATTGAGGGCTGGTGTCGGCGATCTGCGATTCAGTCATTGAGCATTTCTCCCATTCTTCGGGCACAGCATTGCCGCCCGGGGCGCATCACGCAACGTCTTTCGAGGCCGCGCAAATCTGCCTCGCCATTGGAGAGGGGATGATATGCAATTCGCGCTTGCTCATCCGGCCGTCCAGGGGCAAGGAGGCCCAGTATCGAGCCGGTTCTGAGCCCCGGTATCGACCCCGATGCGACTCTTGGGAGAGCCGACATGAATGTGCTTTTGATCGGCAGCGGCGGACGCGAACATGCCCTCGCTTGGGCCATCTCGGCATCCCCCCTGCTCACCAAGCTCTATTGTGCTCCCGGCAACGCCGGTATCGCCGCCGTCGCGGAATGCGTCCCCCTCGATCCGGCTGATCATGCCGCCGTGATCTCATTTTGCCGTGCGCACAACATCGACTTCGTCGTGGTCGGGCCGGAGACGCCTCTGGTCGCCGGCATCGTCGACGATCTGGCGGCCGCAGGCTTCAAGTCGTTTGGCCCGAACAAGGCAGCGGCTCAACTCGAGGGATCCAAAGGCTTCACCAAGGATCTGTGCCGCGAGTTCGATATTCCGACCGCCGCGTATGGCCGCTTCACCGACGCCGCCAGCGCAAAGGCCTATCTCGCAAAGCAATCCATTCCCATCGTCGTCAAGGCGGACGGCCTGGCAGCCGGAAAGGGTGTGATCATCGCCGAAACGCGCGCCGATGCGGAAAAGGCAATCGACGATTGCTTCGCTGGTGCATTCGGCGAAGCGGGCGCCGAGGTGGTCATCGAGGAGTTTATGACCGGCGAAGAGGCGAGCTTCTTCGTTTTGTCGGACGGCAAGAACGCGCTGCCGCTGGCAACCGCACAAGATCACAAGCGCGTCGGCGACGGCGATTTCGGTCCCAACACGGGCGGCATGGGAGCCTACTCACCGGCGCCGGTCATGACGCAGAGCCTCATCGAAGCAACCATGACGCGCATCATCCGCCCAACGATCGCGGGAATGGCGACGCGTGGCACGCCGTTTAAAGGCGTTCTTTATGCCGGATTGATGATCACCGCCGACGGACCGAAGCTCATCGAATACAACGCCCGCTTCGGCGACCCGGAATGCCAAGTGCTGATGCCCCGGCTCAAGTCCGACATTCTCACGGCGTTGATCGCGACTGCGGATGGCACGCTCGACAAATTCAATCTCCGCTGGCGCGACGAGGTCGCTCTGACAGTCGTCATGGCGGCCAAAGGATACCCGGGCGAATATGCTAAAGGCACGGTGATCCGCGGCCTCGATCGCGCGGCGGCCCTCGACGGCGTCGAAATCTTTCACGCCGGAACGCGCCGCGACGGAGATTTTTTGGTCGCTATCGGCGGGCGTGTATTAAATATTACTGCAACCGGTCAAACTGTTAAGGAAGCGCAGGCCCGCGCCTATGAAGCGATCGGCCTCATCGACTGGCCGGAGGGCTTCTGCCGGCGCGATATCGGGTGGCGCGCCGTGTCCCCAAAGCTCTGAAAATACGGGGTTCGTCACAACTCCCGGGCAAATTGCATCAAATTTGATTCAATGTTTATAAAAAATGTTTTTAAAATTAAATCTGGTAAATTTGACTTACGATATGAAGGGATCGATCTTTACGCGTCTTAAAAGAAAATAGGTCAGTCTGCGCACTATCACGGTGCGTAGGAGTGCCCAATGTTCCCGTTTTTTAATGGCGACGCCACGGATCGCCGCTCGCTGAAGATCTTGAAGTCGTTTCAATCCGACGAGCAGGGCTCGATCGGTATCATGTTCGGACTGATGGTCATTCCGACTATCATGCTCGTCGGCGTCGCCGTCGACATCGGCCGGATGATCTCCGTCCGCAACCAGACGCAAGTCATCCTGGACAACGCAGCCCTCGCGGGTGGCCGCGCGGCTCAATTGGCGTCGACCAACAAGTCCCAGGCAGCCTCGACTGCCGCCAAGGCTTACTTCAACGCGCAGGTCGTCCCGCACGCGATCCTGCCGAAGATCTCCGACAATGCAACGACGAGCGCGGACGGCACCGAATTCACCTGGACGGTTGAAACGTGGGTGCGCACGCCCTTCATCTCTTCGGCGTCCATCCGCAAGACCATCAACGGCGACACGACCAGCCCGCAGCCTTGCCCGGTCAGCGGCTGGTTCTGCAAGAAGATCGTCATCTCGGCATCGTCGATCCTCGCTGTCGGCGGCAATAATTCGGATACGAACATCGAGACCTCCCTGATGCTCGACGTCACGGGCTCGATGAGCGGCACCAAGATCACTGATCTCAAGCTCGCCGCCAAGGATCTCATCGACATCGTCGTCTGGGACAATCAGAGCGACGTGAAATCGCGCGTCGCCATCGCGCCGTTCGCTGAAGCCGTCAACGTCGGGACCACACTCGCACCGCTCGTTCGTGGCGCGGTCACCAATGGCACCAACCCGACAACCGACAATCCCGGCACCGGCTATCAGTACTTCAAGTTCACCAAAAAGGGCGGTGGCGGCACCTACACCTACAAAATCTCGACAGCTTGCGTCACCGAGCGTCCAGGTGCGGCTGCCTACACCGACGCTGCTCCAGACACGGCAACGACACGCGTCGGCCGTCACTACCCGAGCACGAGCGGTACGTGTTCGCTTGAAAACAGCGATGCCGAGGTCAATACGATCCAGCCGCTATCGAACGACAAGACGATGCTGAAGCGCCGCATCGACAAGCTGAAACTCGCCGGCTCGACGGCAGGTCAAATCGGTACGGCGTGGGCCTGGTATCTCCTGTCGCCGAACTTCAACTATCTCTTCCCGACTGCCAGTGCGTCGGCAAGCTACACCGCAGAGAAGAACAAGAAGATTGCCGTTCTCATGACCGACGGTGACTACAACACCGAGTATTGGAACGGCGTAGAGTCGAAGTCTTCTTACAGCGCCGATTCGAACTTCAATCCGACAAACGGCACTGCCGAAAGCCAGGCACCACAGCTGTGTACCGCGATGAAAGCCAAAGGCATCGAGGTGTACACTGTAGGCTTCCAGGTCTCGTCTGCCGCGAAAACTTTGCTCAAGAACTGCGCGACGGACGCCAACCACTACTACGACGCGACGAGCGGCGAAGCCCTCCGCCAAAGCTTCCGCGACATCGCGCTGAAGATCTCGACGCTGCGTCTCTCGAAGTAAACGCTCAATGGGGCGGCCCCGTGCCGCCCCATTCTGCATGCCAATAAAAATTGAAACAATTGCGATTTACGTATTAGATGAAATAAAAGGCAAGCTCGCCAGTATTGCATCGGTAAATCGCCAAATTTAGAAGTCATTAAATCCATTCGCCTCACGGTCGTCTCTGCAGGTTGTGCTGCGGAGGCACCGATGTTCCAGAGTAAGCAAATCGTAAGACGGTCGGCGCGGTTCAGCCGTGCCGCAGGAACCCTCAAGGCGTTCGCGGCCGAGGAAAGTGGCTCGATCGGCTTGGCGTTCGGTCTCATGACCATTCCATGCATCATGCTGGTCGGTCTGGCGGTGGACTATGCGCGCTTGATTGCGGTGCGAAACCAAACGCAGGTGGTGCTCGACAACGCCGCCTTGGCCGGTGGTCGCGCCGCCCAGCTGAGTTCGGTCAATCCGGCCCTGGCAGCGTCGCTGACGGCAAAAGCCTATTTCGACGCGCAGACAATTCCGCACGCGCTCAGTTCCCGGATTTCCGATAGCGCGACGGCGAACGCAACCGGCACCGAATTCTACTGGTCCGTTACCAGCTGGGTGGCAACCCCGTTCATGTCGGCGGCCCAGATCCGAAAGCCTCATACGGGAGATGGGCCGGCGCAGTGCTCTCAAAGCGGCTGGTTTTGCGAGAAGGTATCGGTCTCGACAACGGCAGTTCTCGCCAATGGCGGCAACAACACCGACACGAACGTTGAGACGTCGCTGATGCTCGACGTGACGGGCTCGATGGATGGAACCAAGATCGCCGACTTGAAGGCCGCTGCCAAGGACCTGATCGATATCGTCGTCTGGGACGATCAAGGCACGGCGACGTCGCGCGTCGCGATCGCGCCGTTCGCTCAGGCGGTCAACGTCGGAGCCACCTTGGCACCGATCGTCCGCGGTACCGTGACGACAGGCACGAACCCGACAACCGACCAGATCGGCTCCGGCTACCAATACTTCAAGTTCACCAAGAAGGGTGGCGGCGGAACAAAAACGTTCAAGATCTCGACGCATTGCGTCACCGAACGGACGGGCACGCAGGCTTACACCGATGCGGCACCCGATTCCGCGGCAAGCTACGTCGGCCGCTTCTATCCCGATACAAGCGGATCCTGCTCACTCGTCAACGGGTCGGACGCCGAGGTCAATCTCCTCACGCCGCTATCCAGCGACAAGACGATGCTGAAGCGCCGCATCGACAAGCTGACGATCGCCGGATCGACCGCGGGCCAGATGGGAACCGCGTGGGCCTGGTACTTGCTGTCGCCTAATTGGAACTCGATTTTCACCGGCGCCAGCAAGCCGAGCAGCTATTCGGACCCTAAGACGCGCAAGATCGCCGTCTTGATGACGGACGGCGACTACAACACCGAGTACTGGAACGGTGTCGAGGCAAAAACGTCATACAGCGCCGACGCGAACTACAACCCGAACAACGGCGCTTCCGAGACTCAGGCGCCTCAGTTGTGCGCGGCGATGAAGGCAAAGGGCATCGAGGTATTCACCGTCGGCTTCCAGGTGTCGGCAGCGGCCAAGGCGCTTCTTGTCAACTGCGCGACGGACGCAGGCCACTATTACGACGCGACAAGCGGCGATGCGCTAAAGCAAGCGTTCCGCGACATCGCGCTCAAGATCTCGACGCTGCGCATTTCCGGCTGAGGCCGGTCAAGGAACGAGTTCGGTCGGCAGTGCTCTCGCTGCCGACCAGTCGTCCCGGCCGACGCCCGTCAGAACGAGATCGTTGGTGCCGGCACTCGCTGTGACGGCGCGTTGTACGCCGGCAACCGCACACGCCATCGCGTCCACGTCGCCGCGCCCGTTGAGTGCATTGCCGACAAATAACCCAGACAGCAGATCGCCGGTGCCATTCGGCGCAGCCGCCGCGCGCTCAACCCGGCACAACGCCTGCGCGTCGGGGCCGACACACACATTGGCGATCGATCCGGTTCCATCCGGCACGGATGTGGCGATGATGGTGGCGGGCGCAAGCCGTCGAGCGGCGCGGGCCGCGCTGGCAGCATCCTCCACGCCCTCTCCCGAAAGCCACGACAACTCGAAGCGGTTGGGCGTCAGGACATCGGCGAGCGGTACGAGCCGCGCCCGCAAGGCATCAGCTGCGTCTTCGCCGATGTAGAGGCCGCGCGGGTCGTCGCCGGCAACCGGATCGACGATGACGCGCGGCTTCGAATGCCGCGACCGGCTTCGCTCGATCGCGCGTACCGCAAAACCAACGTGCGCCTCGGTCGGCAGATAACCAGTCATGACAGCGTCGATGCCCGAGAGCCAACCGTTGGCGTCCAGGACATCGAGCATGCTCATCAGCGTATTGACCTCGATCCGCATGCCGGCGGCCCGCTTGTGGCCTGGATGGTTCGACAGCAGCACGGTCGGTATCGCAAGCACCTCGTGGCCGAGGCGCTGCAACGCTGGCACGATCGCGGACAGGCCGACGTGGCCGCGAACGACTTGCGATGAGATGGCGAGCACTCGGGCCATGGCCGACGCTTCCGTAAGATGATCAGATGACGTTCAATTCCAGTAGGGGCTCGCCTTTGGCAATCCGTTCGTAGCCGAAACGCTTGAGCTCAATTGTGCGGAATGCACCGTCGAGGATCAGCTCCGCCACCGCCCGTCCGGCGGCGTAGCCCTGCTGCAAGCCGTGGCCTGAGAAACCCGTGACCATGAAGAAGTTTGAAACGGCCGGATGTGCGCCGATGACCGCGTTCTGGTCGAGAGTGTTGTAGTCGTAAAAACCGGCCCAAACCGACAGCAGCTTCGCCTCCTCGAACGCCGGGACGCGGGCAGCGAGTGTCGGCCACACGATCTCTTCGAAGGGCGCGTAGTCGATCGTGTCGAGATCCACGGCCGGCGGTTCATTGTCCTCATCAGGCGAAATCCCGCAGATGAAAGTCCGCCCCTCCGGCCGAAACCAGACGCCGCTCGGATCGACCGTCAGCGGTCCCTTGCGCATGTCCTCGCTCGCGCGCCGGCTGTCGATCACATAGACGTAGCGCTTGCGCGGCTCGACAGGCAACGGAATGCCAGCCATCGCAGCGACCTTGCCGGAATACGGACCAGCCGCATTGACCAGTGTGCCGCACGCGATTTGCTCGCCGCTGGCGAGGCGAACCCCCGTAATGCGGTTGCCGTCGCGGTTGACGGCGACAACCTCACCCTTCACGACTTCTGCGCCGGCTTTGACGGCTGCTGTCCGCATGAGCGTCATCAGCAACACAGGATCGATCCACCCTTCGTTGGTTGCCCCGTAGCTTCCAGCGGCGACACCATCGGTGTTGATCCAAGGAAAGCGCGTGGCGAACGCTGACGCATCGACGATCTCGGTCGTGGCGCCGAAGCGGCTTTGCACGGCGGCATTGCTTTCGAGAATGCTTCTGCCGGCCGCGCTGGCCATGATGAGGTAGCCTTGTTCGCGAAACGGGATGTCGGCGTCGGGGCCGAATTCGGCCTTGAGGTTGCGAAGGAGGTGCACCATCGATTGCGACAGAGCGATGTTTTCAGGCGTCGAGAATTGCAACCGGACGCCGCCGGCAGAGCGAGCCGTCGAACAATAGGCGTAGCTCGTATCGCGTTCGACGATGATGACGCGTCCCGGCCGGTTGTCGCCCTTGGTCAGTGCATAGGCGGTTGCGCTGCCGGCAACCCCGCCGCCGATGATCACGATATCTGTTGCTGACACGCCGCTCTGTCCTCGCCCGCTCCAACCGCGCGGGAGAGTGACGGAGGTTGCAGGCAATGCCAAGGCCCAAAGCGACGCGCTATCGTCTCAGCGACTAGCCAATATGCTGCGGGCGACGGCTTCGGCGGTCCGAATACCGTCGATACCCGCCGACATGATGCCGCCGGCATAGCCGGCCCCCTCGCCCGCGGGAAACAAACCCCTGGTATTGATGCTCTGGCCGTCCTCGCCCCGCCGCAGGCGCAGCGGCGACGACGTGCGCGTTTCGACCCCCGTCATGACGGCATCGGCGAGCGCAAACCCCGGAATTTGCCGATCGAATTTCGGCAGCGCCTCGCGGATCGCGTCGGTGACGTAATCAGGCAGGCACGCCCGCAGGTCGGCTGGTGTGACGCCGGGCTTGTAAGACGGCACGACGGCGCCGAGATGAGTTGAGGCCCTCTTGGCCATGAAATCACCGACGGTCTGCGCTGGCGCGAAGTAGGTCGACCCGCCGGCCTTGAAGGCGGCCTGTTCCCAACGTCTCTGGAAATCGACACCCGCGCGAAGGCCGCCCGGGTAGTCGACCTCGGGAGTGACCGATACGACGATCCCCGCATTGGCATTGAACTCTGCGCGGCTGTACTGGCTCATGCCGTTGGTCACGACGCCGCCTGCCTCCGACGTTGCGGCAACGACGCGCCCTCCCGGGCACATGCAAAAGGAATAGACGGCGCGCCCGTTCGAGGCGTGGTGCACGATCTTGTAGTCGGCAGCGCCGAGGATCTTGTTGCCGGCGAACTTGCCGAAGCGGCACGCATCGATCAGCGACTGCGGGTGCTCGATCCGCACCCCGATGGAAAACGGCTTCGCCTCCATGAATACACCGCGTTCCTCGAGAACCGCGAACGTATCGCGCGCGCTATGGCCCGGAGCCAAGACGACGTGGCGCGCGGCAATCGTCGTCCCGTCGGCGAGCGTCAGACCGGCCAAGCGGCGCTCGCCATCCCGGCCCGTCTCGATCTCAAAATCCACAACGCGATGCTGAAACCGGTACTCGCCGCCGAGCGCCTCGATCTCCGCCCGCATGTGCTCGACCATGGTAACGAGCCGGAATGTGCCGATGTGCGGCTTCGACACGTAGAGAATTTCGTCCGGAGCACCCGCTTTGACGAATTCGGTCAGCAGCTTGCGCCCATAGTGATGAGGGTCCGAAACGCCGGAATAAAGTTTTCCGTCCGAAAATGTTCCGGCGCCACCTTCGCCGTATTGCACATTGGATTCCGGATCGAGAACGCCGCGGCGCCAGAGCCCCCATGTATCCTTGGTGCGTTGGCGTACAATTCGGCCGCGCTCGAGGATGATCGGCCGGAACCCCATTTGCGCGAGTGTCAGCGCTGCGAGCAGACCGCACGGCCCGGCCCCGATGATGATCGGACGCTCTGTGAGGCCTGCCGGCGCCTTGGCGGCAAACTTGTACGATGTGTCCGGCGTAATGTTGACGTGCTTGTCCTTGGCGAAGCGCTTCAACAGTGGCGCTTCGTTCTTCACCGCGACGTCGAGCGTGTAGACCAGCAGTATTGCCGACTTCTTGCGCGCATCGTAGCCACGCCGGAATACGTCGATCGATAAGAGGTCACTCGGCTGAATTCCGAGCCGCATGACAACGGCCTCTTTCAACGCGCTTTCGGCGTGGTCGAGGGGCAGCTTCAACTCGGTCAGGCGGAGCATTTTGGTGTTCGATCACTTCGTCGCCGTGCGCAGCGGCACTGTGCCGCCAGGCATCAAGTCGTAGGGACCCTTCCAGCCGGGTAGCGCGCGCATCCGCTCCGTCCAGCGGTGGATGTTGGGAAACTGTACGGCCAAGTCGAACCCCGTCTCGGCGACCGGATAGTACATGTAGCCGATCAATGAGAAGTCCGCGATCGTCGGCAAGGCACCGAGCATGAAGGCCCTGCTGCCAAGATGCTGATCGACGATTTTATGGGCCCCCTCGCAGCGTTGCTTGAAGAACGCGACCACGGCGGGGTCGGCAGGCTGCGGGCTGATCGAGTAGAGAAAGCGATGCGTCGCGAAGTAGCTCGTGAACTTGTGATTGTCGAACAAGATCCAGCGCAGCGCTTCATAGCGCTCGTCGGCAGTGGCGGGCGCGAATTTGCCGGTCGTCTCCGCAAGATACGTCAAGATGGCGCCCGACTGCGACAGCCGCTTGCCGTCGATTTCGAGCACGGGCGCCTCGCCCATCGTATTGACCCCCTCGCGCCACTTGGGATCGCGCGTTTCACCGGCGAGGAATTTGACCTCGACCGGCTGCCACGGGATATCAGCGCAATTGAGATACAACGCGACCTTGTACGCGTTGCCCGAAAGGCCAAAGCAGTGCAGGCGCGGCGTGCTCATGTCGAGCTCCCTCGCAATTACGGCGTTTTGCCGGTGGCGATCGGCAGATCGGTACGTGCGCCCCACTCGCTCCACGAGCCGTCATAGATCGCCGTATCCGGATATCCCGTCTCGGCCATCGCGAGCGCGATCACGCAAGCCGTCACGCCCGATCCACAACTTGCGATCAGCGGGCGCGCCGGATCGATGCCGCTCGCCGCAATGATGCTGCGAAGCTGGTCGACAGGCTTCAGCGTTCCGTCGGCGTTGAGCAAGGTGGTGAACGGTAGTGACCTAGACGACGGAATATGACCCGATCTGAGGCCGGCGCGCGGCTCCGGCACGCCGCCCTCGTATCGCTGCGCGGCGCGCGCATCGACGATTTGGACGGTGGCGCTGCCGATCGAGCTCTTCACTTCATCGGCGTCACGCACGAGAGCCGCTTTGAAGCGCGGCGTGAAATGACGCTCGGTGCGTTTCACCGGCGGCATATCTTCGATCTCGCGGCCCTCGGCCTTCCACTTTTTGAGGCCGCCATTGAGAATGCGCACATCCTCGTGCCCCATAATGCGGAACATCCACCACACGCGCGCGGCCGAGTAGAGCCCTTCGCTGTCATAGACGACGATACGCATGCCGTCGCCGATGCCCATCTTCTTCATCATCGAGGCGAATTGCACCGTCGACGGCAACATGTGCGGCAGCGGATTCTTCTTGTCCGAGATCGCGTCGATATCGAAGAACAACGCCCCAGGGATGTGGCCTTCATTGTATTCGGTCTTGGGATTGCGCCCCGCTGTCGGCAGATGAAGCGACCCATCGAGCACGACGATATCAGGCGAATTGAGATGCTCGGCGAGCCAATCGGTCTCGACCATCCATTGAAATGACATGAGCGGTTTCCTCAGACGAACGCCACACGGACGCGGCGGTTGATCTTGCCTTTTTTCTCGATCTTCGTGACAGCGATGGGCCCGATCTCGCCGGTCGCGCGCACGTGCGTTCCTCCGCACGGCTGCATGTCGATTGCTCCGCCGTCGCCGATCAGGACGAGGCGTACCTTTCCGCTGCCCATCGGCGGCTTCACCGACATGGTACGCACCAAGCCCGGATTGGCCGCTAGTTCGGCATCGGTGATCCATTTCTCGGTGACAGGATGGTTCGCACTCACGAGCGCCATGAGCGCTTCGGTAAGCTTGTCTTTGTCGATCGCGCTTGCATCCTCGATGTCGAAATCGAGACGCCCTTCCTCGGCGCCGATCTGGCCGCCGGTGACCGGGAACTTTACGAGGCTGCACAGCAAGTGCAGCGCGGTATGCATGCGCATGTGCCTGTGCCGCGTCTCCCAGTCGAGCGCGATCTCGACCGTCTCGCCCGCGTTGGGCCTCGGTGCGCCTTCGGCCGCGACATGCACGATGGTCGTCTTATCTGTGTCGTAGACGGTCGTGGCGATCGGACAGCTGCCACCGGCAAATGTGATCGTCCCCTTGTCGCCAGGCTGTCCGCCGGCACTCGCATAGAAAGGCGTCTTGTCGAGCACGATCCCGCCGCGCTCGTTCACCGCGAGCACCTTTGCAGTCGCCGATTTGGTGTAGGCGTCGCTGCGATAGAGTTGTTCGGTCATGCCTTCATCCCGGCCTTGAGTGCGGCGTCATAAACGAGACGCGCTGTCACGAGATCCTCGACCGCGAGGCCGACGGATTTGAAAACGGTCGTCTTGCCCTTGGGTGCGGCCTTGGCGCCAGACAGGATCTCACCGGCTTCAGCATAGATCGAGCACTTCGAGAGAATGATGTCACCCGATTCCGCCGAGCACGCTTCATGTTGATCGGCGACGACGACGTTGGCCATGCAGGCATCGTCCATCTCGCGCCAGTTCGGCCGCGGCGCGCCGACCGAAGCGACGAACGCGCCGGGCTTCAGCCAAGCACCCTCGAGCACCGGCGTCATGCTGCTCGTCGCGGTGACGACGATGTCGGCACCTTCGACGGCGCTGGCGGCGTCCGGCATCACCTTGACGCCATAGCGATTGTGCTCAGCCGCGAACTTCTCGGCGTTGGCGGTCGTGCGGCTCCAGAGCTTGATCTCCGAGAACTTGCGGATGTGCGTCATCGCCTCGAGGTGCGATTGCGCCTGCACGCCGCTGCCGAGGATGGCGAGCGTCGAGACTTGATCAGGCACGATGCGGCGTGCGACGGCTGCCGAAGTCGCAGCCGTGCGCATTTCGGTGATGAGCCGGCCGTCGAGCACGGCGAGCGGCTGTCCGTCCTTCGGGTCGAACAGAAGGATCATCGCGGAATGCGAGGGAACACCCGTGCCTGCGTTGACAGGGTAGAAGCTGACCAGCTTGAGGCCCATGGCGCTGTCCGAGGCAGCTGGCATGACGCCGAGGAACTTCTTGCCCTCCTCGATCACCATCATGTTGCGCGTCGGCTGGTTCACGCGCCCCTGCGAGAGATCGACGAGCGCCTTCTCCATCGCATCGATCAAAGGGTCCCATTGCAGAAGCTTGTGAACTGCGGCTTCGTCCAAGTTGAGCATAGGAAACTCCGGCACGTATCGCGAATGATGGTGATGCTTGGCCATGGTGGCGAGACTAGGTCTCGAGCACACTAGGGATCGTACGCTTGGGTCCGTCGAGCCACGTCGGCACCGGCAGGTTCTTCGATTTGAGGAATTCCGGATTGAAGAGCTTCGACTGATAGCGCGTGCCGTAGTCGCAGAGGATCGTGACGATCGTCTTGCCCGGGCCGAGCGCCTTGGCGAGACGGATCGCGCCAGCGACATTCACGCCTGACGATGATCCGAGGCAGAGGCCCTCGTCGCTCAACAGATCGAAGACGATCTGCACAGCCTGGCTATCAGGGATCTGGAACGAGTGATCGACGGACAGACCTTCGAGGTTCTTGGTGATGCGTCCTTGCCCGATGCCTTCGGTGATCGACGAGCCCTCGGCCTTGAGTTCGCCGGTCGTATAGTAGCTGTGCAGCGCGGCGCCCGGCACGTCCGCAAGCGCGATGGCGATATCTTTCCGTTTTGACTTGAGGCCCATGGCCGTGCCGGCAAGCGTGCCGCCGGAGCCGACCGCCGCGACAAAGCCGTCCACTTTCCCGTCAGTTTGATCCCAGATCTCTGGCGCCGTCGTCGCGATGTGCGACTCGCGGTTGGCGACATTGTCGAATTGATTGGCCCAGATCGCGCCGTTCGGCTCCGTCCTCGCCAGCGCCTCGGCAAGACGTGCCGAATATTTCACGTAGTTGTTCGGGTTCTTGTAGGGGACAGCGGGGACTTCGACGAGTTCGGCGCCGAGTAGGCGGAGCGTGTCCTTCTTCTCCTGGCTTTGCGTCTCGGGAATGACGATGACGGTGCGAAAGCCCATCGCGTTGCCGATCACGGCGAGACCGATGCCGGTATTGCCGGCCGTCCCCTCGACGATCGTGCCGCCGGGTTTCAGCTGTCCCTTCGCGATCGCGTCCTTGATGATGAAGAGCGCGGCCCGGTCCTTGACCGACTGCCCAGGGTTCATGAATTCGGCTTTGCCGAGGATGGTGCAGCCGGTCAGCTCCGACGCCTTCTTGAGGCGGATCAGCGGCGTGTTGCCAACTGCGGCAGGGACGTCGTTTGCGACTTTCACGAGAGCTCTCCAGGGCGCAATCACGCAACCGCGCGGGCCACTTTACCGGCATCAGACTTGAGATGGCACAGCGCTGCGGCGACGGCAACCCCGCGGCCTCGACCCGCAAATGTGCCGAACACGGACGGCACTTAACCTGCCCTTAACTCAAAGGTCCGATGCTGCAGATGCAAAACTGAAGTCCGCAGGCCTTTGACGAGCGCCTGTCCAATCAAGGTGTAACGAATATGAGCATCCAACTGAAGGCAGGCATGGCTGCGGCTGCGCTCGCTGCTGTGGCATTCGCAGCGCCGGCATCGGCCGCCGACCTCGGCGGCGGCAAGCGCGGTTCGATCAAGGACGGCGGCTATGAGCCGGCTTACGTACAACCGGCCCGTGGCCCGGCAGGTCCCTGCTACTTCCGTGGCGACCTCGGCTACTCGATGTCGCGCAATCCCAACGTCAAGTGGGCTGTGACGCAGCAGAATGGCGTCTGGGATGACGCAGGCGCCGTAGCCGCCGGCGCAACCGGCACCTACGACCCGGCGACCAATGTTTACACCCCCGGTGCGGGCGACCCGGTTGGCTTCGATCCGACCCAGTTCTACTCGGTCGTCAATAGCTACCTCGGCGACGACGTCACCGGCGCGACGATGGAAAATGCACTGTTCGGCGGCATCGGCATGGGCTGCGGCATGGGCTCGCGCGGCCTGCGCGGTGAAGTCATGCTCGGCTACACCGGCCATCGCAAGATCGACGGTCAGCCGATCATCTGGAACGGTCCGGCCGGCGCGCTCGGCGTCGCTCCCTCGCCGATCGTCTATGACGACCCACTCCACACCGGCGTGAAGAGCTACACCGGCATGGTCAACGCCTACTACGACCTCGGCAACTGGGGCGGCATCACCCCGTACCTCGGCGCTGGCGTCGGCGTGTCGTACAACAAGATGAGCGAAGTCTACTTCACCGACAACGTCAACCTGCCGAACCGCATCGAAGGCGACAGCCGCCTCTCGCTGGCTTGGTCGCTGATGGCTGGTATCGGCTGGCAGATCACCGATCGCGCCATCCTCGACATCGGTTATCGCTACATGGACTACGGCAAGGCGACCTCGGGTAAGGTGGACAGCGCCGGATTCGTCAATCCTGCCGTCCGCATCGACGATATGACTGCGCACGAGATCAAGGTTGGCCTGCGCTATCACTTCGGCGGCGGCTGCTGCGACGCCCCGTCCTACGCGCCGATGAAGTAAACGCTGAGCGATCAGTGAAATAGAAAAGGCCGGGCTTCACGCCCGGCC
Source organism: Hyphomicrobiaceae bacterium (assembly GCA_033812735.1). Lineage (GTDB taxonomy): Bacteria > Pseudomonadota > Alphaproteobacteria > Rhizobiales > Hyphomicrobiaceae > JABFRJ01. The sequence continues at coordinate 9,003 of JAPXTA010000076.1, read as the reverse complement.
TTTTTGCTTTCTGTACCGACACCTGCAGCAAGGAAAACCGGCTCAATACATGCCGACCGCGAGCTTCGCTTCCTCGCTCATGCGGTCCTTGTCCCACGGCGGATCGAACACGACGGTTGCCGTGCAACCCTGCACACCAGGCACGGCCGAAACGGCATTCTCGACCCAGATCGGCATCTCGCCGGCAACCGGACACGCCGGCGCGGTGAGGGTCATGTCGATCGAGACATAGCGGTCGTCCGAGATGTCGATCTTATAGATCAGGCCGAGCTCATAGATGTCCGCCGGGATCTCAGGATCGTTCACGGTCTTGAGCGCCGCGACAATATCCGCGGTCAGCTGTTCGAGTTCCTCGGCCGAAAGCGCAGATCCCGGCACCGGCGTCCCGCCGTCCGCGATGGACGGTGGCTTGGAGCCCGCGGGCGGCGGCGCTAGATCGGCCGCCGCCGGATCGATCTCTAAACGGTCGCGTCGCGCGTCGTCGAGTTTGGATGTCTGATCACTCATGCGAAGAACTCGTGTGCTTTGGTTAGCGCTTCAGCGAGCGCATCCACTTCGGCGAACGTATTGTACATGGCGAAAGACGCGCGGCAGGTGGCTGGAACGCCGAGCCGGTCCATCAGCGGCTGCGCGCAATGATGCCCGGCGCGCACCGCGATGCCGGAACGGTCGATGATCGTCGAGATGTCGTGCGGATGCAGACCGTCGATCGAGAACGACACGATCGCGCCTTTTCCGGGCGCGGTGCCGTGGATCTTCAGCCAATTGAGCTGCGATAGCCGCTCGTGGGCGTAGGCGCCGAGCTGTGCCTCGTGTGCCGCGATCTTCTCGCGCCCGATCTGCATCATGTAGTTGACGGCTGCGCCAAGACCTATGGCTTGCACGATCGGCGGCGTACCCGCTTCGAAACGATGCGGCGGCGGGCCGTATGTGACGTTGTCGACCGACACATGCTCGATCATCTCGCCGCCGCCCATGTACGGCGGCATCGACTCGAGCAGGGTCTTCTTGGCGTAGAGAACGCCGATGCCCGATGGGCCGTAGGTCTTGTGACCCGTGAACACATAGAAGTCGGCGTCGAGATCGCGAACATCGACCGACATGTGGACGGCCGACTGGCTGCCGTCGACGAGCACGGGAATGCCCCGCTTGTGGGCGAGCTTGATGACTTCTTTGATCGGGACAACAGTGCCGAGCACATTCGACATGTGCGTGATCGCGACAATTTTGGTCTTCGGCGTCAACAGTCGCTCGAATTCATCGATGAGGAATTCGCCCGTGTCGCTGATCGGGGCCCACTTGAGTACGGCGCCGCGCCGCTCGCGGTGGAAATGCCACGGCACGATGTTCGAATGATGCTCCATGATCGACAGCACGATCTCATCGCCCGCGCCGATCTTCATGCCGCCATAAGATGCTGCGACGAGGTTGATCGCTTCGGTGGATGAGCGCGTAAAGATGATCTCGTCGGTCGAACCCGCATTCAGGAATCGGCGAACGGTTTCGCGCGCTTCTTCAAATTTCGCGGTCGCTGTGTTGGAGAGGTAATGTAAGCCGCGATGGACGTTTGCGTATTCCATCTTGTAGGCGTACTCGATGGCATCCAGCACCGGGCGCGGCTTCTGCGCCGACGCCCCGTTGTCGAGATAGACAAGCGGTTTGCCGTAGACTTCGCGGAAGAGAATCGGGAAATCGACCCGGATCCGCTCGACGTCGTAGCCGGACGCGTTGGCCGCCGAAGCGTTGGCAGTATGGGGTGAGCTGTCCTGCATCCTGTTCCGTCCTGCGCCGCAAATCTGCAGCACCTGTAAATTCAAGCCAACTTGGAAAGCCAGTCGCGGGCAACCGTCGCCAGTGCTTCACGCAACGCCTCGTCTTCGACCTTCTCGACCGCCTCGACAATGAAGCTCTCGATCAGCAACGCACGCGCCTCCGGCTTCGGAATGCCGCGTGCCCTCAGATAGAACATCATATTGGAATCAATCTCGGCGCAGGTCGCACCGTGTCCGCAGACCACGTCGTCCGCGTAAATCTCGAGCTCCGGCTTCGAATCGAACTCCGCATCTTCAGATAGCATAAGCGCCTGAGCCATCTGTTTGCCGTCGGTCTTTTGCGCGTCGGGCCGCACAATGACCTTGCCCTGGAACACGGCGCGCGCCCGGTTGTCGAGCACGGCCTTCAACAACTCGCGGCTCTCGCAGCCCGGAACCGCGTGATCGATCACGAGCGTCGTGTCGCAATGGCTGCTGCCGCGTCCGAGCATGACCCCGGAAAAATCGAGTTTGCCGCCTTCGCCGGCGAACACCGGGAACGACTGGTTGCGCACAACCTGGCTGTCCGCCGTGAAGTGGAACGCAGCATAGCGCGCTTCCGCGCCGAGCGTCGGCGCCGCCGACGAGATGTGCACGTTGCCGCCGAGCGTAAGCACGGTATGGCGGACCTGCGCGCCGCGGCCAAGGCCGATCTCGGCGGCGGTGTTGATGTGGCCCGCGATCGCGCCGGGGGCGCTGATGTACAACTCGACGACAGTCAGATCGGCCTCGTCGAGTGCGCCGATCGTATGGCGCAGCGCGACGTGGCGCGGCTCCTTGCCGGCCGTGACGTGGACGACGAAAATCGGCTTGTCCGATTTCGCGCCGCGAGCGGCACTAATGATCACGCCGTCTGTCGCAAGCGCGGCATTGAGGGCGCCGACCGTCTCTTCCTTAGGCGCCGGCGATTTCAGGATGCGGACCGCGGCGTCCTCCTCCATCGTTTTCAGCGTGGCACCGAGCGGCCGTACGTCGATGCCGTCGAGGGCGCCGATCTCGGACAACTCGGGGCGGTGCTGGCCATTCACCAGCACGAACCGGTGCGCGTCCACGGCGGCGAGAGGCCCCATGGCGGCCTTCAGGTCATCGACCGTGATCGTTGCATTGTCTGCGACGGCAAGCGGCAGCGACTCTTTCAGGACGTTGCGCAGGTCGGTGTACTTCCATTCCTCGATCCGGCGATGCGGCAAGCCGTTTTCGCGGAACGAGGCCATGGCAGCGCGCCGCGCGGCGCTAACCGCGCGACCGCCCGGCAACTTGCCGCCAATGCGATCGAATTCTTCGGCGATCGCAATTTCGGCCGGCGTCTTTGCAATGCCTGTTTTCATGACGGCAGTGGACATGGGCTGTCCGTAAACTCCGAGTGAATGGGACGTCTTCGACGGCGGCAGACTCAGGCGGCTTTGCCGGGGAACGCGGCGTAACCAGACTTCTCGAGTTCGAGCGCAAGTTCCTTGCCGCCCGTCTTCTGGATCTTGCCGTGTGCGAGTACGTGGACCTTATCCGGCACGATGTAGTTGAGGAGACGCTGATAGTGCGTGATGACAAGCATCGCCCGGTCCTTTGAGCGCAGCTTGTTAGCGCCTTCCGACACGATCCGGATGGCGTCGATGTCGAGGCCTGAGTCGGTCTCGTCGAGCACCGCGAGCGACGGCTCCAGAAGCGACATCTGCAGCACTTCCATGCGCTTCTTCTCGCCGCCTGAGAAGCCGACGTTGAGCGGCCGCTTCAGCATCTCGTCCTTGACCCCGAGATCGGCAGCCTTCGCCTTCACGAGCTTCAAAAACTCAGGCGTCGTCAGCTCCTTCTCGCCGCGCTTCTTGCGCGTCGCATTGAGCGAGGTGCGCAGGAACGTCATGGTTGCGACCCCGGGAATCTCCAGCGGATACTGGAACGCCAGGAAGACACCTTTCGCGGCACGCTCGTCGGGTTCCATCGCGAGAATGCTTTCGCCATTCCACAGGATATCGCCGCTGGTGATCTCGTAGTCCTCCCGGCCAGCAAGCACATAGGCGAGGGTGGACTTGCCGGAGCCGTTCGGCCCCATGATCGCATGCACTTCGCCTTTGGGCACGGTGAGGGAGATCCCCTTGAGGATCTCCTTGTCTTCGCCGGCGATTTTCACGTGCAGGTTCTTGATCTCGAGCATTCGACTTTGTCCTCCGGCGCCCGAAGCGGACACCGTTCCTAGCTTGATGACGTCAATTCTTATTGCGTTTGGAAGTCTTTGCCTGAACCACGGTGTAGGCGATCCCCATCGCGATGACACCGCCGAGCCAGACAACCGTTTGAGGCCATGAAAGCACGTGGCCGAAAGCTGTTCCGAAGAACGCAATCGACCAGCCGGTCAACCCAGCGACCAGCGCTATGGCGCACAGCGAACCCTGCCAACTCGCGGGCTGAAGTTCACCGTGTAGGCCGTACGCAGGCTTGAACCACCGCTTCGACATTGGCTTCACTTCTTAATTGCCACGTCCACGACCTCGATCTCGGCCGGATAGACGACGCCCATCCAGTCGCATGAATCCTTCTTCGGCTTCCCGCCCTTCGTGAACTCGACAAGGAACGCCGAGCCGGAGTCGAACGTCTCGACGACATTGACCGTATCACCCTTCACCAGTGACAGACCGGGCTTGGTCACCGACAGCGCATTGCGGCGCTGAGCTTCCAGCACATCCATGTCCCGCATCAATCGGGCCGTCACCACTTTGCCTGTTACATCTGCCGCATCACGCATCACTATGTCCTCCAACAATCTAACTCGTCCCCCGGTTGCCCTAGTGCGGGCTGGACGATTGTCTTTATCCGCCGCGCTTCGTGGGGCGCGGTTCGTCTGCGATGCTCAACCGACGCTGCCCTCGAGGCTGATGCCGATGAGTTTCTGTGTCTCCGCCATGAACTCCATGGGGAGCTGCTGTAGTACGTCGCGCACGAAGCCGTTGACGATGAGCGCAACTGCTTCTTCTTCTGACAAGCCGCGCTGCTGGCAATAGAACAGCTTGTCGTCCGAGATCTTGGATGTCGTCGCCTCGTGCTCGAAATGCGACGAGGAATTCTTGGCCTCGATGTACGGCACCGTGTGCGCGCCGCACTTATCGCCGATCAGCAAGCTATCGCAATTCGTGAAGTTGCGGGCGCCGGTCGCCTTGCGGTGTGCGGAAACGAGGCCGCGATAGGTATTTTGCGAATAGCCGGCGGCAATGCCCTTCGAGATGATGCGGCTCGACGTGTTCTTGCCGAGATGGATCATCTTGGTGCCGCTATCGACTTGCTGGCGGCCGTTGGAAATCGCAATCGAATAGAATTCGCCGCGCGAACCGTCGCCACGCAGGATGCAGCTCGGGTACTTCCAGGTGATGGCCGAGCCGGTTTCGACCTGCGTCCACGAGATCTTCGAATTCTTGCCGCGGCAGTCGCCGCGCTTGGTCACGAAGTTATAGATGCCGCCCTTGCCGTCCTTGTCGCCCGGATACCAGTTCTGGACCGTCGAATACTTGATCTCGGCATCGTCGAGCGCGATCAGCTCGACCACGGCCGCGTGCAGCTGGTGCTCGTCGCGCATCGGCGCGGTGCAGCCCTCGAGATAGGAGACGTAAGATCCCTTGTCGGCGATGATGAGCGTGCGCTCGAACTGTCCCGTATTCTTGTCGTTGATGCGGAAGTACGTCGACAGCTCCATCGGGCAGCGCACGCCTTCGGGCACATAGACGAACGAGCCATCCGAGAATACCGCCGAGTTGAGCGCGGCGTAGTAGTTGTCGGTCTGCGGCACTACGGATCCGAGGTACTTCTTCACGAGATCGGGATGCTCGCGCAGGGCTTCCGAGATCGAGCAGAAGATGACGCCGGCCTTGGCGAGTTCTTTGCGGAACGTGGTGGCGACAGAGACGCTGTCGAACACCGCGTCGATGGCGACCTTGCCGGCCATCTGCTGATAGCCGTCCGCGTCCTGGTCGAGTTCGCTCTTCTCCCCAGGCTTACGCACGCCCGCAAGCAACTCCTGCTCCTTCAGCGGAATGCCGAGCTTCGCATAGGTCTTCAGCAGCTCGGGGTCCACCTCGTCGAGCGACTTCGGTCCCTCGGTACCCTTCGGCGCGGAGTAATAATAGAGATCTTGAAAGTCGATCTTCGGGTAGCTGACCTTTGCCCAGGTGGGCTCTTCCATCGCCTTCCAGCGGCGGAACGCCTCGAGACGCCATTCGAGCATCCAGGCGGGCTCGCTCTTCTTCTCCGAGATGAAGCGAACAGTGCTCTCGTCGAGACCCTTGGGAGCCTTGACGCTCTCAATCTTCGTCTCGAAGCCGTACTTGTACTGGTCGACGTCGAGCGCCTTGACTTGTTCGATCGTCTGCTGAACCGCTGCCATGATCTTTTCCTACAATCCCTCTGCGCTCAAGCCGCTTTGGCCGGGCGTCGTGTAACCGAGCTCCAGGCCGCTAGAAACGCATCGACGTCTGCTGATGTGGTCGTCGGTCCGATACTCACACGTATCGCACTACGAGCTATGTCGTCCGGTAGATCCATCGCGGCGAGCGCGGCGCTCTTGCCAACCTTGCCGGACGAACAAGCCGACCCGGCGCTGACGGCGATACCAGCGAGATCGAACTTGATGACGAGGGTCTCAGCCGCCTGGCCCGCCAGCGCGATGCATGACGTGTTGGCCAGACGTGGACTTTGCGCCCCGACGATGACTGCCGCAGGCGTGATACGCCGCACGCCATCTTCGAGCCGGTCGCGCAACACGCGCATCTGATCGACGGCAGCCAAAGCCTGCCGCGCTTCCGCCGCTGCGGCGCCGAAACCTGCGATGGCAGCAACATTTTCTGTTCCAGCCCGGCGTCCGCGCTCATGACCGCCGCCGCGAATGAGTGGTGCGAATGGCGAGCCATCTTGAATGACGAGAGCGCCAATGCCTTTCGGGCCGCCGATCTTGTGCGCGGAGAGCGTCAGGTAGTCGACGCCCAATTGATTGAGAGAAAGAGGCAGCCGGCCCGCGCCCTGTACAGCGTCGCAATGAACGGCCACACCGTGCGAACGGGCAAGAGCCGCGAAGTCGCTGACGGCCTGGATGACGCCGGTTTCATTGTTGGCGAGTTGAAGCGAGAGCAGCGCGCGGCCGAGCGGGACGCTGCCGCCGAGGACCTCTTTGGCGAATGCAACGCCATTGGCAAGCCCGTCTTGTCCGACCGGAAGTGGTACTGTTCGCGCCTTGGAGGCTCGCACGCTTGCGGTAACGCTGTCGTGCTCCACGCCGGCAGCAAAGATGGTGTCCCAGCCAACGGACAGCACGGTGGCGTTCGCTTCAGTGGCACCGGACGTGAAAACGATATCGGCGGGTGATGCGCCCGCGAGTGCAGCGATATCTTCGCGTGCCGCATCGATCACGGCGCGCGCAGTGCGGCCTTCGCGATGAACGGACGACGGATTGCCGACGAGATCGAGCGCAGCGATCATGGCACGACGCGCCGCCGGCGACAGCGGCGCCGTAGCGTTCCAGTCGAGGTAAGCCCGCTGGTGCACGACACCCTCGGTCCCGCCAGGCCTATGGTCACTGAGTGCGGTCATCGCTAGACGACCCCGCCGTTGAACAACACCCGTGGCGCCGCCAATTCGGTGAGACGCCGCGCCCGCGATGGCCCGCCGTCGGCGACCTCCTGAAGACTGACGTTCGACAGAAAATCCTGAATGTTCTCGCCGAGCGCTTCCCAAAGCCCGTGAGTGATGCAGCGTTGACCGGCGACGCACGGAGACGCGTCCTCGCCGTGGCATCGCGTCATGCGCACGCCTTCCTCTACGGCGGCGAGCACATCCGCGATCGAAATCGAAGCCGCGGGGCGGCTGAGCCGATAACCGCCGCTCCTTCCGCGCGCGCTCTCGACAAGCCCCGCACGGCGCAATTTGACGAACAACTGCTCGAGATAAGCGAGCGAGATGTGCTGGCTATCGGCGATGGCGGATAGAGGCACCGCATCCTCGGCAGCGCCGGAAGCACCAGTGCGCAGGGCGATGTCCGTCATCGCCATCACCGCGTACCGACCTCGCGTATTCAACTCCACCGGACTGCTACTCCGTCGAACGCACCCGAGCCACCGCTCGTGAAGCTTGCAATTGACTGGCACTCTCATGCTATGTACCGCGCCGCCGGACATGAGCGGCCAGATCCGCACAGAAGGGGCGCGCGAACAGTCTTCTTTCGAACTGTTCTAAGTACCGCTTATATGGAAATGCCGAGTGTCGCAGTCAAGTATTTTCGTGGGCCTGGGAGACTGTAAATCCGGTCTGAACGCTCGCCAGAGGCGAGAGCCCCGTCGCAAGCGGCATATCCAGAGGCAGCGGCACCGCAGTCTTGAAAATTAAAACTGGTAAATCCATCTCGCAAAGCGGGCGCCGTGCCCGGTTCCGAGGTCTAAAACGAAGGCGTCTACATGCCAGAACTGATCATCAACGGACCCGTCGGTCGCCTTGAATCGCGCTACCATCACGAGCAGCGCCGCGATGCGCCGATCGCCATGATCCTGCATCCTCATCCGCAGTTCGGCGGGACGATGAACAATCAAATCGTCTATGCGCTTTACTACGCGTTCGTGGAGCGCGGATTTTCGACGTTGCGCTTCAACTTCCGCGGCGTTGGCCGCAGCCAGGGTTATTTTGACAACGGCCCGGGCGAATTGTCGGACGCCGCCTCCGCACTCGACTGGCTCCAGCTCCAGAACCAAGATTCCTCTTGCTGCTGGATCGCCGGGGTGTCGTTCGGCACCTGGATCGCGATGCAGCTTTTGATGCGCCGGCCCGAGGTCGACAGCTTCGTGTGCGTTGGCCCGCCAGCGAACCTCTACGACTTCTCGTTCCTCGCGCCCTGTCCCTCGTCCGGTCTTCTGGTCAACGGCGAGAAGGATCGCGTCGTGCCGACCGCCTCAGTCGCCGACATGGCCGTGAAAACGAAGGTGCAGAAGGGCATCAAGCTCGAACACGCGGTTGTCCCGGGCGCCAACCATTTCTTCGAGAACAAGACCGAGGATCTCGTGAAGGTCGTCGGCGAGTACGTCGACCGCCGCATGGTCGATATCTTGAAGGCCAAGCGCGAGCAGAAAGACTGATCGGCTTTCTGCCGCTCGGCAGGCAGCAGGTTGAAACATCGCAAAACAAAAACGGCCACCGCGAGGTGGCCGTTTTCGTTTGTCGGTTGCCGTCG
>JAPXTA010000075.1:0-25365 GCA_033812735.1 Hyphomicrobiaceae bacterium | reverse complement strand
CTCACGCCCGGCGGCATGACGTACGCGCTCGGTATGAGCCGCGATCTGTGGGCCGGCTGGACAAGAGCACAGCAAATCGCCGTCGAAGGGATTGCCGGCGAAGCGTTCGCACGTTCGCTCGCACAGGCGGCCATCCATCGAGCGACGGTCACGCGGCTTGGTCGGCTGCGTCGCTGGCCAATCGCGACGGCGATGGACGAGCAGCTCGAAGCAGCGATCGAGGTGGCATCCCGGCAGACGCTCGACCACCTCGCAGCCACGGACTCGTTGTCGGGCCGCATCGTCGCGAGCTACCGCGCCTTCCGTTCCGCGACTTCGGCCGGTGCGGCGGAACTCGCCTGAAGCTGGAACCGAATGACTTGAGCATTACTTGAGCCGAAAGGGAGACCCAAGCATGGAAGTCGATCACAAAGCCGACGTAAAAAAATACGCGCCCAATGCCGACGACAAGCATATCGCCGCGATCATCAAGCACCTCGGCATCGCCATGAAGGGCTTCGACACGCAGATGGTCGCCTGCTCGTCCAAGGACGAACTTGCCCGCGTCCGTGACGGCTGGTGCAAGAAGAAGCTCGCCCTGCCCAACACCGACGCCGAATTGGATGCGGCTATCAAGCAGGTTTGCGAGACGATGAAAGGCGACAAGAACAAGTCGCGCGTCGCCTTCTACTACTTGCTCGCTGAGAAGTACGCCAAGCTCGGATCACTCTGATCCCGGTCCACGGCCGGGCCCGCCCAGAACCACCGGTTCTGGCGGCCCTTCCGCCGTGCCCGTCACATAACCACGTCACTTGGCCCGTGACTTGGCCTGCCACTCGGTTTGATTTATTTCTTCGATCCACCTCAAGGCCAACCCCCTGAAGTGTCGATCGTAAATCGGCTCTCGCCAAGCAATCTGGTCGGCGAATGGCCGCCGATGCCGTTGTACCAGGTCCGGCGCAACCTACATATGGCAGGCCATAGGCCGAGACTTGATCCCAAGGGACAAATCGACATGCTACCGAACGAACGACAGCTGATAACCGACCTCTTCGATCGCATGCGCAGCTTCGGGCCGCCGCAAAAGGATGCCGAGGCGGACGCACTCATCAGTCAGCTTGCGCGTCAGAACCCCGACGCCGGCTATATGCTCGTGCAGTCCGTGCTCGTTCAAGAGCAAGCGCTCCAGCAGACGCAATCGCGCGTCGAAGAATTGGAGCAGCGAGTGCGCGAACTCGAAAGCGTAGCCTCGCGACCGGCGCCTCAACAGTCCGGCGGCGGCAGCTTCCTCGGCGGCCTCTTCGGCGGTGGCTCGCGCCAGCCCGCGCCACAGCCCGCTGCACGCGCGACCAGCGTTCCGGCAATGGGCGCCGCACCGGCAGGGGGCCCATGGGGCGCCCGTCCTGGCGCTGCCGGCATGATGCAGCAGCCTCAGGCGGCGGCAGGCGGCGGTTTCATGCGTAGCGCTATGGCGACGGCGGCTGGTGTCGCTGGCGGCATGCTCGCGGCCAACGCGATCTCGGGCATGCTTGGCGGCAACGCCGCTCATGCCGCTGGTCAGTCGTCCGCACCTGCGGCCGATACCTCCAGTCAATCGGCGAACGAGCCCGTCGCCGACAACAATGATCCCGGCAACGACCCCGGCGCTTATCAGGAGACCTACGACGAAGCCGACAACTCCTGGGATGCCGGCGGTGGCGGCGATGTGGACATCTGATCTGCTGAAGCGATGACGTCGCGGCGCGGTGCCCCTCGGGTGCCGCGCCGTCGTTGCGTCGTAGGATTTTGCTTGCAATGTCGCGCTGCGGGCAGCATTCCGGACGCCAAGGGCTGCTCGTGTCGCGGTCGGCGGCTGAGCTGTCCTGGACACGGCAAAGGTCGAAATGGACATCGACGTTGCAGAACTCCGCCAGTTCTACGGCACGCCGCTTGGTGCCGTGGCGCGGCGCATCATCGCCAACCGGGTGCGCGGACGCTGGCGGCGCACCGAGGGATTGACTGTCGTCGGGCTCGGACATGCCGCCCCATTCCTCGGATCCTTCCAAGGGCAGTCGCAGGCCGTTGGCGCGTTGATGCCAGCGTCGCAAGGCGCCCTCGTCTGGCCGCAGAATGGCCGCTCTCGCTCCGTGATGGTCGACGAAGATCAGCTTCCCCTTGCCGATAACTCTGTCGATCGGCTGCTGGTCGTCCATCTCCTGGAAGGTGCTGGTGCGCGCGCCTCGAACTTGCTGCGTGAAATGTGGCGCGTTCTGAAGCCCGAGGGCCGCATTTTGCTCGTCGTGCCGAACCGGCGCGGCCTGTGGTCGCGCCGCGACGTCACGCCGTTCGGTCACGGCCAACCCTACAGCCGGGGGCAACTCGAACGCCTTCTGCAGAATGCGATGTTCTTGCCCATCGACTGGAGCGGCGCACTGCACGTGCCGCCGGTCACCCATCCATTGTTCGTTCGCTCGGCAATAGCCTTCGAGCGCGTCGGCAGCCGCTTCTGGCCATCCTTCTCGGGCTTGTTGATCGTCGAAGCCCGCAAGGAGACAGTCGCTCCGCTGGTCGAGGCCGTGCCGCAGCGACGCGCCCGGCTCCTGCCGGTCGGTCTCGCGTCCGGCGCCAAGCGGGACTTGGCCGAGACGGAAACGGCATCCCGCGACCGTTTGGACAACGCGTAGCACTTCCTGTGGCGCGCCGGGGGCGGTAGAACAACCTCGGGGCGAGTCGCAGGCGATCTGCGACCGCTGCTCAGACCTCGATCAGGAAATGACCTAATGACCCTCCGTACCGCCACGATCGGCCTATTCGCGTCGCTGTCGATGATCGGCGCCGCCCTGGCCCAGACGCCGCCCGCACCTGCGCCGACAGTAACGCCCCCGCCCGCGGCCGCCCCCGCCCCGGCGAAGGCTGCCAAAGCCGCCAAGGAAAAGAAGCCGCGCTCGACGGAAAGCCTCGCCTGCTCGCAAAAGGCCGACGAGGCCGGCCTGAAAGGCAAGGAAAAGCGCACCGAACGCCGCTCCTTCCGCCGCAAGTGCATGCAGGACATGAAGAAGGCCGCCGCCGCCGCGGCCCCCGCCGCGCCTGCACCGGCTGCGACGGCCCCCGCTGCGCCAGCAAAGAAGAACTGAGTTGGCGTCGTACGCTTGAACAAGACGGCCTGCATCTCACGATGCGGGCCGTTTGCACGTATGAGATGGTTTGATGACTGGTTTGTCGCTCGACGCCCTCTTTCAAAGACGTCTTGGCCACCCACTGACGGCCGACGAAGAACGATACGTGCGCGCGTACATGCCGATCTCGCAGGAGCGACTTGCTGGCGACGAGGCTGCGCGCGCCGTCGCCATACTCGCCAAGACCGGTGATCCGCGATTTCGCGCCGACTTGATCCGAGTGATGAACGCGACCGAAGATCCATTCGTCGCCGCGTGGGCGCTCAAAGGCCTTGTCCGCTTCTTGAACGAGACCGCCAATCATATCCCGAAACTGATCGAACTCTGCCGGCGGACCCACTTTGACGAGCACGGCCATGCACAGCACGTCGCTGTGCAACTCGCGGCCGATGTGCTGGCAGAGCAGGACAGCCCGGTTCTGATGAAAGCCTTGATCGAAATCGCGGAGAACCCAGAACAATCCGTCGTCCTTCGGCAGGATGCGGTTGCGTCGCTGTCGCTCGCCGTCGAGCGCCTGCTCGAAAAGGGAGAGGACATGCCGGAGACAGGCGCAGAGATCCTCGTTCTCGCGCGCGAGCAGATTTCCAGTCGCCACAACTGAAATCGCCACGCCTTGCTATGACGGCGTCAGGGATTGATCATCGCCTGGATGTCCGCGAGCGCGAAACTCTTCTCGCCGAGCAGCGCGGCCGCGACCGACGCCTCGCCGGCAGCATGCGTTGGCGCGAACGGATCGCGCTCGGTGAGATGATGATCGACGACGAGCCGTGAATAGAGCAGCCGCGTGGCGTCCCCGCGCCGCTCGTGAATGCGCCCGCCTTCCCAGGCGAGCGTGACGGCGCTTGCTACATGATAGAGGAGCGTCGTGGCCGTCCGTGCCTGCGCTTCGCGCTCGCCATGCCGCGCAACGTCCGCTGCATTCCCGATCGCCTTGTCCACCAGCCGCTTCAAGGTATCCGCATAAGGCGCCGGCAGGATCCGTGTCTCCGCGATCCGCGAATGGAGATCGGCCGACAGCGCACTCTCCGCACTGTGCCGGCCAACCGCACGCGTAATGGCGTCGAGCGCGACGATGTTGCTTGTCCCCTCCCAGATCGAACCGAGGTGCGCGTCGCGCAACAGCCGTGCCGGCGCAAACTCCTCGACGTAGCCGATACCGCCGCGGAACTCGAGCGCGTCCCCCGTCACACGCCGCGCGTCCCGCGTCGAACGGAACTTCAGAACCGGCGTGAGAATGCGCAGAAGTGCCGCCGCATCTTGACTGGGCGCGCTCGGGTTCTCGGCCCGGTCGAGCGCATCGGCCGTCACGAAACAGAGCGACAACGCCTGTTCGAGCGGCACCAGCATTTTCAGAAGCTGCCGACGCGCCAGCGGCAAGGTTATGACCCGCTTGCCGAACACGTTGCGGCCGTTGGCGACTGTCATGGCGTCATGCAACGCCCGGCGCATGAGCGCGGTCGATTTCACGCCATTCGACAATCGTGACCAGTTGACCATTTCGGCCATCTGCACGAAGCCGCGGTCGATCCGCCCGACGGCATAGGCGATGGCGCCGTCGAATTTTATCTCTCCAGACGCCATCGAGCGCGTGCCGAGCTTCTCCTTGAGGCGGACGATCCGGTAGTGATTGGGCGACCCGTCGTCGAGCCATCGCGGCATCAGGAAAAGGCCGACCCCGCGCGTGCCGGAAACCGCGCCCTCGGGCCGGGCGAGCAGCATGGCGATGGGAGCATCCGCGTTCGAGCAGAACCATTTCTCGCCGTAGAGCCGATAGTGGTCGCCGTCTTGCTTCGCGACCGTCGTCAGCGAGCCGACGTCCGATCCACCCTCCTTTTCGGTCATGAACTGAGCGCCCTGCGTCAGCTTGGCCATGTCGGTGGTGATGAGACCCGGCAGATATTTCGCCTTCAATGCGTCGCTGCCGAAACGCGACAGCAGCATCGCGCCGCCGTCTGTGACATTGATCGGACAGCCCAAGCCGAACTCGGCCTGGTTGAAGAGGTAGGTGAAGGCGTGCTTGGCGGCGGCCGGGTACGTCGATGGCCAACCGAGAATGCCCTTGGCGTGCGACATCGCATGGATGCCGAACGTACCGAAGGCCGCGCGCTCGAGCTCACGATAGGCCGGATGGTACTCGATTGATTGGACATCGGCGCCGAACTTGTCGCGTTGATGCAGGATCGGCGTGTGCCGGTCGGCGAGCCGGGCGCAGGCATCGAGTTCGTTGCCGGCAAGTGCACCGAGGCGCTGGAGATGCGGCTCCAGATGCGTAAGCAGAGTGTCGGGCAGATGGATCGCGAGCAGGTCCTGCAACGAGCGGTCGAGGGCATAGAAATTCTGCCCCGTCGTATCCGGCGCGATGGCCGACGAGCCGGACCGCGCGGCAGGGCGATTGGCGGCTCCGGTGGTTGGCGTATTGGCGCTTCGAGCGGTTTCTGCTGCGGTCATGGATGGCTCCGGTCGTGACGACCCCATGGGACGGCGATCGCACAGATTGGTCAAGAGCGGTAGGAGTGAAGCGGTATCAACTCATCTGAAATTCCTGCCCTTCGGTAAGGCGTGAGCCGTCGCCCGCGCGGGAACGTCGAGTGCCATCGCCGTGGCATCGAGGAGATCGAGCTGGCCGGTGCGATCGTCTATAGGCTGACCCGCGGGCTGCCGCATGCGCTCTTTGCGCTTGAGGTCCGCGGCAATCCGCCGGTCCGGCCCGTTACTGACCGGTCGCTTGACTTCATCCGCATTGGCGAGTGTCTCGATCGGCGCCGCGTCTTCCGAGAGCGCGATAAGTAGCGGCGTCTGGTCTTCGATACGATCGGCAATGACGTGAATGATGCCATGCTCGTTCTGCAAGCGGCCGTGCACGATCATGAAGCGGGCACTGAGCACGATCGGGCGGTCGCGCTCGAACACCTTCGGCCAGACGATGACGTTGGCGATGCCATGCTCATCCTCGAGTGTCATGAAGATGACACCCTTGGCGGTGCCCGGCCGCTGACGCACCAGCACGAGTCCGGCGACCGAAATGCGCCGTCCGGTCGGCATGGCATCCAAAAGCGCACTCGGCGCGACCCGGCGCGCGTCGAGCATCGGCCGCACGAATTGTACGGGATGCGCCTTGAGCGAATGCCTGAGGAAGCGATAGTCGTTCACGACTTCCTCGCCGGGCGGCATGGCAGGCAGATGCGCATCGGGTTCGCGGCGGTGATTGTCGGCCGAGCCGAACAGCGGCAGATCCTGCCCGTCGTCGCCGGTGCGGCCGAGCGCCTTCACCGCCCATAACGCATCGCGGCGCGACAACCCGATCGAGCCGAACACGTCGGCATCGGCAAGACGTTCGAGTGTGGCGCGGTCGAGGCCAGTCCGCAGCCAAAGATCGCGCACGCTGTCGTAACCCTTGCCGCGCGCTGCGGCGATCCTCTCGATTGCATCCTGGCGCAGACCTTTGATCTCGCGAAAGCCGAGACGGACGGCGCGCGTCGAGAGAATATCGCCGGCCATGCCGCGGTTGCGGGGATGGAGCGAGGTAATCGGCAATCGGTAATCGGCAGTCGTGCCCGAAACCGAAACCGATTTGCCGATTGCCGATTGCCCACTCTCCAGATCCGCGTCCCACCCCGACAGATTGATATCCACGGGGCGGATCTCGACGCCGTGCTCGCGCGCGTCGCGGATAATCTGTGCGGGCGCGTAAAATCCGAGCGGCTGCGCATTGAGCAGCGCCGCGCAGAACACGTCGGGATAACGGCACTTCACCCACGATGACGCGTATACGAGCAGCGCGAAGCTCGCCGCGTGGCTCTCCGGAAAACCGTATTCGCCGAAACCTTCGAGCTGCTTGAAGCAGCGCTCGGCGAAGTCGCGCGGATAGCCGTTGGCGACCATGCCCTCGACCATCTTCTCAGCAAACGTGCCGATCGTCCCAACCTTGCGGAACGTCGCCATGGCACGGCGCAGGCGGTCGGCTTCCGATGGCGTGAAACCGGCCGCGACGATCGCGATCCGCATCGCCTGTTCCTGAAACAGCGGCACGCCGAGGGTCTTGCCGAGTACCTCCTCGAGTTCCGCCTTCGGATAACTCACATGTTCCAATCCATTGCGGCGGCGCAGATAGGGATGCACCATATCGCCCTGGATCGGCCCCGGCCGCACGATCGCTACCTCGATGACGAGGTCGTAGAATTTCGCAGGCCTCAAGCGCGGCAGCATCGACATCTGCGCGCGGCTCTCGACCTGGAACACGCCAAGCGAATCCGCCCGCTGAAGCATCTTGTAGACGGCCGGATCCTCAGCCGGGATCGCCGCTATCGTAAGCGGTCGCCCATAATGACGTTCGAGCAGCGTGAATGATTTCTTGAGACACGTCAGCATGCCGAGCGCGAGGACGTCGACTTTGAGAATGCCGAGCGTGTCGAGGTCGTCCTTATCCCATTCGATGACGGTGCGATCCTCCATTGCCGCATTCTGGATGGGCACGAGTTCGTCGAGGCGCCCGCGCGTCATGACGAAGCCGCCGACGTGCTGCGAGAGATGGCGCGGAAAGCCCGCCACTTCATGCGCAAGCGCAAAGGCTTGCGCGACGCCCGGCGCCGCCGCATCGATGCCGGCACGTCCCGTGTCGGCATGTGAAAGCCCTTCCGCGCCCCAACCCCATATGGAGCCGGCGAGCGCATCGAGCGTATCGTTCGAGAGGCCGAACACCTTGCCGACCTCGCGGATGGCGCTGCGTGCGCGATAGCTGATGACTGTCGCGGCGAGACCGGCGCGTTCGCGGCCATAGCGCTGGTAGATGTACTGGATCACCTCTTCGCGCCGTTCATGCTCGAAATCGACGTCGATGTCGGGCGGCTCGCGCCGGTCGGCGGAGACGAAGCGCTCGAAGAGGAGATCGCTCTTGTCGGGATCGACCTCGGTGATGCCGAGACAGAAGCAGACTGAGGAATTCGCCGCCGACCCGCGGCCTTGGCAGAGGATGCCTTTGGCGCGCGCGAAGCGGACGATGTCGAAGACGGTGAGGAAGTAGGGAGCATAGCCGAGATCGCCGATCAGCGCGATTTCGTGTGCAAGCGCGAGGCGGACCTTGTCGGGAATACCATCGGGATAGCGCTGCGTGGCACCGGCATAGGTGAAATGTACGAGCGCTTCCTGTGGGCTCGAGAACCCGTCGATGACCTCGTCGGGATATTCATAGCGCAGTTCGCCGAGCGAGAACGTCAGTCCATCGGAAACCCTGATCGTCTCGGCGACAGCGTCAGGATGGTCGCGGAAAAGACGCGCCA
Source organism: Hyphomicrobiaceae bacterium (assembly GCA_033812735.1). GTDB lineage: Bacteria > Pseudomonadota > Alphaproteobacteria > Rhizobiales > Hyphomicrobiaceae > JABFRJ01. Next base: position 16,955 of record JAPXTA010000075.1, on the reverse strand, counting down.
TCTCCGCCGGTGGCTTCAGATGGCGTTCGGCATTGGCCTCGAGGCGGCGCCCTGCCGTCTCGAGCGTCTCGTGCAGGCGGATGCAAGTCAGCACATCCTGTAGTGGGCGCCGCGCGGGCGCATGGTAGAGTACGTCGTTGACGGCGACGAGCGGCACGCGGGTCTCTGCGGCCAAAGCGGCGCGAGCGGCAAGACGGCGGCGATCCTCGCCCGTGTAGCTCATCGACACGGCGAGACGGACGAAGCCGTTGCCGGCGATATCGCGAAGCGCGTGCGCCACCTCCGTTTCCTGTGCATCGTCCCAGCCCTTGGTGGTGGACGGCATGGCGATGAGCGAGAGCCCATCCGCATGCTCGAGCAGATCGCCGCGCGTCAGATGACACGCGCCCTTCGGAGCGCGGCGATTGCCACGCGTGAGAAGGCGGCAGAGGCGGCCCCAGCCGGCGCGGTGGCGCGGATAGGCGAGGATGTCGGGTGTGCCGTCTGTGAACGCGAGACGGCAGCCCGCGTGATAGCGAAAATCGAGCGGCCCTTGGCCTTTCTCGGCCCGCGCGCGGTTGATGTCGCCCAAGGCCGCATAGGCGCGCACGACCCCGGCGACGCTGTTGCGATCTGCAATGCCAAGACCGCTGAGACCGAGACCTGCGGCGGTGGTCAGCAATTCTTCCGGGTGCGATGCGCCGGCGAGGAACGTGAAGTTCGTCGTCGTTGCGAGCTCGGCATAGGCGGTGCCGTTTGTGCTCTTCATGGTCGCCTCATGTAAAGAGACCATGCACGAACCAGCGCGGCTGGGTGGCCGGCGGCGTATCGTGGGGATCGGGTTGAGACGATGCATCCGCGCGTGGATAAAGGCCTGCGCGGAATAACCAGAGTTGGCGTCCCGTCTCGTCGGCGACGCGATAATAGTCGCGGGTCGTGGCATCGAGCGGCGGTTGCCGCCAGATGCCGCCAGGCTCGGCGCCGGTTTCGCGGTGCTGCCGCTCCGCACCTGGTCGCAGCTCACTGGCCCACCACTCCGGCGCGATGCGTTCCGGCCCTTCCGCCGCAACGATCTTCAGCGAGCGCCGCCGCCAGCGCAGCCGCAGCGGCGGACCGTCGGGCACCTCTGCGATGATCTCGACCGGTTCCGGCGGATCGAACAGGCGCACGGGGCGTGCCGCTGTCACCGCTGCCGGTGATAGTGCCGGAAGGCGCGGGGCATGCGCGGGGCGCAGGGACGATGCCTGTTCGGGAATGTGCGTGTCGCCTGCAGCGATCCTAAGGACGCGTTCGGCACCGAAGCGTGCGGCGAGCTTGTCGGCAAGGCGGGCTGCCCCTGCGCCATCGATGCCATCCCCCTCCGGCGCGAGGCGAGCCAGCGTCAGGTGCTCGTCCTGCCATCTTGCCACGGCTGTCGCGGCAAGACGTACGTGGTCGAAGCCGAAGCCTGCGTCGAGCGGATCGGCTAGGCTCTGCAGTCGCAAGGCGAACAACCGTTGAAGTAGCGCTACGTCACGCGACGGCGTGACCGAGCGGATGGCGAGGCGGCTCACGTCACCATCGACGCGATAAAGTGAAAGCTCCAACGCACGCGCGCCCTCGCCGCGCTCTTCGAGAAGGCTTGCAAGGCGCGTCAGCAGATGATGGATCGCCTCGCTGACATCCTCCTCGCGAAAGATCGGCTCGGCGAGCGGCAGATCGACGATCGCCGGCGCGATCGGCTGGCGGGGGGCGATCGCCTCGGCGTCGATGCCGAGGGCCTGATCGAGGCGTTGGAGCAGGAGCGGACCAAACCGGGCGGCGAGGGGCGCGCGTGGGCGGCTCGCGAGATCGCCGATCGTCTTCAAGCCGACGCGACGTAGCGTGGCTGCCATCTCATCGCCGATGCGCAAGGCTACAGCCGGCAAGGGCGCGAGAAGACGATAGAGGTCGGCGGCGGCTGCGATCGTGCCGTGACGGCCGAACCGGGCGAGCGCATGGGCAGCCCCGGGCGTTGAGGCGACGGCAGCCCGTGCTGTGAAGCCCTGGCGTCGCAAACGGGCCACGAGGTCGGCGAGCAACGGCGCCTCGCCGCCCTGCAGATGAGCCGCTCCCGTGATGTCGAGCAGCAGCCCGTCGGGCGGCTGCGACATGCGATCCGGCGCGTTTTCGCGCCGCAGCAGGTTGCGAGGGGAGTGCGACATGCGATCCGGCGCGTTTTCGCGCCGCAGCGTGTCGTGAATAAAAGATACCCGGCCGACCAGCGGCGTGTAGCGATCCGCCCAATCGGCGATGCGGGCGAGCAGTGCTGCATCGGCGGCAGGATCGTGCTCGGCAATCGCAAGGGCCGGCTGCATGGCGCGCGCTTGGGCGAGCGCCATGTCTGAGCGGATCCCCGCAACGGCTGCGGCCGTGTTGACGGCAGCGATGCGCACCGCTCCTGCGCTCTGCATGGAGAGGGCGAGGGGCGGGCGTGCCTCAGGCGGCACGTCCCAGGCGAATGATGTCCGCTCCAGCCGGTCCGTCGGGAGACGAGGTAGCCAGAGACTGAGAATGCGCCGCTCGCGCCGCACCGATGGCGGCTGAGGCTTCGACGACGGTGAAGCGGGGATGATTGGGGACATGACGCGACCCACTGGAACGATCGGTGGAGGCTTCTGGCGTGGCTTCCCAGCGGACGGCCCAGCGGCCGAGCGGCCCAAAACGGTTGCGGCCGAGGACGAGGTCGAGTGTCAACGACCAGTCGGGCAGGGTGACGCCACCTGTCACAGCGAACTGAGGCGGACGCGCCGCGACCATCCAGCGGGTTGCCGCCGAGGTGTCGGTCGGCACTGGGGTCGCATGCAGCATGAGGCAGGGAACAGCACGCGCCTCGGCCCTGAGCGACAACCGCTTGGTCAGTTTCAGCATGTCGGACGGCAGGCGCGCCGGCAACTCGACGATGACGCCTGAAAGGCCCGCTTCCTCAAGACCCATCTCGGCCGCGGTAAGGGCTTCGAGCGGCCCCTTCGTATGCACGATCACGAGCATCTCGGGCGCAATCGTAAAGGGCAGGAAGCCGGGACCATAAGGACGTCCTGCTTCGGCGGTGGTCTGGCGTTCCTGCACCCATAGCAAGGGCGCCGGACGCAGCGGAGCCACCCCGGCAAGCAGAGCGAGCGCGAAGGCCGTCGCCGCCGCTTCCTGGCCGATCGCCGCGGGATGGATCGCATGCAGCCGCCGGCGCAAGGCCGCCTCGCCGCCTGCCGCTGCCACGATGGGGCAAGAGAACGCCGCGGGGACAGCGTCTCGCATCGATGCAGCGGCAGGAACGGCGTGGGTCTGGGTCATCAAGAACACCAAATATTCACATAATGTTCTTGTAATGTACTTAATCTATCGCGTCAAGCGACGCCCTTCGTCCCCGCGAAGGGAACGGCAGAAAACCAGGAGGCTCTGGATAACTCCGATCAAAGGTGCGGCCAAAGTTCAGGCAAAAACTCACGCCTGCCCCGACGGCTTCGGCGCGCAGAAGTGGCGGTAGAGAATCGAAATGATCTCACGCGCGACAGGCTTGGCCAGCGAGTAATGCACGTAATGCCCTTGCCGCTCCGCCTTCACCAAGCCGTCCAGCCGAAGGCGGCTCAAATGCTGAGACGCCAGGCTCTGGCGCACACCTGCAGCGGCACAAATCTCGGTCACCGTCAGCGGGCCTTCCGCCAGCAGACACAGAATCATCAGGCGATGCGCGCTGCCGATGGATCTTAGCAATTCGGCCGCTTCCTCGGCCGACGCGAGCAGGGACGACGCCGCCGTCTCCCCGGCGACTGGCGGATCGCCCGTCACATCCAACTCGACGTCATTGATGCTCGCCATGCCTTGGCTCCGGCCCTCACGTTGCACTAAACTATTCGTCCATCTGAATATTTGCAAATGGCAAGCCATGCCACCGCCTACCTGTCGGGGCTGAGAGCCCGATACGCGGCAATGACTTGGCTATCGTCCTTGCCGCCGAGCCCCATGCCCGAGGCGGACAGGAACAGCTGGTGCGCAACAGCGGCAAGCGGCAACCCCATCTTCGTCGATCGCCCCGCATCCAGCACCAGCCCCAAGTCCTTTACGAAGATGTCTACGGAGCTGGAGACAGTCGGATCATCGCTCACCATGCGCGGCCCGCGATTTCCGAGCATCCACGACCCAGCCGCCCCCGCTGACAGCAGCTTCAGGGCAAGCGCCGGATCGATGCCCTGCCGCTCGGCGAAAGCAAGACCTTCCGCCGCGACCGCGATGTGAACGCCGCACAGCAGCTGGTTGACGATCTTCATGCTGGCGCCCTGTCCGGGCTTTTCACCGAGGTAGAACAGGTTGGAACCGAGCGTCCGCAGCATCGCTTCACTGGCCGCGAACGTCTCCTTGGCCGCCGACGCCATGATCACCAGCGTTCCACCTTCCGCGCCGACCACGCCGCCCGAGACGGGGGCATCAATAAACTTGCGGCCAGTCGCCGCCACGCGATCGGCCATAGCGACGATGCGGGCCGGCGCGCAGGTTGCCATGACGATCACGGTTGCGCCGGGGGCGAGGGCCTCACACCCGCCTTGCGCGAACAGAACGTCTTCCGCCTGATCCGCATTGACGGTCATGATCACGGCCATACCGGCACCGGCACACGCCTCGCGTACGGTCGGCGCAGACCTGCCACCTTCCGCCTCGAACCGCTTCATCGCCTCCGCCCGGATATCGAAGCCGGTCACCCGGTATTGATGCCGCACGAGATTGCGCGCCATCGCAAAACCCATCGCGCCGAGGCCGACGAATGCGATCGGGGTCGTGGTCATGAAAGCTCCATCGAGGCGTTGGGAGAAGGCAAGCGCGGCACCATAGCGAAGGGGGCGGGAAGGGCAATAACGGCGCCATTGACCGGTGGTCCATTATAATGGAAATTGCCTCCACTATGGCGGATGACCTTCCTCACGACCTCAACCGGCGCATCGGCGATCGCGTGAAGACGTTGCGCGCCGGCAAAGCCCTATCGATCGAAGCGCTGGCGCAAACGAGCGGTGTCAGCCGGTCCATGATCTCGCTGATCGAACGCGGCGAGGCGAGCCCGACCGCAACGGTCCTCGAGAAAGTCGCAGCCGGGCTCGATGTCTCGCTCGCCTCGCTGTTCGAGCGCCCCGGCACCGCCGAGACCTCACCCGTCTCCCGCCGGGCCGCGCAGGCGCTCTGGAAAGATCCGGCCTCCGGCTACGTCAGGCGCAACGTCTCGCCAGCGGGCACCGGCTCGCCGATCCAGATCGTCGAGGTCGAATTCCCGTCCAAGGCCCACGTCGCCTACGAGACGGTCACGCGCGGCACGCCAGTCCACCAACAGGTCTGGGTTCTCGACGGCGCCATCGACCTCACTGTCGGCGAGACGACGTACAAGCTGACGTCAGGCGATTGCGTCGCCTTCAAGCTCGACCAACCGACGGCCTTCCACAATCCGACCGCGCGAACCGCGCGCTACGTGGTGGTGCTGTCCAGCAGCGAAAGGGGACATCGTGGCTGAGAGGGGCACTGTGCACATTCGCGCCGTGAAAATTCTTACCGAGCCGGAGCAAGAGGCATTGGCCAATGTGCTCGTCGATTGCGTCGCCGACGGCGCCTCGGTGAGCTTCATGCATCCCCTGCCGCGCACCGCCGCGCTGTGCTTCTGGTGGCACATGGCCAAGGAGGCCGCAGGAGGCGATCGCATCTTGTTGGTCGCGGAGGACGCAAGCGGCATCGTCGGAACGGTGCAGGTCGTCTTGGCACAGCCTGAAAACCAGCCGCATCGCGGCGATATCGCGAAAATGCTCGTTCATCCACGCGCCCGACGCCGTGGCATCGGCGAAGCACTGATGAAGGCGGCCGAAGACGCGGCGCGAAAAGGAGGAAAGACGCTGCTCGTGCTCGATACCGCAAGCGGCGACGCCGAGCGTCTCTATCAACGTTGCGGCTGGACGCTCGCCGGAGAGATTCCCGATTACGCATTGCTCCCGCACGGCGGCCTCTGCGCGACGAAGTTCTACTACCGGCGGCTCGGCTGATACCTCATGGAACTGATCCACGTCGCCGCCGCCCTGTTCAGCGCGCTATTGCACGCCGGCTGGAACGCCGCCGTCAAGGCGAGCCCGCGTCCGACCGAAACGATGGCCGCGCAAATGCTGCTCGCCGCGATCATCATCATTCCCGGCTACTACTGGACCGGCTTTCCGGCAGTCGAATCCTGGCCATGGATCGCGACGTCGACGTTCCTCAATTTCATTGCCGTCATGGCGATGTTGAAGGCCTACGAGATTGGCGGCTTCGGCATGGTCTATCCGATCATGCGCGCCGTCTCGTTGCTCTGCGTCGTCCCACTCTCCGCGCTGATCGCGGGTGACAGACTGTCACTGACCGGGCTTGCAGGCGTCGCACTCATAGCGACCGCCCTCGCGATCCTGTCGCTCGGCTCCAGGAGCGACGCGAACTTCCCCCGCGCCGCGCTTTTGTGGACACTACTTTCCGGCGTCATGCTCGCGCTCTACGTCATGAGCGATGCGCGCGGCGTCCGCGCCAGCGGCTCCGCACTCGCCTACGGCTTCACCGCCTCCATCGCCAACGGCATCGTCATGTCCTGGCGTCAGCGCCATCTCGGCTCGCCGCTGCAACACATCGCCTCGACGTGGCGCATCTCGCTGCCCGCCTCGATTGCCTCGTCCGTGTCCTATCTGTTGATCCTCTGGGTGTGGAGCGTCGCGCCCATCGCGCCCTCGGCCGCCCTCCGCGACACCAGCGCCGTCTTCGCGATCCTCATCGCCGTCGTCTTCCTCGGTGAGCGCTTCACGAGAGCCCGCCTCGCCGCCGTCGCAATGGCCGCCGCGGCGATACCGCTGTTGAGGTTGGGGTGAATGCCATGACTGAAGAACACGTGAAGCGCAGCATGCTGTCCCACGAGATTCTGTTGGCTCAGGCGGCTTCAATGCATCTATTTGGCGACGAGGGGCAGGCGCGTGGCATCGACGCGTCGACGCAGATTGACGTGATCTCACAGAAAAACATCCGGATTGTCTTCGAGACGGAGATAGCAAAGGCTCCGTATGAATTGTCGAGGGCGGCGAGCGTGTCGGCACTCAATCAATCGCACGCAGGGGACTCCAAAGTACTTCTGACCGCCGACATGTATTTTCGCGACGGGATGTTTTTAGGCGGAGATATCACACTCACGCTCGGCCCACCTGATGGCAGATCGCTCGATGCCGACTTGGGTCAATTGACCATCGTTGATGTGTTTGAGATCGACTAATCTTGCATCCCCGGAGGCGACGCGACAGCGTTGCCATCCGGGGCCTTTACCCCTCAGGAAAGATCCCGGCTCATGTCGCTTCGCTCATGGCCGGGAACGCAAGAACCAAGCTGAAGACTGCATCAACGAGATTGTTTTTTGGCTGCGCATTCGATGAATATCGCCCAACGAGTTTCTCGGGTCTGCTGGCGAGCAGTTGCGGCCGGTTGTCGCCGTTGAAGCAGCCAGGATATAGCGCGATCGATCACTGGCTCTCGCTGATACACGCTTTCTGCCGCCTGTTTGACCTCTGCGAATGGTAAGCCAAGCTGGATACCACACGCGACGACAAGTCGTTGTCGCCATTCATTGCGAGGGACAAGAGCCTCACCGCCTTCGCTTAGGAGCGCCTGATGTATGAGTCGATAATTTCCTGCCAATGAAACGAATAGCTCGACTGCTTCTGCGACCTCTTTTGCTAGATCAAAGTGCTGCGGGCTGCCGCCATTCTTGAAAAAGATCTTCCCATTGCGGGCGGGCACGACCTTAGACAGCGTGGCGTCATCAAGGTTCAACCTCAACCATACATCGCAATCCGCAATTCGGTTTAGGCTGCCATCCGCCAAGCCAACCCGTGTTGACAGCTTGGCGTATCGATTGAGGTCCTCGATACTCATCACAACAAATATGTGTCCGCTACCCGTCGGGAGTTCGAGGTGAATGTCGGACGTGATGCGGCCGACCTGCTCGCTCTCAACTCTGAACGGCCATTGGCGCAAAAGCGCGTTTGTGGTGTCTTCGGCAAGTCTCACAGCTTTCACTGCCGCTGCGGACATCTCGGCGGACTTGAACGTGATTGGTCTCGAGGTTTTTAGGCCCATACTGTCCCGATCACCGCTACCCCCTGCTCACCACCGGCTGGGTCGGATCGACGCCCTCGGCAACCGACGTGCCTCCCTCAACGACGCCTAAGAGCGTTGCATGCCGCGATCATGGCGCTCTCCGAGACTTACAGAATTATTCTTGCATCCCCGGAGGCGACGCGACAGCGTTGCCATCCGGGGCCTTTATCCCTCAGGAAAGATCCCGGCTCTCGGCTCACGCCTCGGCCGGGAATGCAATGAAAGCTCAGGCTCTGCTCACCACCGGCTGGGTCGGATCGACGCCCTCGGCAACCGACGTGCCGCCCTCGCCGATGAAGGCGATGCGGATCATGTTCGTCGCACCCGGTGAGCCGATCGGCATGCCGGCCGTGATGATGACGCCGTCGCCGGTCTTGGCAAATTCTTCCTCGTAGGCGATGCGGCACGCCTTGCGAACCATGTCCGCCTGGTTCTCGGGGTCCTTGGTCAGCACGCAGTGGACGCCCCATGCGAGCGCCAAACGCCGCGCTGTCCCGAGAATAGGCGTGAGACCAACCACCGGCAGACCCGGCCGTTCGCGCGCCACGCGCAGCGCCGTGGAACCAGTGGCCGTATAGCAGATGATGCCGGCGAGCTTCAGCGTATCGGCGATCGCATGCGCGGCAGCGGCGATGGCATCGGCGCCCGTCTCCTGCGGCGGCGTGCGCGTCGCATGCACCAATGCGTCGTAGCTCGGATCGCCTTCCGCCTCGATGGCGATCCGGTTCATCATATCGATCGCCTCGGTCGGATACTGGCCGACCGCGCTTTCCGCCGACAGCATGATCGCATCCGCCCCATCGAACACAGCGGTCGCGACGTCGGACACTTCCGCCCGCGTCGGCACCGGCGAGGCGATCATGCTCTCGAGCATCTGCGTTGCGACGATGACGGGCTTGCCCGCCGCGCGCGCCTGCCGCGTGATCTTCTTCTGCAGCCCCGGCACCCGCTCGACCGGCATCTCGACGCCGAGATCACCGCGCGCGACCATCAGACCGTCGGACTGCGCGATGACGTTGTCGAGATCCGCGATCGCCGACGGCTTCTCGATCTTCGACATGATCGCGGCGTTGTTGCCGATGAGCTTGCGCGCTTCCGCCACGTCCTCGCCACGCTGCACGAACGACAGCGCCACCCAGTCGACGCCGAGCTTCAGCGCAAACTCGAGGTCGGCGCGGTCCTTCTCCGTGATCGGACTGATCGGCAGGATGGTATCCGGCATCGACACGCCCTTGCGCGAGCCGAGCGGCCCCGCGACGACGACCTTGGCGTCGATCCACTGCTTCTTCTTCGCGATCACTTCCATGCGGATCTTGCCGTCGTCGAGCAGCAGCATGTGACCGGGCTCGATCGCCTCGAAGATCTGCGGATGCGGCAGGAAGCAGCGCTTCTCGTTGCCGGGCGTCTCGTCATGATCGAAGCGGAACGTATCGCCCTGCTTCAGGAACACCCGCCCGCCCGTCATCTCGCCGACGCGGAATTTCGGACCCTGAAGATCGCAGAGGATGCCGATGGGACGGCCGACTTTCGCCTCCGCGTTGCGCACCGCCGCGTGCAGCGCGCGAATGCCGTCGTGCGGCGGCCGCGAGTGGCTCATGTTGATGCGGAAGACATCGACACCAGCGAGGAACAGCCGCTCGATCATCTCGGGCTCGCTCGATGCTGGTCCGAGTGTGGCGACGATCTTGACCCGGCGATTACGTTTCATTTCGGTTTGGCGCTCCCGTCGCCTGGATCGGTAAGGCGGATGGTCCAGTCCTTGGCCTCGCCCGTGTCGACTTCGAAGAAGCCGGCGCGTTTGAAGCCGCGGGATTGACAGTCCTGTACGCCGCGGATCGTGAACGATTTATCCTGCGTGCACATGAACGACTGTCCGGCCCATTCGCCGCCACGGTCGTAATCGACGGCGTGGACGTAGAAAAAGCGGCTCGACAATGTGCCCTTGTAGAGCGTCTCGCAGGTTTGTGCAGCGATATTCCACCAGCCCTCGGTCGCCCAGCCATTGGAGTCCTGATAGCCGATGGCGACGCCGATGCGGCTCGCGGTGGTGTTGCACAGCTTGAGGTCTGCGGCAGCGGGCACCGCCGACAGCGTCAACATCGCAATCATCAACGCTGAACGGGTCATGAGGGTCACACTGACGGGTCTACGAGAATCACACGGAAGTCGTTGACGTTGGTCTGCGTCGGCCCGACTTCCACCAGACCGCTGGCGGCGCGGAAGAACGCCGTCGAATCGTTGTTGGCAAGATGCTCTCGCGCATCGATGTGGCGGGAACGTGCCGCAGCGAGCGTATCGGGCAGGACGATGGCGCCGGCCGGATCCGTTGCCGACCCACCGCCACCGTCGATACCGTCCGTGTCGGCCGCCAAGGCACGGATACCCGGCGCGCCGCCAAGCGCAATCGCAAGGCCAAGAGCATACTCCTGGTTCGGCCCGCCTGAGCCGGTCCCCGTGACAGTAACCGTAAACTCGCCACCCGATAGGATCGCCACCTTCTCGCCGCGCTGCTTCGCGGCGAGCGCCAGTTCGGCGTGCGCACGGCCGACATCGCGTGCCTCGCCTTCGAGCGCATCGCCGAGGACCACCGGTTTGTAGCCGGCCTTCTCGGCCATCCCGGCGGCGACGGCAAGCGACTGCTTCGGCGCGGCGACGATCTCGAAGCGGGCATTTGCGAGCGCCGGCGCACCGGGCTTCAACGTCTCGTTGGCAGGGTTCGCAAGTGCCCGCGCAACACCCGGCGGCGGCACGATGCGAAATCGCTCCAGAATGGCCCTAGCATCCGCCAGCGTTGTCGGATCTGCCACCGTCGGCCCCGATCCGATCGCAGCCGGCACATCGCCCGGCACGTCCGAAATCGCGAGCGTCAGCAATCGCGCCGGATACGCCGCCGCAGCCAGCCGCCCGCCCTTGATGCGCGAGATATGCCGCCGCACCGTATTGATCTCGCTGATCGTCGCGCCCGACTTGAGCAGTGCCTTTGTCAGCGCCTGTTTCTCGTCCGCCGACACGCCGTCGACCGGCGCCGACCAGAGCGCAGAGGCCCCGCCTGACAGCAGTACCAGAACCAAGTCCTCAGGCCCCGCCGTCTTGACGAGGTCGATCGAACGATGGGCCGCTGACACGCTGTTGGCATCAGGCACCGGATGCGCCGCCTCGACGATCTCGAGATGCTTAGTCGGTAAGGCAAAGCCGTGCCGTGTGGTCACGAAGCCCGCGACGCGGTCGATCTCGCCACGTTGGGCATAGAATTGCTCGGTAGCAACCGCCATCGCCGCATCGGCTTTCCCCGCACCGGCGACAATAATCCGCCCACCCCTAGGCGTTTCAGGCAAATACGGTGGCAGGCAGACCCGCGGATGCGCCGCTGCAACCGCCGCATCGTAAAGCGCGCGCAGCAGCTCGGTCGATTTGTCATGCGGCGGCATCGGCTTTCTCTCGGGTCGCATCAGACCCGTCTTTTCGCGGTGCAAGCCTTGCCCGTCAAGGCGCGGCGAGCCCGCCGTAACGGTTCGTTAAGACTGTTTTGCTCTGGTTAAGGGACAATGAAGAAGGACAAAACCCCATGACGATCGCCCGCACCCCCCGTGACTTCCTTGATGCCTCCGTCGAAACCGCCAATGGCTCGAACGACGCATTGTCGATGGCCCTGGTGCGGGACAACGCCCGCCGGTCCCTGGAGCGCACCCGCGACGAGATCGCCGCCCCCGGCGACAACAACCGCAGCCTGCCGCTTCCCGTGCCCGGTCCCGAAGAGGTGACGATACGCCAGGCCCTCGAAGCGGCTTTCCTCCAACTCGAAGACCTCAAGCGCCGTTCCGATGCCGCCATCGGCGACGACGTCGACCCGCTCGACTGGAGCGAGGAACTTCTCGAAGCCGTGGACATTGCCCACCTCTCGCGCGCCCGCCGCTGACTTAACCACATCGGCCCCGACTGGCGGTCCCCTTCGGCCGTGATATGCTGCCTCCAAAATGAAAACCGGAGGAAACATGTTACGGACTTCGATCACGAGCGGCGTGTCCGCGGCAGTCCTTGCGGCCATCGCTGCTGTATCACCTGCCGAGGCACAAAAGCCGGGCGGCACTCTGACGTTCGCGGTTACCGGTGACACCCCGACCTACGACTGCCACGCGACGACCACCTACGGCGCCATCCACGTGCTCGCGCCGCACTACTCGCTGCTGGTCAAGGCCGACCCGGCCAACTACCCGAAGATCGCCCCCGACCTCGCCGAAAGCTGGACCGTCTCGCCCGACGCCAAAACGTACACCTTCAAGATCCGCAGCGGCGTCTCCTTCCACGACGGCTCGGCGCTGACCTCGGCCGACGTCAAGGCCACGTTCGATCGCCTGCGCAAACCACCCGAAGGCGTTCTTTCCGTTCGCAAAGCCGTCTTCGAGGACATCGCTGAAATCGAAACCCCCGATGCCTCGACCGTCGTCTTCAAGCTCGATCAGCCGGACGCCAACTTCCTCGACGTCGTCGCGCTCCCCTACAACTGCGTCTACAGCGCAGCACTCCTGGCGAAGGACCCGCGTGGCCCGGAGAAGACGGTCATGGGCACCGGCCCCTTCACGTTCGTCGAGCACGTCAACGGTGCGACGTGGACCGGAAAGAAATTCGACAAGTACTTCGAGAATGGCAAGCCTTACCTCGACGGCTTCAAGGCCTACTACATCAAGTCGAGCGCGCTCGCGAATGCCCTGAAGGGCGGTCAGGTGATGGCCGAGTTCCGCTCGGTGACACCGCCTGAACGCGATCAGCTCAAGCAGGCCATGGGCGACAAGATCGTCGTCCAGGAAACGCCGTGGCTCTGCCGCATGGACGTGTTCCTCAACGCCAAGAAGAAGCCCTTCGACGACCCACGCGTCCGCCGCGCCTTGCAAATGTCGATCGACCGCTGGGGTGGCTCGACGCCGCTCGGCAAGATCGCCATTGTCGGCCCAGTCGGCAGCATGCTGCGCCCAGGTTCGGAACTGGCGCTCTCGCCGGACGAACTCTCGAAGCTCCCCGGCTATTCGCGTGACATCGAGGCCGCCCGTGCCGAAGCCCGCAAGCTTCTCGAAGAGGCCGGTCAAAAGGACCTGAGAATCAAGCTGCTCAACCGCAACACGCCGATGCCGTTCACGCCGGTCGGCGTCTTCGTCGTCGATCAATGGAAGCGCATCGGCGTCACCGTCGAGCATCAGCAACTCGACGTCTCGATCCAGAAGAAGAACACGCAATCCGGCGAGTTCGAAGCCGCGCTCGATACGTTCTGCGTCGATAGCGACGATCCGCGCCCGAAGCTGCTGACCTTCCTGTCGCGCTCGAAGTCGCCGCGCAACGTCGCGCACAACGAGAGCCCCGAAGTCGACAAGCTGTTCGAGGAGTTGAAAGCGACCGCCGATCCGGCTGCCCGCAAGAAGATCGCAGCGGCGATCCAGACGGCCGTCATCAACGAAGGCTACGCCGTGCCGGTCATCTGGTACAGCCGCCTCGTCGCCCATTCCTCCGCCATGAAAGGCTGGAAAGCGCTACCGACCCACTTCGTCAACCAGGACCTCGCCTCTGTCTGGCTGGAGCAGTGAGCGAAATCGCATGCCGTTCGAGGTAAATCACTACAAGTCCAGTTTGGTCGTGCGCGAGCGAATGAGTTGGATGCTTCGCGTGGTCAGCATCGGATTGGCGCTCGCGACCTGGGGCGTGCTGCTCGCTCGTCCCTGGCCAGACGTGCCGCTCTGGCAGGGAATTGTCGGGCTTTTCCTTGTCGCACTGGTGACTCTCGCCGGACTGGTCGGCATTTTAGAGCCGCATCAAACCATGATGTTTGTCTCTGACGATCGGGCGGTCGTCATCGGGCGGCGATGGTTGACGCGAACGTCACGTGAGACGGTGGAGTTCGATCAGGTCGAACGGGTGGTCTTGAGGATCGTCCCGCCGCAAGACGAAGCGCGCACGCACGACCTTCGCCTGGACTTGCGCGATGGCACGTGGCGGCCGGTCGCTTCGGGCGGTGATGGCGAGCGCCATCGTCTTGAAGCGTTGGCACGCGAGATCGGCTCGGTAATGGGGATTTTGGTTCGGAACGAGGAGATCAAGCCATGACCAGCCCGCTCTTCCATATGGTCGCCAATGGCCCGCGCCCCGTCGCGCCGTTCAACCACGCGACCGAGATCGACGGCTGGGTTTTCGTAACCGGCCAGATGCCGACTGATCCTAAGGCCCCCGATGCGCCGCTGTCCGAAGGCGTCGAAGCACAGACGCGCCGCGTGATGGAAAACCTCAAACTGATCCTCGCAGGTATCGGTCTCGGTCGCCATAAAAGGCTGGAAGGCGCTACCGACCCACTTCGTCAACCAGGACCTCGGATCGGTCTGGCTGGAGCAGTGACGCCACGTGCCATTTGAGGTCATCAGCAGCCAGTCAGGTCTACAAGTTCGTTCTGGGCCAGGCTGGCTGAGCCGGGTGGGGCTAGTTGCAAGCGCGTCAATTGCCTGGTTGATGGTGCTTGCGAACGGCTGGCCCACGTCATCTGCCATACAGTCCGCTCTATTCGCTGTCGGCCTGTTCGCATTGACCCTGTTCGGACTGGCTGGCGTCTTTCCGCGGCGCGATGTTGTGGCGGTCGATGCAGCGCACCGTCAGGTGGAGATATCCGCATCCGCACTTCTAATTTCTACTACTGAGAAGATCGCATTCGCCGACATCGACCGGATCTCATTGATGGTTGCACCTCCTTTTGATCCGAAGCGCTCGCACGAGCTCCACCTGCGTTTGAGCAATGGCGGCGCGCGCAAGGTGGCCTCCTGCGGCGATGGGGCGCTTGCTAAGCTGGAACAGCTTGCAGGCGATCTCAGTGCCGAGATCGGAACACCACTCGACCGTCAGGAACTTCCTCCATGACCAGCCCGATCTTCCATATGGTCGCCAATGGCCCGCGCCCCGTCGCGCCGTTCAACCACGCGACCGAGATCGACGGCTGGGTATTCGTCACAGGCCAAATGCCGACCGATCCGAAAGCCCCCGATGCGCCGCTACCGGATGGCGTCGAAGCACAGACACACCGCGTGATGGAAAACCTGAAACTCGTTCTCGCTGGCATCGGCCTCGGCCTCGAACACGTGCTGCAGGCCCGCGTCTACCTGACCCATTTCGAGCGCGACTACGCCAAGATGAACGACACCTACCGCACCTATTTTGCTGAGGGGAAGCTCCCCGCCCGCACCTGCATCGGCGTGACAGGCCTCGCCGTGAACGCCCTGGTCGAGATCGACCTTCTGGCCAAGCGTCCGGTGTGATACCCCGCGACTTGCGATCCGCCTTGCGCGAGCAAGTCGCAGCAGGTCGCCACAAAGAGCGACTTGCGATCCGCCTTGCGCTTGCAAGTCGCAGCAGGTCGCCACAAAGAGCGACTTGCGATCCGCCTTGCGCTTGCAAGTCGCAGCAGGTCGCCACAAAGAGAGCATCGAGATCGACCTTCTGGCCAAGCGTCCTTCATGATACAGGGGGCCGGATAAGCGACCACCCGAGATCCCACATGTCCGATACAAAACCCGCGCAAACCCCGCCCGATCGCCTCTCGACCGACGAGACTAGCCCCCATTTCGACGCGGCCATGCTCGAACGCGGCGTCGGCATCAAGTTCAAGGGCCAGGAAAAGACCAACGTCTTCGAGTACTGCGTCAGCGAGGGCTGGATCCGCGTCGTCGTCGGCAATACCCGCGACCGCAAGGGCAATCCATTGACGATCAAGCTGCAAGGCCCGGTCGAGCCCTACTTCAAGGACGTCAACCAGGCCTGATGGGGCTGCCTCCCGTCAGATCAAAGGCCTCCATTGCGCGCCCCGCGTCGCCTCGCTATCTACCGAAGGGCGGCGGGTTGCGCCGCCGTTCCTTGGATGTTCCTGGTTCATGGCGACTACACCCGGCTCGTTGAAACTGCTTGCCCTCGATCCCGAGGATCTGACGATCGTTGCAGCCCATCTCCAGGACGCGGTCGGCGTCATCGGCGATCTCGCCTATTTGCCGCGCGAGCGCCGCTTCGTCGCCCTCGTCAACCGCTTCGACTGGGCAGGCAGCGTGGCGGCCGGCAACAAGGACACCGGTCAGCGCCGGCGCACGGCGTTGCGCTTCGAGCGCGTGTTGAAGGCTGAGGTGCAAGGCATCGACCTGAAGCACAAGGGCGAGGTCTTTGCCGTCCTCACCGCGCAGTTCGAACCCGAAGGCGATCCGGCCGAAACGCCGGGCGGCACCGTGACCCTGCTGCTCGCTGGCGGCGGCGCCATCCGCCTGCATGTCGAATGCATCGAGGCTGTGCTTGAAGATCTCGGGCCGGTTTGGGCCGCTCGTGCGGCGCCCAAGCACGATCTCGGCGACGATACCAAGAACAATTGAGCAGGGTCGCCGCCCAAGGAGTGAGCCGCATGGCCGAGAGACTTGAAACGACCGCCGCCGACTTCGATCGCCGCTTCAAAGCCCTGCTCGAAACGAAGCGCGAGATTTCCGAAGACGTCGACGCCGTCGTGCGCCAGATCATCGCGGATGTTCGCGCCCGCGGCGACGTAGCCTTGGCCGAACTGACGAAGAAGTTCGACCAGCTCGACCTCGATCAAGTCGGCATCCGCATCCCCGATAGCGAGATCAGCGCTGCCATGGCGCAATGCGACGCAAAGACGTTGGACGCGCTGCACACGGCACGCGATCGCATCGCCGCTCACCACGCACGACAATTGCCTAAGAGCGACCGCTACACCGATGCCGTCGGCGTCGAGCTTGGCGACCGCTGGACCGCAGTCGAATCCGCCGGCCTCTATGTCCCAGGCGGCCTCGCGAGCTATCCTAGCT
>JAPXTA010000074.1:0-25426 GCA_033812735.1 Hyphomicrobiaceae bacterium | reverse complement strand
CCTGTGCGAGCGAACGTGCGAACGCTTCGCCGGCAATCCCTTCGACGGCGATTTGCTGTGCTCTTGTCCAGCCGGCCCACAGATCGCGGCTCATACCGAGCGCGTACGTCATGCCGCCGGGCGTGAGGCCAGATCCGTGCCGCCAGTGAGCCACGGCGGTACTTGGGACGCCGAGGGTTTCGATCGCGTCGATGCCGAGCGCAAAAATCGATCCGCCGGGCAAATGCCTGTTAATCGAGACCGGCTCGGCCCCGAGTGCGGCGGCGACATCACGGGCGAGGCCGTGACAGGCGATGCGCAGGCCGCGAAGATCGGCCGCGGTTTCAAGAATGCGCTCACTGTATAGACCCTGGCTCGCACCGGTGTGGCCCGCTGCAAGTGCCTTGATGCCGAACGAAGCCGACAACTCGTCCCAGGCTTCGCCGCCGTCGCCGGCCATCAGCCAAGCGTAGTGATGCAGCGCATCCATGTGCTCACCGAGCGGCATGCCCGCGAAGGCCGCGAACGCGGGGTGCAAGCCGGCATGATCGCTTTCGATACCGTAGTAGAGATCGGCTGCGCCGGAGCGCACCGCTTCAGCGCCGCTGGTGGCGACTGAAACAACATCAATTTTGACGTGTTCGCCGAGCGCGGTGGCGATGCGATGCGCCAACAGATGGGCCGCAGCGCCGGTGTCGAGTGTTTCGATCGATTGCGGTAGGGCGAGGCGAAGCGGCTTTTGCGGTGCGGCGATATGGGGGGATGGTGTGGCCGCCGCATCGGTTGCGGCGATTGCAGGCGCCGCGCCGCCAACGCCGGCCGCCGCTGCCATACCCGTGGAGGTCAGAAATTCACGACGATCCATCAGTATCCCCCTGAGACCCGTCCACTCGCGAGGCGGATCAAGAAAGTGATCAGACCTCGTCACGGTAGCATGGCGTTGGGAAAACGAGATGCAGCCCTTTTTACATCATTTCAATCAAACACTTGTTCCGGCGAGGCGTTACTGCGCCTTCTCGATCATGCGGGCGACGAGCTGGAAAAACATTTCGTGACCGGTGTAGCCGTCGATGCGCTCGACCTCCTTGCCGTCCTTCATGAGGACCACGGTCGGCACCACGCGCAGGGCGCCGCGCAGGGCCAAAGTATCGGTATCGACCTTGTTGATATCGACGAAGCGCATGGGGGCTTGGGCGCCTGCTGGCGCGGCCCGGTAGCGGGGCAACACGTCACGGCGCAGGACTTCGCAGTACACACAGCCCTCGACCTCAAACACCAGGAGCTCAAGGGTGTCCTTGGGCACCGCGTCGCCGAGACCGACAGCTGGCTTGGAGAAGATATTGCCCAGGGACGGCAGCCAATCGCGCGCAGCGAGCCCCTGCGAGACGGGCAACAACGGCATTAAGAGCACTGCCAGGACGGCGATGAGCAATGTTTTACGCATGGAGGCGACGCAACTCTTACCAAAGGGTCAACGACCGCATCTTAATGCAACGGCCGCCTCAGCGCGTCAGCGTTGTTAGCAAACCATTAACAGTGGCCTGCCCCTGTCAGTAACCGATGCGGCTGTCCTGTTTCCGCCATCCGAATCGGCGCAAAGGTTGCATCTGCGCCAAATCGCTTCGGCGCGCCTTGTTTCGAGGACTGCCGCATGGCTCGCCGCACCAATGACAAACCTGCCGCGTCTCAACCACGCAGCGCCGCCAAGAGCGTCGCCAATCCGCGCCGCACGGCACTGCCAGCGAAGGTGAAGGCCGCGCCCGCTGCGCTAGCCAAGCCGAAGCGGTTCGAGAAGAAGACCATCGCGCTCGTCTACGACTTCGACGGCACGCTCTGTCCGCGGCCGATGCAGGAATATGCGTTCCTGCCATCGATCGGCGAGGACCCTGAAGCATTCTGGGCTGAGAGCAATCGCGTCGCGAAGGAACACCGCGCGGACCCGCTGATCACGTACATGCGGCTGATGTACGAGAAGGCGAAGGCGAAGCACGTGCGCATCGATCGCAAGGATCTCGTCGCGCAGGGCGCGCAAGTGGAATTCTATCCCGGCGTCATGCAGTGGTTCGACGAGATCGCGGCCTATGTACGGCTGCGCGAACCCTCAGCGGAGGTGCGCCACTATCTGATTTCATCGGGGCTCGTGGAGATCGTCGAGGGAACACCGATCTACGGCAAGTTTCACAATGTCTTCGCGTCGGAATACTGGTTCGACGCGTACGATCTGCCGTATCCGAAACGGGTCATCACAGACACTGGGAAGACGCAGTACCTGTTCCGGATCAACAAGGGCATCGAGGACCTCGGCGAAAGTATCAACCACCATATGCCCGAGGGTGACCGGCCGATCCCGTTCTCGAACATGATCTACTTCGGGGATGGCGACACCGACGTGCCGTCGATGGCGGTGGTGCGAAAGAACGGCGGTCATGCCATCGCGGTCCATCCGCCCGTTTCAGCGAAGGCACCGCCGCCACAGAAGTGCGTCGATCTGTTCAAGGCGGGGCGGTGCGATTTCTTTGCGCCGGCCGACTATTCCGCGGGTTCGCCGCTCTTCAAGCGGACGTGCCTCCTGATCGACCGCATGCTGGCCGACATCCGTATTCAGGAGGAGAGCTGGTCGGTGCGCCGGGACGTTTGATACCCGAACGTCAGGACTTCTGCGGGTTCTTGCGCGTCATGACGAATGCGAAGATTCCGATCGAGACGATGAGCGTCACCGCGAGGCCAACGAGCGCACCTTGCGCGAGCGGATCGGTGTTGAGGAGTTCCAAGAGTTTCATGACAGTCCCCTTTCGCTGCAAACTGCGACAGGGAGACTAGGATTTGGTGCTCGGGGGGCGTTGCGCGAGATCAAAATCCGCTGTGGTTCTGGACACAAACGCCTGCGTCCTTTCGTCCGCGGGCTTTGGATTTGCGACATAGATCGGAAAATGTGCCGCCCCTCACCCTAACCCTCGCCCTGCAAGCGGGGCGAGGGGATGAACGCGTCACATCCCGAGCTTCGCCAGCAGGGCGGCGAGCTTTGGGTCGCCGTTGGCAGGCGGGGCCCATTGCACATGGGTCACCGGGATGCCCTGTGCCTTGAGCTCTTCGGCGAAGCCATCGAGGCCGATGTTGACGACGCGGACGGGCTCCGTCAGCAGTTTTGCTGCGGGCATTTCGTTCGCCTTCGGACCGGATTGATTGGTCATGACAACTACTCCCCTCGATCAAGCCGCCGCGTCGTAGATTTTGTAGGCCGCGTCGACGCCGGCGCCGGCAGGTGCGGTGTAGCCGTTGCGGCGCAGCACCGTTTCGAGCGAGGAGAGGCAGCGCAGCACGTTCGCCTTGCGGCAGACGTAGCCCATGGTGCCGATGCGCCAGATC
This sequence comes from Hyphomicrobiaceae bacterium, assembly GCA_033812735.1. GTDB lineage: Bacteria > Pseudomonadota > Alphaproteobacteria > Rhizobiales > Hyphomicrobiaceae > JABFRJ01. Next base: position 22,081 of record JAPXTA010000074.1, on the reverse strand, counting down.
TTGCCGTGCAGCGGGCCGAACGATGTCCCGATTTCGATGCCGAAATCGTTGAGCATGTCGGCGCGCACCTTGTCGGCGTTCTTGATCTCTTTCGGAATGTAGATGCCGGTGACGTTGTTCATGAGGTGCTTGCGGTCACCGAAGATCTGCAAGCCCATCGCGTCGAAGCCTGCACGGATCGCCGACGAGGCAAGCTTGTGACGTTCGATGCCTTTGTCGAGGCCTTCCTCGAGCACGACGCGGGCGCACTCGCGGGCGGCATAGAGCATCGAGGCGGCTTCGGTGTGGTGGTTGAGCGCGCGCTCGGACCAGTAGTCCATGATCATCGCGAGGTCGAAATAGTTCGACTGGATGATGGGGCCGTTGCCCTCGATCAGATCCGGCGGCTTGATGCCGGCTTCGACGTGCTTCCTGTGCTTCAGGATTTCGACGACGCGCTCGTTGAAGGTGATCGGTGCGATGCCGGGCGGGCCCGACAGGCACTTCTGGAGGCCGCACGCCGCCATGTCGATCTGCCACGCGTCGGTCTCGAACGCGTTGCCCGCGATCGATGCCGTGCAGTCCGAGAAGAATATCGCGTCGTGTTTGCGGGCGATCTTGCCGAGTTCGTCGAGCGGCTGCAGCATTGTTGTCGAGGTGTCGCCCTGGCAGAGCGTGACGAGGCGCGGCTTGTGCTTCTTTACCGCGTCTTCGATCTGATCGGGGGTGAAGACCTTGCCCCATTCGGTCTCGACCGTGACAACCTTGGCGCCGGCGCGCTTGGCAATCTCTTCCTTCAGATGGCCGAAGCGGCCGAAAATGCCGACGAGGACCGTGTCGCCCGGCTGGATGACGGACGCCATGCAGGCTTCGAGGCCGCCGCGCGCCGTGGCGTCGACCGTCAACGTCCACTGGTTCTTGGTTTTGAAGACCTGCCGGTAGAGCGCCATCGTCTGCATCATGTAGCGGCGGAACTCGGGGTCGAACTGTCCTTGCAGCGGCACCGACATGGCACGCAGCACGCGGGGATAGACGTCGACCGGGCCCGGCCCCATCAACAGCCGCGGCGTCGGATCGAGTTCTTCGAAGAGTTCCGGCTTGGCGCTCATTTGCGGGCGTCCTTTTCTTATTGGCCTCAAGCGGCAAGGGTTAGCGCGCCAGTCCCGGTCAAGCAAGTCAGCAGCGCAACGGCGGCATATCCCGACCCTTGACGGACCGTCTCTAAGACGCGAGCCTCCGGCCGTTCCATTCCAAGAGGCCCCTCATGATCCCGCTCGTCGGCTATGCCGATCGCCTGTCTGCCCGCCCCGGCGAAACGCTGACGTTTCATGTCGCCAACGCCACCGGCGAGCCGGTTTCAGCCAAGCTCGTGCGCGTGATCTGCGCCGATGCCAATCCGGCTGGCCCTGGCATTCAACTGGAACCCGTTACGAGCGAGGGGCTCAAGCAGATCGCCGCACCGGGCGCGTGCCATGTGGATCAGGGATCGTTCGCGCGGGTCGCGATGAAAGGCCGGCTCAAGCCGCTCAAAAGCTTTTCGATCATTGCGACCGTTTGGCCGACACGTCTCGGCCGCTCGCTCCAGCCTATTCTCGGCTGGTACGACGACCGCGCGCACGCGGGGTTTACGCTGGCCGTCGGCCCCGATGGTCACCTCACGTTTCTCGCCGGCGATGGAACATCGTGGCTCGAAGGTCCTGACGGAACGCCACGCGTGAGTGAGCGGACATGGGCGACCGTTTGGTGCAGCTATGATGCTGCGACCGGCGTGATCGTGCTCGGCAGCGGTGCGAAATCCGCCAGCGCGACACTGACGCGCGCCGTTGCGTCCGCGACGGGCGATACGCTCGTCATCGCCGCGTCACCCGGTGCCTCGTTCGACGGCAAGATCGAGCGGCCGATGCTGTTCGATCGCGCGCTTTCGGCGGCCGAGATCGACGCAGCCCGCGCAGGCCGCATGCCCGCTGGCCTCGTTGCCGCTTGGGACTTCGCCAAGGAGATGCATGGCGATACGATCGCGGACGTTGGACCGCACGGATTGCATGGCACGCTCGTCAACACGCCTGCACGAGCGATGACCAGCTCGACTTGGACGGGGCGCGAAATGTGCTACCGCCATGCGCCGGAGCAGTACGCCGCCATCCATTTCCACAGCGACGATATCGAGGATTGCCGCTGGCCCGCGACGCACGAGTTCAAGGTTCCCGCGAGCATGAAGTCGGGCTCATATGCGTTGCTGCTCGATGCCGGCGCGGAAAAGGAGAACATCCCGTTCTTCATCGTGCCGCCGAAGGGCAAACCATCGGCGAAAATCGCCGTTCTCGTGTCGACGTTCACGTACACAATCTATCACAACCATGCGCGGCCCGAGTGGATGAAAGACCACGAGTGGAAGACTGCGTGGGAGAAGCAGTCGGCCGCATGGCCCGGCGCCTATCCGCACAATCCCGGCGCGCATCCGGAGTACGGCTGGTCGACTTATAATTTCCACGGCGACGGCAGCGGTATTCACACCGCGTCATGGCGCCGGCCGATGCTCAACGTGCGCATCGGCTATATCACGTACCCCTATCCCGACATCCGTGCGTCGGGCCTGCGCCATTATCCGGCCGATAGTCACCTCCTCGCGTGGCTCGAAAAGAAGGGCTACGCGTTCGATCTCATCACCGATTGGGAGCTGCATAACGAGGGCTACGATCTCCTCAAGGGCTACGCGACGGTCGTCACGGGATCGCATCCTGAATATCACACGGCCGAGATGCTCGATGCGCTCGAGACGTATCGCGACAACGGCGGCCGCTTCATCTACCTCGGCGGCAATGGGTTTTACTGGAAGATCGCGCTCAATCCGGCGCGTCCGGGCCAGATCGAGATCCGCCGCGCAGAAGGCGGCATCCGCGCCTGGGCGGCGGAGCCTGGCGAATACTACAACCAGTTCGACGGCGAGTACGGCGGGCTATGGCGGCGCAATGGGCGGCCGCCGCAGAAGCTATGCGGTGTCGGTTTTACGGCGCAGGGCAATTTCGTCGGATCGTACTATCGCATCACCGAGGACGGACGGCGCGACAAGCGCGTGTCTTGGATGCTCGACGGTATCAAGGACGAGATCATCGGCGACTTCGGTTTGTCAGGTCACGGCGCGGCCGGATTTGAACTCGATCGTATCGATTATCGGTTGGGCACGCCGCGCCATGCCGTGGTGATCGGGCGCAGCGAAAATCATCCGCCGGAAGCACCATGGGTGGTCGTGCCGGAAGAGCAGCTGACGCACATCACGACGATCACCGGCGAGACGCACAAACAGCTCATCCATTCGGATCTGACGTTCTTCGAGACGCCTAACAATGGTGCGGTCTTTTCGACCGGCTCGATCACGTTCTGCGGCTCACTGCCGTCGAACAATTACGACAACAATATCTCGCGGTTACTCGCCAACGTCATCGATCGGTTCAGCGATCCGAAGGCGACGTTCGAGATGCCGGGGTGAGGCTATGCATTCCCGGGGATGAGCACAGCGAAATCACCCGGGATCGCGTTGCAGCGGAGTGGCAATACTTACCCAAACCTTAGTGGACGCGGCCCCGGCGCATCTCGCACGCTCGATGACCGGGGAAGCATGCGATGGTTGGATCGACTGAACAGCTCGCCGTATCAGCCTAAGCCAGCCCCCAACCACCGAGAAGGCCGCGGACGGCGGTGACGAGCGCGAGCGGTTCGTCGACCATCACGTGGTGGGCGGCTTCCGGGATCTCGACGAGAACCGTGCCTTTCGGCGTTGCCTCGCGCCAATAGTCGACGACGTCGGACTCGACGAGCGCCGATTTCGCCCCCCACATGACGGCGAGGCGCGTCTTGACCGCTACCATATCGACCGAGGGCTCGCGCCGTTTCATCCGGCTCCACATGAAGGGGTCGAAGAGCCACGTCCAGCCGGTGCTGCCATCCTCGGCCTTCACCTGACGCAACGAGTTGCGCGCGATGTGATCAGCGATGAAGAGGTTGCCGCTATGCTGCGGCGGCTGGAAGCGAAAGCGTTCCAGCGCTTCCGCCTCGCTCCCATAGATGCGTGTCTCGCGCGGCGGCTTCGACGGCGGACGGCGGTCGGCGCGTGCCTTGCGTTGTTCGGGAGAGAACAACGGGGAGTCGAGCGCAATCACCGCCGCGAGTTTGTCGCCGTGGATGGCGCCGGCGGCCATCGTCGGAAGACCGCCGAAGGAGTGGCCCATAACAACCGGCTTCACCGGCCCCTTGTCGAGGCCAGCAGCAGTAATCGCGCTCATCAACTCGCCGGCATACTGGAGCGTGTCGTAGCCTTGACGCCAATCCGACCGGCCCATTCCGGAGAGCGACAACGCGGCGACGCGATGGGTCGAGGCGAAGAACGGCGCGATGAAACTCCACCAGTCGGCATGAGCCATGCCACCGTGAACCAGCAGCAGCCCAGGCTTGCCAACCTTGCCCCACGCAAGCAACTCGATTTTGGCGCCCTCACACTCGAAGGCCGATCGTTCGGGGGCGACCGCCAGCGCGTCGTCGAACCACTGCGGTGCCGATGGGCGCGCGCCCTTCAACCCGGCGAGCGGCGGCGGAACAGTTGCGGCAGCGGTCATGCGTCGTCCCCTTCTATGCGGCGGTGCAACATGCACGGAACCGCCGGTGCTGTGAACCCCGTTTGCAGCGGGGGGGACCGCTGCTAGGCTGCCGCCACGTCACCGTCCCTCGATCGAGCTCGACACGCGCATGACTGTGCACTACGCCCCCCTGCCGCCAGGATGGCCAGCCGTCTCGCTTGCCGACGCGCATGCGCGGTTAACGGCGCCGGGCTCGCCATTCGAGCTTGAAGAGATCGTCGTCAACGGCATCAAACATAAGATTTGGAAGAATGGGCCGCGGACGCTCGTCGATCTGTTCAAGAACGGCCGCGCGCATGGCGGCAAAGAGTTCCTCGTTCACGAGACCGAGCGCGTCACGTTCGACGTCTTTGCGCGAGCGGCGCTGACACTTGCCGCCGGCCTCAGCGAACGCGGCATTCGGAAGGGGGACCGGGTCGCGATCGTGATGCGGAACTTGCCGGAGTGGCCCGTGTCTTTCTTTGCCGTGACGCTGCTCGGGGCGATTGCGACGCCACTCAATGCGTGGTGGACGGCCGACGAGTTGCAGTTCGGATTGACCGATTCAGGCGCCAAAATCGCCATTGTCGACGCCGAACGCTATGAGCGGATGAAACCGATCCTTGCCCAGTGCCCGGCTCTGGAGCGGGTCATCGCGACCCGCCTCTCAGCGCCTGGCGACGGCATCGTCCGTCTCGAAGACTTGCTCGGTTCGGTCGCGGATTGGGCGACGCTGCCCGAGCAGCCGTTGCCAGAGCTCGATATCCGGCCGGAGGACCCGGCCGCGATTCTCTATACATCTGGCACGACCGGACGGCCGAAAGGGGCGCTGCAAACGCATCGGAACTCGACGTGCAACGTCACGATCACGCCGTTCGTCGCAGCACGCGCGTTCGTCCGGCGTGGCGAGCCGGTGCCGGCGCCCGATCCGAACGTGCAGCGCTCGAACCTGATATCGGTGCCCTTTTTTCACACCACGGGATGCCACGCGATCCTGTGCCCGTCGCTCAATGCGGGCGTGAAGCTGGTGATGATGCGGCGGTGGGATGCGGAACTCGGCATGAAGCTGATCGAGCGGGAGCGGATTACATCGTGCGGGGGCGTGCCGACGGTGGCGTGGCAGATCGTCGAGCACCCCGACCGCGACAAGTACGATCTCTCGTCGCTGGAGGCGATCAGCTACGGGGGAGCGCCTGCCGCGTCCGAACTCGTCAAACGCATCAAGGACGTTTTCCCGAAGTCTGCGCCGGGGCTCGGCTGGGGCATGACAGAGACGACGGCCGCCGTCGCGACACATAACGGCGAGGACTATGTCAACCGGCCCGAAAGCACCGGACCTGCCGTACCGATCAACGAACTCGCGATCGTCGACGACAACTGGAACCGGCTGCCGGCCGGCGCCATCGGTGAATTGATCGTCAAGGGCCCGAACGTCATCGCCGGATATTGGAACCGGCCCGAGGCGAACGCGACGCTGTTTCGCGACGGTTGGTTCCGCACCGGCGATCTCGCCAAGCTCGATGACGAGGGCTTTCTCACCATCGTCGACCGCAAGAAGGACATGCTGATCCGCGGCGGCGAGAACATCTACTGCATCGAAGTCGAGGATGTGCTGCAGCAGCACGACGCTGTCATGGACGCTGGGCTCGTCGGCCTACCGCACAAGACGCTCGGAGAGGAGCCGGCCGCCGTCGTCATGCTGAAGCCCGGCCACGACGTGAGCGAAGAGGAGCTAAAGGCGCACGTGCGCGCCAACCTCGCACCGTTCAAGGTGCCGGTGAAGATCCTGTTCCTGCACGAGCCGCTGCCGCGCAACGCCAACGGCAAGATCCTGAAGCCGGAGTTGAGAAAGTTGTTCGGCGTTTAGTCTGAGCTGGCAACAGGAGCCTGCGGCGGGACCGCCTTGGCTGTGCGTTGCGCGTGCTTGAGCAACGGGCTTGCCGCGCGATCAATTAGTTGCTGACCGCGATGTGCCAATCGATCGACGCGGTGTCGCTGGTGAGGGCGTGAACGACGATCGCCATACAGGGGATCGGACCGATCTGGCCGGCGAAGAACGTCGCGCGTTCGACGGCAATGACACCCTGTTCCGCCTTGAAACGGGCGCGCATGCCGTTCGCTGCGGCGAGCCGCACCTCGCCATTGGCGTCGAGATCGACCCGAACAGATGGATGAAGCCTGAAGTGCAAAGCGTAGGGGACGCCCGAGCCGAGCCGATCCAGATTGCCAGCGAGACGATCCGCCCCATCCAGGCGCCGCCCATCCGGCGCCAGCGACAGCCGCCGCTGGTGGACCAGGCCGAACCGGCCGCGGTAGCCGGCGTGAAACGCTTCGAGCTTGATCACGCCAGCGGTATCGTCGAACGAGCCGCCGACGTCCGCGTCGCCGAGTTCACCGGATTTCGCAGGTAGCGACGATTGGTGGGCGAGCACCAATGTGGACGCATTGACAGTCGCACGCGCCGCAACGACCGCCGCGGCGTCGCCGGTGGGATCGGTGCCGCCGTTGCAGATGAGCGGCGCACGGCCGAGAGACATTTCAAAGGCGAGCATGCCTGCATGCGCAGAGGCGCGCCAGGGATCGCGCGGGGGGCCGCCGACGTCGGCAAGCACGATCGTTTTACCGGCTTCGAGCCGCGCGAAACCAGCGCCGCTCATGATGGCTGAGCCGTGACCGAGACCGGAACCAGAGCCGCCGAGCAGGACCGAGACATGCTCGAGTACAGTGGCGCCCATGCCGTTGAAGCGCGCGATGGCGCCGTCGCCGAGCCGCAGCCGCGCCAAGGCGAGCTGCATCTTCTCGATCATGGCCGTCAGCGTCTCGGGCGGCGCGACGCGGCGGGCGGCGTACAGCTGGCGCAACGGGACAAGGTCAAGCAGCAGATCGATCGCTGCCGCGGGAGAGCGCGAGAGGTGGACGCCGTCGAGCGCGAATTGGCGCGACAGATCGTCGAGGAAGCGGGTTTCGAGTTTGGCGATTGCGGCAGCGTCGAGTTCGCGGCAAATCGAGGCTTCGAGAAGAGCCAGCCCGCACAACAGACGATCAAGTCCGACGTCGAGAGCGGACGACTTGCGCTCGAGCCAGCTCACGTCCTCCGACAGCGCATCCATAATCGCGTCGTAGTCAGCCAGTGGCGCATTGTTGAGAGCGACACCATTGTGCGCGAGCCATGACATGACGCGCCGCGCCGTTACACCCGGCTCGCAGGCGAGCGATTGCGCGCGCCCCCCTGCCCTGACCCAATCCAACATGAGTTTGCGTGCGATGACCTCGGCGGCGTCATCGCGGTTTGCTTCGAGATGACGAAGCCAACCGAAACCGTGCAGTTCGCGAGCGAACGTCGCCGACGGGGCCGGCAATCTGAAGGGGGAGCCGGCCGCAAAGGTCAACGTGCGACCGGCGAGCCCGATCGATCCCGACGAAAGCTCTTCAAGAAAGCCGACCTCGGGCGTGCGCAGGTCCCCCGGCGAAAGCGCGAGTTCTTCGATGCGGCCTTGAGATTTGCGGCGATGCCACCGCCGCACCAGCGCCGGCTCGCGCCAATCCTTTGGTTCACCCGGATACGTCATCTGGCCCCCGACGAGGTCGCGTCGCGGATCCCTCCGCAAGCTACAAGTCGGTAGTTGGTGATAGACCATGCGGCAAGGCACGGCCGCGGGCGGCTGTGAGTTGTGTGGATAACCTGATGATGGAATTGACTTACACGCGTTCGAGACAGGCTGCGAAAAAGCCGTCCATACCGGCGTGAATGGCGTCAGGTCCGAAGGCAAGGTGTGGACCTGTGCGCAAATTTCCGTCTGCGGTGATAAACGAGGACGGCACGCCCAGCGCCGCTGCATCGACGGGCACGCGGCGGAATGCTGTGTTTGCGGCCAGGAAGGCGTCGACGATCGCTTCGCCTTCCTCGCGCTCGAGGGAGCAGGTCGTGTAGACGATCCGTCCGCCGGATTTCACGAGCGCGGCTGCGGCTTCCAGCAACGGCAACTGCTTGCCGGCGAGACGCAGCACCTCGTCTTCGGTTTTCGATCGGATCAGATCTGGATGGCGGCGGATGGTACCGGTCGCGCTGCAGGGCGCGTCGAGCAGCACCGCGTCGAACGAGCCTTGGCGGACGGTATCCGCCGCAAAAGCGGACACGTCGGCTGCGACGACTTCGGCACTCAGCGATAGCCTAGCCAAGTTTTCTTCGAGCCGTTTGAGGCGGCGCGCGGACGCATCAACCGCCGTCACAAGCGCACCCGCAGCGGCGAACTGAGCCGTCTTGCCACCCGGCGCCGCGCAAAGGTCGGCGACGGACATGCCGGGCTTTGCGGCGAGCAGGCGTGCCGGCAAGGCGGCGGCGGCGTCCTGCACCCACCAGGCACCATCGGCATAACCCGGCAGGTCTTCGATCCGGCCGGCTTCTCGAATGCGCACCGATCCGCCCGGCAAAGCCACGCCCGTCAGTTTCTCCGCCCACGCTTCCGGATCACTCTTCACGGTAATGTCGAGCGGGGCCTCCGCCAGCGAACCGGCCGCTATCGCGCGCGCCTTGTCAGCGCCGTGGTGGCTCTCCCAGCGCCGCCAGAGCCAATCTGGGAGATCGAGCTTCAGCGCGTCGGCGCTCGCCAATTGCGACTTGCCGTCGGCCGCGACGCGGCGGAGCACGGCATTCGCGAGTTTGTCGAAGCGGCGCGCGTGATGATCGAGGCGGACGATGTCGACGGCCTGGCTGATCGCGGCGTGGGGTGGGGTGTCGAGAAAGAGAAGCTGCGCCGCGGTCATCGCGAGAATGGAACGGAGGCGGCCGGTTTCAGCCGGCAGCGGCTTTTCGATGAATTTTGCCAGCACGTATTCGATCTGGCCGAGATGACGCAGGGTCGTCGTGGCGATCAGGCGGCCGAACGCGCGGTCGCGCGACGGCATGGTATTGGCGTGCGGCTTGGAGGCGGCTTCCGCGATCGCTTCATCGAGCGCGCGGCGATGGACCAGCACGGCATCGACCACGAAGACCGCGAAGCGCCGCGCGACTTGACCGGGGGGCGGCTGGCGCACGTCGGGTGTGGACGCGACTTTCGCGCGCGGCGGCCCTCCTGCTTTGCGGGATCCTGTGTGGGGCCGGCGTGTGCGCTCTTCCATCAACCTGTCCTTCAACCGGTCCCTCAGCCCCAGGGGCCGCGCGGTGCCTGCGGCCGATTGAGCCACGGGGCGTTGGCGGTCATCGTCGTTCCACCGGGGAGCTGCCGCGCCGCCTGATCCATCTCGAGGGCCAGCTTTTCAAGTTCCGCCACGCGGTTTTCCGTACTCGGATGCGTCGAGAAGAGATTGTCCATACCGCGTCCGGAGAGCGGATTGATAATGAAAAGATGGGCAGTCGCGGGATGCATCTCCGCCGTGCGGTTCTGGATGCGCTTGGCCTGCTCGTGGATGCGCACCAGGGCCGAGGCGAGCCAGCGCGGCTGGCCGCAGATCATCGCGCCGAGGCGGTCGGCCTGATATTCGCGCGAGCGGCTGATGGCGGTCTGTACGAGCATGGCAGCGAGCGGGGCGAGAACGGCGGTGATGATGAAGCCGAGGCCGCCGAGGCGCTGGCTCTGGCGGCTGCCGAAGATGGCGCCGAATTGCAGATACTGCGCCATCATCGAGATGGCGCCGCCGAGAGACGCCGCGACCGTCATGGTCAGGGTGTCGCGGCTCTTGATATGGGCGAGTTCGTGCGCCATCACGCCAGCCACTTCCTCGGCCGAGAGCATTTCGAGGAGGCCGGTCGAAGCCGCGACCGCCGCATTTTCGGGGTTGCGCCCCGTCGCGAGCGCGTTCGGCTGGGGGTTCTGCATGATGAAGACGCGCGGCATCGGCAGCTCGGCCCGTTCCGCCAGCGTCCGCACGATCTGGTAAAAATCACCGCCGGACTGCGCATCGACCTCCTGGGCGCCATGCATCCGCAGGATCATCTTGTCGGACTTCCAGAGCGCAAACAGGTTCATGGCAAGCGCGACGATGAACGCGACCACCATGCCGCCCTGCCCACCGAGGACGGCGCCCATCAGAACGAAGATTCCCGTCATGACGACGAGCAGGAGGGCAGTGCGGGTAAAGTTCATCGGCATTGTCTTGGACCCTCGCGCGATCCGGAAGCGTTCGCGTATCGTAACTGAGCCGCGTTCGGCTGTCCCCTGCGGGGACGGCTGGCGACGGCCGGTCGTTCGGCATGCTATATGGTCGAGCAATAAGGCAATCGCCAGTACCAGTGCCCGGGTGAGACAGGAGCTTTTCGGATGTCAGCGAACCAGCAGCCGTTACCCGAGCGGGCGGGCGATGACAAACTTGTCGACGGGGGGGCGCCGCCCAATCAGACGCCCGAGGCCAAGCGGGCGCTAGCCGAGGCCGAGGAACGCCGCAAGCGTGCCGATCTGGAACGTCGCGAAACGGCACGTGAAGTCGGCGGACAGCGGGGACCTGACCCAACGCGATACGGCGATTGGGAGAAAGGCGGGATTATTTCCGACTTCTAAGCAAATTAGCGGCCATTTCGCGGGATTTCATCCGCGCTGAAGCCCGTGTTTCCTGCCCGCCGCGCGCCGCCGCGACGGGCATTAATATTTTGTTCACCGCAAAGGCAGGCGAAACGGCATCTGCCGCACCATGGCGCGGACCGGGCATCCGCCTTGCTTCTCCCCCGACACGTTCGTGATCGCTGTCAGGGAGAGACACAATGGCACACCGTCCCGCGACCCATCCGGCCCGCTTCGTCAAAAACGAGGACGGCGCCATCGCCATGACCTTTGCACTCGTCAGCACGGCCTTCATGCTGATCATCGGTTGCGCGGTCGACATCGGCAAGGCGATCCACGCCAACCAGAAGATCGGCACCGCCGTGGACGGCGCGTCGGTCGCAGCGGCCAAGGCACTGAAGGACGGCAACAGCGCGCTCGCCGACATCGAGACGCTGGCGCGGACCTACTTCGACGAGAACATCAAGGGGTCCGGAGACTACGCCAAGGTCAACAAGTTCGATGTTGACGTCGACGAGGTGAAGCACGAGGTCACCGTCACGGTCGAAGCCGCGATGCCGACCTCGTTCGCCCGCGTCGCCGGCATTCAACAGATCAACATCCCGAAGAGCGCGACCGCCGTGTTCGCGATCCGCGACATCGAAGTCGGCCTCGCGCTCGACGTGACGGGGTCGATGAACTCTTTGGTCGACCCGATGAAGTCCAGCAGCGGAACAAAGATTGCCGCGCTGAAATCGTCGGTCCAGAAGTTTGCCGAAATCATGCTGCCGGACAATCCTCCGGCCGGGCAGAAAGTGCGCATCGGTCTTGCGCCGTATTCGGCATCGGTCAATCTCGGTGCAACCGTCGCCAAAACTGTTTCGAACAATCGCAGCAAGGATGGTTGCGTCACCGAGCGGTCTGGCTCAGCTTCCGACAGTGACGATTCAGTTTCAGCTGGCGGCTATTTCAAAGTTGCAGCCGACAATCGCAAAGACATCGACCCTAAGGAGCTCAATGTCGGCAAGGACGTGTATGAATGTCCGCCTGCCGTGTTGCTACCGCTGACCGACAACAAGACAACCATCATCAATACGGTCAAAACCTACAGCGCCAAAGGCTTTACCGGCGGTCACTTCGGTGCGCAGTGGGCCTGGAACCTTGTCTCCGAGAATTGGGACGGCGTATTCACCGGATCGAGCAAACCAGACTCCTACTCGAAGGTTACGGAGCAGAAGTTGACGAAGGCGGTGATCCTGATGACCGACGGCGTCTTCAATACCTCGTACCACAATGGCCCGTCGGCGCAGCAAGCCAAGGCGCTGTGCGACAGCATGAAGGCAAAAGGCGTTGTCGTCTTTTCGATCGCTTTCGCCCTTGACGATGCGGACGCCAAGAAGACGCTCGAAGCTTGTGCGACTCCCGGGTCGGATTACTTCGCGGATGCCAATAACGCTGCAGATCTGGACCAAGCGTTTGCCGCCTTCGCCGCGAAGATCAAGGCGCTGCGCCTCGCACGATAAGACTCCAGAGATCGGTCACAGCGTAGGCCCTGACTCCTATGCTGCCCGTGAGAGAGAGGCGCACCTTGCCCCGGTGCGCCTTTCTTGTTGTTTGAAAGTTCAGGACGTAGCGTCGGCGACGTGATCCCGGCTGATCTCGCAGGCTCGATCGCCGGGAAGGCATAGAGGCAGGAGGGGCGCAAAGCATAGAACGCTTGCGTCCCCGGACGAGGCCCGCAAGCGCCGAGAGCCGGGGTCACGTCGGCAGGGGCTTTGACCACATATGCACGCGTCGGCGACGTGATCACGGGTCATTTGGTTACGCTCATGCCTGGGACGGCATCGGATGATGGAGCGGGCGACGTCTCGGTCTGGCGTGCCGTGTATCAAAGAATGGCGCTGGTGCCTTCGGCGAGGCCTGATCCGCCGTAGAGCCATTGCAGGCTGTCGTAGTAGTCCTCGGCACTCATTGCCCGCATCATCGCGTTGCGTAGCGCGGCATGCCCCTTGTCGGGATGATAGATGTGGTCGCCGATCATGCGCGACTGGATCTGGATGCGCGCGGTGCGATGGACTCGGCGCGCGCGGTAGGCTTCGAGAGCTGCTTCGATGTTACCGCCGTTCGCGGCCATCTCGTGCGACAGGCAGACAGCGTCTTCCATCGCCATGCAGGCTCCCTGCGCCATGTATTGCAGGGTCGGGTGCGCGGCATCGCCGAGGATCGCGACGCGGCCGTCGACCCAGTTGAGCACGGGATCGCGGTCGCAAAGCACCCAGAGCTTCCAGTCGCGGCCGTGCTCGATGATGCTGCGCGCCCGCGGCGAGACGTGCTGGAAGCCTTTGAGAACTTCGTCGCGCGACACAGGCTGGCCCGCGACCGGCTCCGGCGCATCGTTGTGATAGGTGACGACGAGGTTGAAGAGCTTCCAGCCGGAGAGCGGGTAGTGGACGATGTGGCACTTCGGGCCGGCCCACAGCGTCGCGGCGTTCCAGCGCAGGTCTTCGGGCATCTCTTCGGTCGGGATGACGCTGCGATAGGTGGTGTGACCGGTGACGCGGGGACGGCCATCGCCGACGACTTGCTTGCGCACATTCGACCAGAGGCCATCGGCGCCGATGAGGGCCGCGCCGGTGACGCGCTCGCCGTTGGCGAGGATCGCGGTAACATCGCTTCCGGATTGCTCGTAGCGGACGACGTCGGACGAGGTGCGCAAATCGACGAGCGGATTGTCGCGGCAGTTTTTCAGGAAGACGCCGTGCAGGTCGCCGCGATGGACGACGGCGTAGGGATTGCCGAAGCGCTTGCGGAATGGTTCGTCGAGCGGGACGCGAGCGATGTCCTCGCCGGTCATGGCGTCCATCAGGCGGAGTGCGTCGATGTAGACCGCCATCTTGCGCGCCTGCTCGCCGACGCCGAGGTAATCGAAGGCGTGGAACGCGTTCGGGCCGAGCTGGATGCCGGCGCCGATCTCGCCGAGCTGCGGCGCCTTTTCGAGGACGATCGACTTGAAGCCCTTCTGCGCAAGGCCCGAGGCGGTCGCGAGGCCGCCGATGCCGCCGCCGGCGATGACGATGGGTTTGTCGATGGACATGCGGTTCCCTTCACGCTTCGAAGTCAGGCTGCTTCGATGGATGCGCGGCTGCGAATGCGGGATCAGCGCCGCACGACGCCATCACGCGCTTGATGTGGCTGAGACCGGAGATGTCGGCGCCGAAGCGGGCGGCGGAGAAGACCTGCGGCACGAGGCAGATATCGGCGATGGTCGGCGTGTCGCCGAAACAGAATGCGCCGCTCTTTCCGGATGCCGCGAGTTGCTTGTCGAAAGCGGCGAGACCGCCTTCGATCCAGGTGCGGCACCATTTGTCGAGACCGGCCTGATCCTGCTTCAACTCGGTGCGCAGGTAGTTGAGCACGCGGAGATTCTGCAGCGGATGGATCTCGCAGGCAATGGAGAGCGCGAGGGCGCGGACGTGGGCGCGGTCGAGCGGATCGCGCGGGACGAGCGGCGGGTTCGGCTTCGTCTCGTCGAGCCATTCGATGATGGCGAGCGATTGCGTGAGGAGATGGCCGTCGTCGGTTTCGAGCGCGGGCACGAGGCCGTGCGGATTCTTGCCGAGGAAGTCTGCGCCGCGCTGCTCGCCCTTGCGCAGATGCACCGGCACGAAATCAGGCGTTACGCCTTTCAGGTTGAAGGCGATGCGGCAGCGATAGGCCGCGGAAGATCGGAAGTAGCCGTAGAATTTCATGGCGAGGGCTCCGCGATCCGCCTCGCCCCTTAGCGAAGCGTGAGGGGGAGAGGGTTGGAGTGAGGGGCGGCATTGGGCTCGGAGCAAGCGGCCGCCCCTCACCCTGACCCTCTCCCCGCAAAGGACGGGGAGAGGGGAATTTACGCCCGGCTGCGCTCTTCGTAGTAGCCTAGGCGTTCTTGCAGGGGCGCGTCGTGGATGCGGATTAGGAAGGCGTCGCCGCCTTTGGCTTCGTGCTCCATCGCGGCGAAGACGGGCGCGGAGAACGTGTCCTTGGCCTTCCACTCGTGCTTGACGCCGTTGATCGTCGAGACGCCCGCGCCGGAGATGACATGGAACACGGCGCTCGATGATCTGAGCTGCGGCTTCGAGGGCTCGCCGGGGCGCAACATCATCGCGGTGAAGCCCATCGTCGGCAGACAGCTCTGCCCCGTCTCCGGATTGATGTAGTCGAGCTCGATCGGATCGCCGCCCGCGTGCTTCGCCAGATTGCGCAACGCGGCTTCGGTGCGCTCCCAGGGATAGCGCATCATCGGGAAGGCGGGCGCGTTGGCCTTGTCGCGGCGGCGCGGCGGAACAAGACCCGATGCGCGGTACTCGACCTCGGAGGGATCAGGGCGATTGCGCGGCGATTGCAGCGGCGCCTCGATGGCGTAGGAGCCCTCGAGATAAACGAACAGCGGCAGATCGAGCGCGTCGAGCCAGATGACGGGCTCGGTGCCGCCGTGGCCATGGTCATGCCAGCAGCCGCCGGGCGTCAGGATGAGATCGCCCACTTTCATGGGGAGCTTCTCGCCGTCGACGACGGTGTAGGCGCCGTCGCCTTCGACGACGATGCGCGCCGCGCTCGGCGTGTGTTTATGGGCTGGAGCCGTTTCGCCGGGCAGCAATAATTGCAGGCCGATGTAGATGGTCGAGGTCGTCTGCATCGATGTCGCGCGGCCGGGGTCGGCGAGGAAGAGCACGCGGCGCTCGGCCTTTTCGACTGGCGTCAGTTCTCCAGCACGCAGCAGCAAGGGGCGTACGGCGCCATACTGCCAGAGGTGCGACTTTGTAACGGGCTGCGGTGCGTTGTGCGGCAGGGCGTTGCGCATCTGTGGCCAAAGCGGTCCGACGCCGGCCTTGGTCATCGCCTCGCGGTAATCGACGGGCAGTTCCTCGAGCGTGCCGAGCTTGGTCGCCATGCAGGTTTCCTCCTGAACGCCGGCCGATGAGCCGACCCTATGCGCGCTTCATTACGCGTCTGAACGGCAGAGTGCCGTTAGTAAGTATGCTAGTCAATAGCATGCTGCACGAATTCACGCGTCGGGTTGGCGCCCCCGGCTTCGCTCGACGCGGCGGGCTATGGTGACGATGACAGCAGAGAGCGCGCCGAATCCTGCGGCGATTGCCAGGACGACGAGCAGAAGCGGCGCAAAGGCGTAAAGGAGCATCAGCAGCAAAAGCGCGGCTGACACGGCGAACCACAATCTGACGAGGCTCATGCGTCGGCTCCCAAGTACGGGAGGCAGGGTAGCAAAAGGGCCGCGAAAGGGCGACCAAGTCCTAGATGCGCGGCGACATCAGCGCCAAGCCATGCCGCCGAGCGCCGAACGCGTGGACTGCCAGGATGCGGGTGTGGGCTGGCGGCGTGAGTTCGCCGCGGCCGCCGCAGCAGCTTGCCGGCGCTCTTCCTTCGCCTGCTCTGCTTTTTCTCGCGCCAGCTCCTCGAGCTGTTCGCGCAGAGACTCCTGGGCTTCGGCGTGGGCCACGGGATCGACGTAGCGCTTTTCGCCGACCTTCATGTCGGCATGAAGCGAGGCGGCTTTCCAGGATTCGATGGCATAGACGGGCGCGCCGATGTGAACCCGCTCGAACAGATCGACGACGTCTTCGTTGAGCATGCGGATGCAGCCGTTCGATACGGCCGAACCGATGGACTTGCGCGACGGCGTGCCGTGGATGCGCAGCAGCGACCAATCGAGATACAGCGCGCGCTTGCCGAGCGGGTTCTTGGGATCGCCACCTTCGACGGGGTCGTCACCGTTGACTGGAATCCACTTCGGATCGACCATTTTTGCCGCAACAAAGGTGCGGCCCATCCAAAGTTCGGCATTGTTGCCGACGGCCACGCCATAGCGCAGCGCTTCGCCCTTGGCGGTGATGTAGTAGAGCTTGCGTTCGTTGTTGACGATGACGATGGCGCCGACGGGGTAAAGCTCTGAAACAGCCACTTTTACCGGCTTGCTGACCGGCTCGGCCTCGATCTTGGGCGCGGCCTTACGGTTCGACGGCACGGATGCCGATGCCGAGGTTATGGAAGCCAGGGAAACCGCGACGGTGGCGGCGACGACTCCAGAAATGACCGCAGAATAGAAACGCGCCACGTCAATTGCCCCCTGACGTTACGAAATCGACCGGCAGCGGACTGATTAACCTGCCGCCGCTCTGTTCTCTACTGCAACAGCGGCAGAAGGCAAGGCGACTTTCCCGCACTTGAGGAGAAATTCAGTCATCCGCCGATGACGCGCAATGCGAGGAGCGCGACGGTGTTGTTGAGAATGTGCCAGGCCATGCCCGGATAGAGGCTGCCGGTGCGCGCGCGCACGAGGCTCAACGCGACGCCGACGGCGACGAGGGCGAGCTGCGCCGACCAGGGATAGTACATGTGAAGTCCGGCCCAGATCAGCGCCGAGACCAACGCACCACCCCACAAGCCCAGCGCCGTTGCCTCGAGCACACGGGAGAGGTAGCCGCGGAAGATAAACTCCTCGGCGACGGCAGCGACAATCCCGGTGAGGAGAAGGAGCAGCCAAACCGACGATTTCATCGCCTCGGCAAAGGGTTGGACCGCCTCGATGGCGGCTGTGGGTGAATCGCCGGTGAAAAAGCCCGCGCTGAGGACCGCGGCGGCCTTGACGGCATAGAGGCCGACGATGATCGCACCCCACGTCCACCACGCCACGGGAGTGCCCGGACCGGTGATGGCAAGCAGGGTGTCGCGACCCGCGAGCCAGCGGATGGCCCAGAACAGGACAGAGAGCGAAACGAGATCGCCCATGATCTTGGCGCCGATGGAGAGGCCGACCAATTGGGACACCTGGAGCGGGACGCCTGATACCTTCACGGCGGCAACGACCAGCGCCGAGAACGCGACGCCCGACGCGAGGGCGACCGCCACCACACTCAAAGCGATCGCTGCTGCGGCCCAACCGGCCCGGTAGGGGGCGGGGCGGCCTCCAAACGCGTCAGCTTCGGGATGGATCGAGGGCTCGACGAGGCTCATACGCGGCGACTCCTGACAACGGGCCCGGACATAAACTGTAGCACACCGTTCAAGGTGCTTTGATGGCCGCGCCTTCCCGGTTCCCATGGGGCAAAGCCACCGTTTGCCTCCGGCCAGTGCACGGTCCATGCCGGAAGCCGTGCGTTCGCGAGAATGGTGATGCAACCCGCCATTGCCAAGCCATGCGCTGCATGTAATCACGGCCCTTAACCTAGGCCCCTGAGTCGCTGCCGCCCGGTGCGGCAGGCGGCGGGCAGACCCTGAACGCGCGAGGCTCCCTCATGGCCAATGAGAGCAATCAAAACGAGCGCGCCGCGCCGCCGGCCGCGCCGAAAAGCTCGATGTACGTGTCTGACGGTTCGGTGCTGATCGGCGCGAGCAAGCAGGGGCGCGACCTCGTGCCCGAGGTGATCGAACTGCATCTTGCCAATCGGCACGGTCTTATCACGGGCGCGACGGGCACCGGCAAGACGGTGACGCTGCAGGTATTGGCCGAAGGGTTCTCGGCGGCGGGCGTTCCGGTGTTCGCGGCGGATATCAAAGGCGATCTTTCGGGGATCGCGGCGGTGGGCCAGGACAAGCCGGCGATCGTGCAGCGGGTAAAGGATCTCGGCCTCGGGCAGCATTCGTACGAGGCCTTCCCGGCGGTGTTCTGGGACATTTTCGGCGAGCGCGGACATCCTGTCAGAGCGACCGTGCAGGAGATGGGGCCGCTGCTGCTGTCGCGCCTGCTCGAATTGACCGAGCCGCAGGAAGGCGTGCTCAACATCGCGTTCCGCTGGGCGGAGGATCAGCGCGAGGCGGGCGATACGTCGATGACGATCATGGACCTGCAGGACTTGCGGTCGGTCATCGACGAGATGGGCAAGAAGGCCGGCGAATTGCGCAGCAAGTACGGCAACATCGCGCCGCAGACGGTCGGCGTAATCCAGCGCCGGCTGTTGGTGCTCGAGGAGCAGGGCGCGACCAAGTTCTTCGGCGAGCCGGCGCTCGACATCATGGACTTCATCAAGACGGCGCCTGACGGGCGCGGGATCATCAATATTCTCGCGGCCGAGAAGCTGATGAACACGCCGCGGCTCTATGCGTCGTATCTGCTGTGGATGCTCGATCAGCTGTTCGAGAAGCTTCCCGAAGTCGGCGACCTCGACAAGCCGAAGCTCGTCTTCCTGTTCGACGAAGCGCACCTGCTGTTCAACGACGCGCCGAAGGCCGTCATGGAGCAGATCGAGCGCGTCACGCGGCTCATTCGGTCGAAGGGCGTCGGTGTCTATTACGTCACGCAGAGCCCGGCCGACGTGCCGGATCGCGTGTCGGCGCAGCTCGGCAACCGCATCCAGCATGCGCTACGCGCGTTCACGCCGAAGGAGCAGAAGGGTATTCGGGCTGCGGCCGAGACGTTCCGCCAGAACCCGGCGTTCGACACCGAGCGCGTGATCCAGGAGTTGAAGGTCGGCGAGGCGCTGGTGTCGTGCCTTCACAACAAGGGCGAGCCCGCCATGGTGCAGCGGACGCTGATCCGCCCGCCGATGTCGCGCGTCGGGCCGCTCAAGGACACCGAGCGTCGAACGATGATCGAGGCGGATGCCGAGAACCACGCCAAGTACACCCAGCAGATCGACCGCGAGAGCGCGCACGAGTTGCTAGCGAACCGCTCCACGGCCATCGGGCAGGTGAAGGAGAAGGTGAAGAAGTTCGGGAATCTGTTTGGGTTGCTGAAGGGGTGAGTTCGGGCCGCGTGGAGAGCAAACGCATCCCACTTTGGCGGGGGCAACGCTACTTCCTAGAGTTCCAGAACGTGTTTAAGTCCAATAAGAATTTTGCGAGATCAGCCCTGGAATAACATACCGGAGACGACGCCACAGGGATTTCGGAATTGATACACGATAAAGCCGTCGAACTCACAAGCACAACAACACCGACTGATGAGGGGCTCACGGCTGGGGAGCAGCATCCGCGCAGTTGGTCATCGCAGCCGGAATACTGACGTTTTCCCAATTTGCCCACTATAAGGTTCCTCGTTTCTTTCAAATTGGGGGCTATGCAAACGTGCTCTAGGTCATCGCGACCGTTGCTAACGAGGTCAATCGCGTTCGTTAGCCTGCTTAGCGGAGAATTCGAGGGTATCGAGAAGGAATAGCCGATCCCGAAGGCGATGACTCCAATGCCCAATAGCGGAGCATGCCGCTTGAGAGTGGCGATATTCATTTCATCTCCGGCTTCAAAACTCAATGCGTTGGGTTACGCGCTGAATGAACGGTGTTGACCGCTTGTGCCATCTCGGCCGCGCTAACCCAACCTACCCGCGTTCTTCAATTCCTATGACCGCCGATGGGCATTGCCAAGTACGGCGTCTGTAGGTTGGGTTAGCGCGGCCTGTGTCTTTCAGTTACGCTTCGGCGCGTATTCCGCGCGTAACCCAACAAACCCAACATGCGATATCGCCGCATCCGTATCCCAGGCGCGACGTACTTTTTCACGCTGGTGACGCACCAGCGCCATCCGCTCTTCTCCGTGACATCCACGATTTCGCTGTGGCATCACGCCGTTGCAAAAGTTCAGCGCACACGGCCCTTCCGCGTGGACGCGGAGGTGATCCTGCCGGATCACCTGCACGTCATCTGGACGCTACCGTCGGGCGATTCCGATTACTCAACGCGTATCCGCCTGGTGAAGTCCGAATTCACGAAGGCATACGGCGAGCAGAGCGTCTCGGACACGCCTTCGAGCCGCCGCAGGAAGGCCGAACGCTGCATTTGGCAGAGGCGCTATTGGGAACATACGATCGATGACGAGCGCGATTATCAGTCCCACGTCGATTACATTCACTACAATCCGGTGCGGCATGGATTGGTGGCTGCTGCCGTGGATTGGCGATACTCGACGTTCCATGAGTGGATGGCACGCGGACACTATGATCCCACATGGGGAACCAATGAGCCGGAAAGTGTTCGAGGGAAGATCTGGCGGGAGTGAATGATCGGTGCGTTGGGTTACGCGCGGAAAGACGAGTGACTTCCACATGTGACACCGGGGCCGCGCTAACCCAACCTACGCGGGGCTCTCATCGCCTCTGACCGCCACCGCGATTGAATGAGCCGCCTGTCGTGCGCAGGGTCGATGGTCCAGGGCAAACGGACGCGACGCGCGGATAGCGTCTCGCGTCAATTACGTGGCGCGGTGGCGGACTCGGGTGGATTGGCTGGCGCTGCGAACTTCGAGGCGAGGTTGGGCGACGGTAACGTCACGTTGCTGGCAAGCCCTAACCACGCCAGCAGCCGGATCATCTGCCACGCAAAATCGAACTCGCCCGGCTTGTGTCCATGCTTGGCGGAGTTGGGATCGGCGTGGTGGTTGTTATGCCATCCTTCGCCGCCGGAGAGGATGCCGATCAGCAGGCTGTTGCGGCTGTCGTCCGGCGTTGGGTAGTTGCGGTAGCCCCACATATGGCCGATCGAATTCACCGCCCAGGTATTATGCCAGACGACGACGGTGCGCAGCGCGCCACCCCAAACCACCAAACTCGAACCGAACTGCAGCGCATCCTGAGAATTGCCGCCGCTGACAATGGTGCCGCCATAGCCTAACCCAAACAGAACGAGCCAGACGGAAAACGGCAACCAGATCCAATTGTAGTTCCGTTCGAGGGCCGCGTAGAACGGATCGCGCATCAGATCCCGGGCATAGCGGTCGATGATGACCTTGGCTTTCATGTCGCCGTCGCGCACCAGCACCCAGCCGAGATGCGCCCACAGGAATCCCTTGAGCGGCGAGTGCGGGTCGTTCTCCTGGTCGGCGTAGTGATGATGCCGCCGGTGGATCGCCACCCAGTAGGCGGGCGAAAGTTCCAGCGCGCATGTGCCGAACACCGCCAGCGTATGTTCGAACCACAGCGGGCAGGTGAACCCCCGGTGGGTGAGCAGCCTGTGGAACCCGACATTCAGCCCCAGCACACCCGTCAGCAGAATGCCGAGGAACAGCAGGAACACGCCGGTCCAGCTAAAA
>JAPXTA010000073.1:680-25619 GCA_033812735.1 Hyphomicrobiaceae bacterium | reverse complement strand
GCCATGCACATCGAGTTGAGGATGGCTTCTTCCGTTGCTTCTGCGGCGGCGCGGAAGAGGCTGGTCATGGCGTCGGGCGCGAGCATGCGGACGTTGCTGATGCGGTCGGTCTGGCCGATGTGGTTGGCGGTCGAGAAGGCGAGGAAGATGTCGCCAGAACCATTTGCGCCGATGCCGCCGACCCAGGCGAGCCCGGTTGTGGCGCGGCGGGCGAGACGCTGGCATTGGATGGGGAGCAGCGGTGCGTCGGTCGCGAGGACGACGATAATCGATCCTTCGACGTTCTGTTGCGCCTTCTTCGGACCGGAGCGATGGGCGGGGACGATTTCGGGGCCGATCTCCTGGCCGACGGGTACGCCTGCAACGCGCAGCAAATCGCGGGCGCCGTAGTTCGACTGCACCAGCGCGCCGACGGTAAAGGTCTCGCCGTTCTCGACGACGACGCGCGAGGCGGTGCCGGTGCCACCCTTGAACTCGTGGCAGATCATGCCGGTGCCGCCGCCGACGTTGCCCTCGGCGATGGGGCCGCCACCGACCGCGCTATCGAAGGCGGCAAAGGCGTGCTCCTGCGTCAGCGTGAAAGCCTGAATGTCGGAGAGCCAGCCATCGTAGGTTTCGGCGACGACAGGCAGATGGAATGCCTGCGAAGCGCCATCGCGCACCGCAATGGCGGTGATGGCGTCGCGGACGATTCCGACCTGATAGGTGTTGGTGATGCCGATGGGCGCGCCGAGCATGCCTTGCTCCGCGAGCCAGGGGAGACCGGTCATCTCGCCGTTGCCGTTGAACGAGAATGTGCCGGCGAAGACGTAGTCGGTCCAGATCTCAGGGCCGCGCGGCCAGATGGCGGTGACGCCCGTGCGGGCGATTCGCGGGTCGTCCTGGATGACGGTCGAATAGCCGACCTTCACGCCTGCTACGTCAGTGATGGCATTGAAGCGGCCGGTCGGCAGCGTGCCAACAGTGAGGCCGAGGTCGCGGAAGCGCTTGCGGGTCATTTGTGGGGCTCGCTTGGGACGGGGCTCGCTTGGATTGCATGCCGGTTTGATCCTGCAGCGGGCGAGCGCGCACGCCAAGTCATCTGTCCGACTATTAGTCATGCGCAGCATCGAGGGGTCGCGCGAGGAGTGCGTTTCGTGGTTTGCTGCCCGCGAATTCCAACACGTCTCGTCGTTCGCTCACGGATCATGGCATGAAATTCGAGATCAACGACACGGTGATCGATGACGCGACGGCTGAAGATATTCGCCGGGCGCTGCGGGACCGCAACCGGGACGGTGACTTCTTCATCGGCTTGTCGACCGACGACGACAATGCGATCGACGCGGAATGGTTCGACGGGAAGTTTCAGGTGACGCTGACGGAGAAGGGGCAGTTCTACGACGCCGACCGTCCGCTTGCCGACATCGAGACGAGCGATCTATTCGTGAAGTATCTCGCTGGCGACGAGCGTTGGCGCGAGATCGCCGTTTGGACGGTGTGGCCTGAAACTCAAGCATCGGTGCCGACTTCAAAGGGCGCCGGTCCAGCGATGCCCGCATTTCTCAAGCGCTTGCCGCCGTGGGCCCTCGCGCTTCTTGTGCTTCCGGCAATGCTTATCTTTCCGTTGTTCTTCGAAGCGCTGGTCGGCTTGTTCGCGCGAGTGACGCTGCCAACCTGGCTCGACTCGACGCCCGCGCGGATCTTTCTCGGGTTCTTCACGCTGGTCGTCTTGTTGATCGGCTTCGCCACTATTGTGAAGGTGCGCGAAGTGCGGGCGGCGGCGAAGTGGCCGAAGACGTCTGGCCGGATCATTCGCTCGCAACCGGGGTTTGATCTCATTCAACGCAGCCGCGAGGACATGCCGGCGAACGAACGGATCGCGGACATCGTCTACGAGTACGAGGTCGGTGGGAAGACGTACCGGGCGTCACGGTTCACGCTGGCCGAGAAGGTCGCGCCGGAAGACGTCGCTGGCATTCTAGAGCGGTTTCCCGAGGGGAAATCCGTCGACGTTTTCTATGATCCGGCGAATCCGCAGGAGGCGACGATCGATCGGGACATGCCGGGGCTCGGCCGTGGCTGCCTCATCATGTTTTTGGTTGGTCTTAGTTTTGTCGCCGTCGCGATGGTGGCGGTGACGAGAGGCCCGGACATTATCCAGCGCGGGTTGCCGAACGCGATCGTGCCGTTGATGGCGATCTTCGGTCTTGGTGGACTTGTGATGACGTTGGTCGGGTGGAACCTTGTGAAGAGCGGATTTGCCGCGCGGAACTGGCCGAAGACGATGGGGCGCGTCACGATATCTGACGTGCATGGGTTCGAGACCGTCGAGACGCGCTCGAACACCAGCTCGTCCTATTCGCGAACCTACCGGCGTAAGGGTCACATGCCGGTCGTGGAGTACGAGTACGGCGTCGCGGGTAGGACATTCAAGAGCCGGCACGTGAAGCTCGATTCGGAAGTCGGTGGGTCAAAGTCTTTTGCCGAAGGGATTGCAGCGAAGTACCCCGTCGGGAAGATCGTGACGGTGCGGTACGATCCGGCCAATCCGGAGCGTGCTTATCTCGAACTCTCGATGTGGGCCGGGTGGTTTGTTCTCGCACTCGGCGGGCTGCTGCTTGTTGCGGCGTTATGGGCTGCTGGCCTCTTCACCGAGGGGCCGCCGCTGAAGGTACGGCGGTGAATTCCGGTATTGATCGATATGCCGTCGGCATCCGATTGTCTTGGTGGTACTGGTTGACGACAACGCTGCCGTGGGTCCCGGCCTTCACCGGGATGACGATTGTCGGGGGTACGCTGACGCTTACGCGATGGTCACCAGCACCGTGCCCTGCGTAACCTGCGCGCCTTCGGCCGATGATACCTTTTCGATCTTGCCCGATATGCCCGCGTGCAGCACGTGCTCCATCTTCATCGCTTCGACGACGGCGATGCGATCGCCCTTTTCGACCGTGTCACCAGCTGCGACGAAGACCTTGGCGACGCGGCCGTTGATCGGCGCGCGCACGTTGCCGCCGTGGCCGTTGTCGTCGTCGATGTCGGAGGCGTCATAGGTGGGCCGGGAAATGACGACCTGGCGGCCGCGTTCGAAGACGGCGACGGCGCCATTGTCTATCAGCTCGATCGCATGACGATCACCGGGTAGCGTATCGGCTGCAATTGCGAGGTCGCCGATCGCCGCGTCGGGGTAGTACGGCTCATCGCTGTCTGAGGTGCCTGCGTTCCAGCGCACGGCGACAGGCTTCGTTTCGCCAGAGATGTCGAACCGCATGGAGCGGGGCTTGCTTTCGCCGAGGACAAATGCGTCGGGCGTCGACCAGGGATCGGATGGAAGCGTGCTCGATTTCGATGTCATTGTGCTGCCGTGGCGCACCAGCCGGGCTGCAGCCTTCTCGAGTGTGGCACGGGAAATGCGCTGGTCTGAAATGCTGTCCATGTCACGGGCGATGAGCCCCGTGTCCATCCGGCCCGCCATAACGCCTTCGTGGCGCAGCAGGTTGACGAGGAAACCCGTATTGGTGCGGACGCCTGCAATCGGGAAGGTGTCCAGTTCGCGGGCGAGGTGACGGAGAGCCGAGGGCCGGTCTGCCGCGTGCTCGATCACCTTGGCGATCATGCTGTCGTAGTAGGGCGAGACGCTGTCGCCTTGGCGCACGCCGGTTTCGAGGCGCGTGTCAGGCTTCAGGCGCGAGGCATCGAACAACGTGATTTTGCCGACGCTCGGCATGAAGCCCTTGGCCGGGTCTTCAGCGCAGAGGCGGACTTCGATGGCGTGGCCGCTCATCTTGATGTCCTTCTGGGCGAGCGGCAGTTTCTCGCCGGATGCCACGCGCAGCTGCCACTCGACGAGGTCAAGTCCGGTGATTTCCTCTGTCACCGGGTGCTCGACCTGGAGGCGCGTGTTCATCTCGATGAAGTACCAGGGTGCGTCGGCTGCGAGGCTGCCGCCTTCGACGAGGAACTCGACCGTGCCGGCGCCTTCGTAGCCGACCGACTTCGCGAGTTTTACGGCCGCGTCGCACATCTTCTGGCGTAACGCGTCCGACATGCCGGGCGCCGGCGCTTCCTCGATGACTTTCTGATTGCGGCGCTGGAGCGTGCAGTCGCGCTCGAATAGATGAACCGCGTTGCCGTGGCGATCACCGAACACCTGCACTTCGATATGGCGCGGCGCGACGACGACTTTCTCGATGAGCACGTCGGGGTTGCCGAAGGCGGATTGGGCTTCGCGCTTGGCGCTGTCGAGCAGTTCGGCGAGATCGGCCTCTTTCTCAACGAGACGCATGCCGCGACCGCCACCGCCGGCGACGGCTTTGATCATGACGGGATAGCCGATCTTCTTGGCCTCGACGGCGAGCGCTTTGGCGTCCTGCTTCGGACCTTGATAGCCGGGGACGACGGGGACGCCGGCCTTGATCGCAATTTCTTTCGCGGCGGCTTTGCCGCCGAGCGCGCGCATCGCTGCGGCAGAGGGGCCGACGAAGGCAATGCCAGCCTTGGCGCAGGCTTCGGGGAGATCGGCATTCTCGGAGAGGAAGCCGTAGCCCGGGTGGATCGCATCGGCGCCAGTCGCTTTGGCGGCAGCGATGATCTTGTCGATGACGAGATAGCTTTCGGTCGCGGCCGATGCGCCGATGTGGACGGCTTCATCAGCCGACGCGACATGGAGCGCCTTGGCGTCGGCATCCGCATAGACGGCGACCGTTGCGATGTTCATCCGCCGCGCGGTGCGGATGATGCGGCAGGCGATCTCGCCGCGATTGGCGATCAGCAGTTTCTTGATCATCGGGCTGCGGCCTTCGCGAGCGTCGTTGGGCTATTCGTCTGCACCTGACGTAGAAACGCGTCACGGGCCGCCCCGTCAAGAGCCGGCCCGTGCAGGAGACCAATCTGATCGAAAATCGCTTACCAGCCGAAGTCGGTTCCAGCACCCAATCCACCCGGACCGTCGCTGCTGACGCCGTAGTGGACGAATGGGTCAGTCGGCGTAGGCGTGGGTGCGGTATCGATCAATGTGAACGTGAGTGCGCTGATATCGGACACGTTGCCGGCGATATCGGTCTGGCGAACGGTCACGGTGTAGGTGCCTGCATCAAGGCCAGTTGGCGCGGTTGCCGACCAGGTCTGGCCACCGTCAAGTGAGTATTCTGCCGTAGCGCCGGTTTCGAGACCCGTGATGTCGAGGGCTTCGTCGGTCGTGATGTTGTCAGTGCTCGACGTGCCGTCGTCATTTGCCAGGGCAAGTTCGAGGACGTCCGGCGCGACGGTGTCGAGCGTGAACGTGAATGTCGTTTCGTCAGAGACGCCTGCGCTATCGGTCTGACGTGCGATGATGGTATGCGAGCCATCGACCCAATCGGCCGGCAAGTTGCTGACACCGACTGTGTCGCCATCGATGAAGTACGTCACTGTCGCGCCGGTTGCCACGTTCGTGACGGCAATGTCGGCGTTGTTCGTGATCAAGTCGCTATCTGACGATCCCGTGTCTTCCACGAGGGCGAGGACGAGTGCTGCGGGTTCTGCGGCAACCGTGAAGTGCAGTTCCGCCGGGGTCGAATAGTTGCCTGCTGCATCCATCTGGCGCACGAGCAGCGTGTAGTTGCCGAGGGCGAGGCCGGAAGGTGTGTCCGTCGACCAGTTGACACCGCCATCAAGCGAGTACTCGACCACCGTGCCGGTTTCTTGGCCGGTGACGTTCAGAGTGTAGTCCGTCGTGATGCCGTCCGTTGCATCCGAGCCGGTATCGTTCTGGAGGGCGACGGTCAGCGCCGGGGGCGGCGTCGTATCAAGCGTAAAGGTGATGCTGGAGACCGGCGATACGAGGGTGTCCACGCCTTCGATCACGGTCTGGCGCACTTGGATGGTGTACCGGCCGTCGGGCATGCCGGACGGCGGGGTCGTCGACCAATTGATACCGTCGAAGGAGAATTCGACGGTCGCACCGGCTACGTTCGTGATGGCAAGATGGGGGTCGTTGGTCAGCAGATCGGCGTCATCGCTACCACTGTCGACCAGGAGCGATACCGACGGGGCGGGAGGCGGCGCAAAAATCGGAAAGAATTCGTCAGCGGGGTCGGCAAACAGGGCACCGATGGAATTGAGCGTGGGCATCAACCGGACTCCAAACAACGACGGCAGTATGACCGTACGTGCGAACCCTCGTCAGGGTCCACAGTACTATGATCAATGATGGCGCAAACTTCAATTTAGATCAGTTTCGTCAATAAAGCCTTTGCGGCAGTTCAGACGTGCCCGCAAGGCGAGGGGCCGTTATTCGGCCGCCTCGGTCTGTAGCCCTGCCCGCTCCACCCGGGCCGCCGAATACTTGAATTCGGGAATCTTGCCCATGGGATCGAGTTGGGGATTGGTGAGCATGTTCGCGGGCGCCTCGGCGAAGGCGAAGGGGATGAAGACCATGCCTTCGGCCACGTCGCGGTCCGAGCGGGCCTTGAGGACGAGGCTGCCGCGCCGGGTGGTCACGCGGACGAGATCGCCGGGGGCGAGGCCGAGCCGGTCCATTTCGCGCGGATGCAACCCAGCGATGGCTTCTGGTTCGAGGTGATCTAGCTTCGAGGCGCGGCGGGTCATCGAGCCGGTATGCCAGTGCTCGAGCATGCGGCCTGTGGTCAGCACCATCGGGTACTCCGCATCTGGCAACTCGGCCGGCGGTCGGAGTTCGGCGGGGACCATCTTGGCGCGGCCCGATGCGGTCGGGAACGATTGCGAGAAGATGATGTCGCTGCCGGGCATGTCGGGCGCGCTAGAGGGGTAGGTGACGGCGTCTTCGCGCAACAGTCTGGACCAGGAGATGTTTTTCAGAGACGGCATGACCGAGGACATCTCGGTGTAGACCTCGCCGACGTCCTTGTAGTGCCAATGCAAGCCTATGCGGTGGGCGATCTCCTGGACGAGTTCCCAGTCCTGACGCGCCTCTCCCGGCGGCGGGACGACGGGTCGGCCGATTTGGACCTGACGGTTGGTGTTCGTGAACGTGCCCCATTTCTCCGCATGAGCGGACGCGGGTAGAACCACGTCTGCGTGCCAGGCGGTTTCGGTGAGGAAGATGTCTTGGACGACGAGGTGTTCGAGATGGGCGAGCGCCTCGCGTGCGTGTTGCACGTCCGGATCCGACATCGCAGGGTTCTCGCCGAGCACATACATGCCCTTGATCACATCGTCATGGATCGCGTGCATGATCTCGACAACGGTCAGACCGCGTTTGGTATCGAGGGTGCCGCCCCAGGCCTTCTCGTACTCGGCGCGGATCGCCGGGTTCTCGACGCTGCGGTAGTCGGGGAAGAACATGGGGATCAAGCCGGCGTCGGAGGCGCCCTGCACGTTGTTCTGGCCGCGCAGCGGATGAAGGCCTGTGCCCGGGCGGCCGGTCTGGCCGGTGGTCAGTGCAAGCGCGATGAGGCAGCGGGCGTTGTCGGTGCCGTGGGTGTGCTGGGATACGCCCATGCCCCAGAAGATGATCGACCGTTCCGAGCGCGCGTAGAGGCGGGCGACTTCGCGGATCGTTGCTGCGGGAATGCCGCATAGGCCTTCCATCGCTTCCGGCGTGTAGGCCTTGATGCTCTCCTTCAGAGCCTCGTAGTTGTCAGTCATGGCCTGGATGTACTGCACATCCGTGAGGCCTTCTGAGATGATGACGTTGAGCATCGCATTGAGCAGCGCGACGTCGGTGCCGGGCTTGAACTGGAGGATATGCGAGGCGTAACGCGAGATGCCCTGGTTCTGGCCGCGCGGGTCCATGACGATCAGCTTCGCGCCGCGCTTGGCGGCATTCTTCAGATACGTCGCGGCGACCGGATGGTTCTCGGCCGGGCGCGCGCCGATGACGATGATGCAGTCGCTGTCCTTGGCTGCCGTGAAGGGCGCGGTGACGGCGGCGGACGAGAGGCCTTCCATCAGTGCCGCGACCGACGATGCGTGGCATAGCCGTGTGCAGTGGTCGACGTTGTTGGTGCCGAAGCCTTGGCGGATGAGTTTCTGAAACAGATAGGCTTCTTCGTTCGATCCCTTGGCGGAGCCGAATCCGGCGAGCGCCTTGCCGCCGTGCTTGGAGTGGATGTCTTTGAGCCCCTTTGCGGCGCGCTCCAGCGCTTCTTCCCAGGTGGCCTCGCGGAAGACCGTCGCCCAGTCCGACGACTTCATCTGCATATTGGCGTCCTTGGCGACGCCGTCGCGGCGGATGAGCGGCTTCTTCAAGCGGTCGGGGTGATGTATGTAGTCGAAGCCGAAGCGACCCTTGACGCACAGGCGGTTCTGGTTGGCGGGGCCGTCGCGGCCGTCGATGGCGACTATCTTGTCGTCCTTGACGTAAGCGGTCGTCTGGCAGCCGACGCCGCAATAGGGGCAGAGCGTGTCGACCTTCTTGTCGGCGACGATGGCGCGCTTCTGCGTCGCCTTGTCGAGTAGATTCGATTCCATCAGTGCGCCGGTCGGGCAGACCTGGACGCACTCGCCGCAAGCGACGCAGGTGCTCTCGCCCATGCCTTTGTCGAAATCGAAGACGACCTTAGAGCCGTGGCCGCGGTAGGCCATGCCGATGACATCGTTCGCTTGGACTTCGCGGCAGGCGCGGACGCATAGGCCGCAGTTGATGCAGGCATCGAGATTGACGGAGATGGCGGCATGGGTGGTGTCGGACTTCGGTTTCGCGGCGCGTGGCAGGCGGCTCGTCTCGGCGATGCCCATGCGGTCGATCCATGCCCAAAATTTGGCATCGGGATCGTGGCTGTCGGCGCGCGGTGGTTGATCGGCTGCGAGCAATTCGAAGACCATTTCCTGGGATTTCTTGGCGCGCTCGCTTGCGGTTTTGACTTTCATGCCGGCGGCGGGTTTGCGCTGGCAGGAGGCGGCGAGCACGCGCTCGCCTTCGATCTCGACGACGCAGGCGCGGCAGTTGCCGTCGGCGCGGTAGCCCGGTGCGGGGTGCCAGCATAAGTGCGGGATCGTGGTGCCGTGGCGCTGGGCAACTTGCCAGATCGTTTCGCCGGCCTCGGCTTCAACCGTCTTGCCGTCGAGCGTGAAGGTGATCTTGTCGGTCATGCTACCTCAGCACCGGTCTCAATTTCCGTCATCCACATCGGCCTGTCGTGGGTCCCGGCCTTCGCCGGGATGACGATTTAGCGCAAGTCTTCGGGGAAGTACTTCATCACACTGCGTAGCGGGTTGGAGGCTGCTTGGCCGAGGCCGCAGATGGAGGCGTCGGTCATCACCTGCGAAAGGTCGGCGAGCAGCTTCTGATCCCAATCCGGACTGGACATCAGCTTCACGGCCTTCTCTGTGCCGTTGCGGCAGGGCGTGCACTGGCCGCAGCTTTCGTCTTCGAAGAACTTCATGAGGTTCAGCGCAACGGCTTTCATGTCGTCCTGGTGCGATAGAATGACAACCGCGTGAGAGCCGACGAACGAGCCGTGCTTTTCAAGTTGGCCGAAGTCGAGCGGGATGTCGCTCATGTAGGCGGGCAAGATGCCGCCCGATGCGCCGCCTGGCAGATAGCCCTTGAAGTGGTGGCCATCGAGCATGCCGCCGCAGAGGTCGATGAGGTCGCGGGCGGTCGCGCCTGCCGCCGTCAGGACTACGCCCGGCTGCTTGACGCGGCCAGAGACGGAATAAGAGCGCAGGCCCTTCGCGCCGTTCTTGCCTTGGCCTGCAAACCATGCGGCGCCCTTGGCGATGATTTGCGGCACCCAGTAGAGGGTCTCGATGTTGTTGACGAGCGTCGGGCGGCCGAACAGTCCGACTTGGGCGACGTATGGCGGGCGATGGCGGGGCAGGCCGCGCTTGCCCTCGATGCTTTCGATCATCGCGGATTCTTCGCCGCAGATGTAGGCGCCGGCGCCGCGCCGCAGGTGGATGCGGGTGTGCTTGGTAAGACCTGCGGCTTCGATCTTGGCGATCTCGGCGAGGAGGATTTCGCGCGCGGCAGGGTACTCGTCGCGCAGGTAGATATAGACGTCGGTCGCCTCGACCGCCCAAGCCGCGATCAGCATGCCCTCGAGGAATTGGTGCGGGTTTTGCTCGAGAT
Organism: Hyphomicrobiaceae bacterium; assembly: GCA_033812735.1. Lineage (GTDB taxonomy): Bacteria > Pseudomonadota > Alphaproteobacteria > Rhizobiales > Hyphomicrobiaceae > JABFRJ01. The sequence goes on along the minus strand of JAPXTA010000073.1, from coordinate 15,601 downwards.
ACTGGCGATCCTTGAACGTCCCGGGCTCGCCTTCGTCACCATTGACGGCCATGAGGCGCGGGCCTTTTTCGGCGCGGACAAGCGACCATTTGCGCCCGGTTGGGAAGCCGGCGCCGCCGAGACCGCGAAGGCCGCCATCGGAGAGCGTGGCAATGACGCTGTCGACGGTGCGCGTGGCCGTAAGGCAGCTCTTGAGGATCTCGTAGCCGCCGGACGCTGCATAGACGGCGAGATCGGCGTACTTCGGGATGTCCGGGTGTGTTTCACCTTTGCGGGCAAGTGCCGCGACCTTCTCGACCGTCGCGTGGTCGACATGATGGTGGCCGACCTCGACGGCCGGCGCGGTGTGGCATGAGCCGATGCAGGGAGCGCGGACGACGCGCACGTCCTCCATCTTTTCATTTTGGAGGGCGAGCAAGAGGGCCTCGGAGCCCGCGAGCATACACGAGAGGCTATCGCAAACTCGGATCGTGATCTTGGCCGGGTGCGGTGCGCCGTCGGGCACCACGTCGAAATGGGCATAGAAGGTTGCGACCTCGTACACCTCGGCCATGGGGATGCGCATCAGCTCCGCAAGGGCGTGGAGGTGGCCAGCAGGCAGGCCATGTTCGGCGTCCTGGATCTTGTGCAGGTATTCGATGAGGAGCGCACGTTCATAGGGCGGCGGGCCGATCAGCCGGGAGACCGCATCAAGCTCGTCCTGGCGAAGTACGCGGCCCTTGGGGAACAGCGGCGCATTGCGTCTGCCGGCGCCCGGATGGATACGCTTACCATTGGGTTTGCCACCCTTGTCGCGGTCTACGGGGCTCAGATCGCTCATGTTTTCATCCCTTGGGCGGGCCGCTCTCCTGGCGGGTTCCGCGACACTCTCAGGTATCTTGGTATACCATATGCCACTTTGTCGCGGACTGTCGAGGACGCCAGGGTGCGGTGCACAAGCGGGGTCCGAGGGGCTCTGCGGGCGGTGGCGTCGTGATATAGATGGCGCATGACCCAAGCCGTGACACCTAATTCCGTTGTTGCCGTCGGTGGCGTGACGTTCGCGCAGGACCGGCCGATCGCCGTGTTCGCCGGGCCCTGCCAGATGGAGAGCCGGGCGCATGCGCTGGAGATGGCCGGCGCACTCAAGGAGATCGCGGTCAAACTTGGGATCGGGCTCGTCTACAAGTCGAGCTTCGACAAGGCGAACCGGACGTCGCTCGGCGGGAAGCGGGGGATCGGGCTCGAAGCGGCCTTGCCGGTGTTCGCCGAGATCCGCGAACGGCTCGGGCTGCCGGTCGTCACCGACGTGCACGAGATCGCCCAATGCGCTGCCGTCGCACCTGTCGTCGATGTGCTGCAAATCCCGGCGTTTCTGTGCCGCCAGACGGACCTGCTGATTGCGGCGGCGAAGACGGGCCGCGTCGTCAAGATCAAAAAAGGGCAGTTTCTCGCGCCCTGGGACATGAAGAACGTCGTTGCCAAAGTGACGGAGAGCGGCAATTCCAACGTTCTCGTCACGGAGCGCGGTACGAGCTTTGGCTACAACACGCTGGTGGTCGACATGCGCTCGTTGCCGCAGATGGCGGAGATTGGCGCGCCGGTGATTTTCGATGCGACGCATGCGGTGCAGCAGCCGGGCGGACAGGGTGGCTCATCAGGTGGTGACCGGCGCTTCGTCGCGCCACTTGCACGGGCCGCCGTCGCGGTCGGCGTTGCCGGGCTTTTCATCGAGACGCACCAAGACCCGGATCACGCGCCGAGCGATGGGCCGAATATGGTGCCCTTGAAATCGTTCGAGGGTTTGATCGGCGAGTTGATGGCGATCGATGCCGTCGTGAAGGCACGCTGATTTTTTGGCTAGACCAGTTTCAGGCACTCTTCGATCACTTGCCCCAGATGAGCGATGCTGCGCTCGGCATTGGTTTCGGTGACGTAGTCCCAAGTCGGTGCCGTCCGCCACGCGCCCTCGTAGGCCATGTTCCAGATTTTGCGGCCACCCTTCAGTTCGCCGCCGACGACATAAAAGAATTGATCACGCATGGCGCCGGCTCTTGCGAACGTGACGTCGATCAGCAAGCGGCCGCCGTCCAGCGGTGCGGTGTAGCGGGTGAGCTCTTTGTCTATGCGCTGCGGTACTGCCGCGAAGCGCTGCTTCATAGCCTCGTCGAGCAGCTTGCGCAGCCGCCGAGGGGCCACCGGCACGACCTCTTCGAACGACGCGGCGTGAGCAAGGGAGGGAGTGCGTGCCGTCGGGTCGTCAGCCAGGCGCGCGATCTTGGCCCAGCCGTCCAATCCGCCGTTGTCCCGCATGACCGCGTAGAGCAGCTTTACCGGGATGAGGCGGACGTCGATCGGCTTTGCCGCCGGGGATACGAGGTTGAAGGCTGGCCCCAAGTGGCGGGCCAGCAGCGGCCGGGCGCGGATGAGGTCGAGGATGTCGTCGTTGGTTTTCGGCGGGTTTGCGGCCTGCGTTTCCTCGAAGCTCGACAGCTGGTCGGCATACTCCAAACGCTCCGCGGGCGTGAGGCTGTCGAGGAATTGTACTAAAGCGATCGCCAAGGTGTTCGGGCAACCGCGCAGCAGCGGGAGCCCGGCCGCGATCTCGTCTCGGCGATGCTGTCGAACCTTCGCTGGATCAAGTCCGATCATGTGGACGCTCCCGACGCGGTTGGCTGGTTGCTTCATCCGCACGGCTCGCTGCCGCTTCGAGAGGCTAGCGCATTATCGCTTTGCAGCCCGTTAAGACGCGGTCGGTACGGAATGTTAACGATGTAGTGGAGGCGATGGGTTTCAGCCTGCCACGGAGTGGTAGGGGACGGTGCGGGTGCGTCGGACCCGCGATTTCAGCCGGTTGCGCGCCAGCATCGAGAGTGTCGTCGTGAGCACCTTGAATCCTATTCTCTCAAAGGTCTTTCGCGGTCCGCTTGACCTCAACGGACCGATCATCGGGCGCGGCTTTTTCGTGTTCGAGTATGTCCGTTCCTACATCGAGGAGCGGCGCGAGGCCTTCGATGCGCGGTTCGGCACCGATACGTCGGCGCCGACGTTCGAGAGTGATCAGAAGACGGACGTGCATTTCTATGTGCCGACGACGGCATCGATCATCTACGAGATTATCGCATCCCTGCCGATTACGCCCGGCGTTTTCACGTTCGTCGACATGGGTTCTGGCAAGGGACGTGCGCTGCTGATCGCGTCGGAGTTTCCATTCAAGCGCATCGTCGGGATCGAGCTGTCGCCACAATTGCACGCCATCGCCGAGCAGAATATCGCGCTCTACAAGCCGGCCTCGCAGCAATGCACGGCATTCGATCTGCGCTGCATGGATGCGCTGGAATATGCGTATGACGATACGCCGCTCGTGCTCTTTCTCTTCGATCCCTTCGGGCGCGAGATTTTGGAACAAGCGGTTGCCAATCTCGAGCAGTCGTTGAAGGCTTCGCCGCGCGAGGCTTACGTCGTCTACGTTTATCCGCAGTACGAAGACGTCTTCGAGCGATCAAGCGTTCTCAGCCGCGTGAAGACGGGCGGCCCGAAGTGGAAGCCGTGGAGCCGGTATATTGTTTACTCGAGCAAGCCTGGCGGTCAGTGACGGCCCGTGCGGCGGCGCGTGACGTGTGATCACGCCACCCGGTCCATCCGTTCCAATTCGTCGATCATGCCTTCGAGCACCTTCAGTCCCTTGCCCCAGAAGGCAGGGTCACGGGCGTCGAGACCGAACGGCGCGAGCAATTCCGAGTGATGCTTGGAGCCGCCGGCCTTCAGCATGGCGAAGTACTTTTCGACGAACTGCGGATGTGCCTCCTGATAGAGGCCGTAGAGCGAGTTCACGAGGCAATCGCCGAACGCGTAGGCGTAGACGTAGAACGGCGAATGAATGAAGTGTGGGATGTAGGCCCAGAAGTTCTCGTAGCCGGGCCGCAAATCGATCGCAGGCCCGAGGCTTTCGCGTTGCACGCCCATCCAGATCTCACCGATCTGCTCGGAGGTGAGTTCGCCTGCTATGCGGGCCTCGTGGACACCGCGTTCGAAGGTGTAAAAGGCGATCTGGCGCGCGACCGTGTTGATCATGTCCTCGACTTTGCCGGCCATGAGCGCCTTGCGCTCTTTTGGATCGGTTGTTGCAGCGAGTAGCGCCTTGAAGGTGAGCATTTCGCCGAACACGGAGGCGGTTTCGGCGAGCGTCAGGGGCGTCGGCGCCAGCAGCGGTCCTTGAGGAGCTGCGAGGACCTGGTGGACGCCGTGGCCGAGTTCGTGAGCCAACGTCATCACGTCGCGTGCCTTGCCCTGATAGTTCATCAGAATGAAGGGATGCGCCGATGGGACCGTCGGATGGGAAAATGCGCCCGGCGATTTGCCTTCGCGAACGGGCGCGTCGATCCACGATTTGTCGAAGAATTCTTTGGCGATCGCGCTCATTTCGGGCGCGAAGCCGGCATAAGCGTTGAGCACGGTACGTTCGGCATCGGCCCAGGTCATGACGCGCTCGGGCTTTTCGGGCAGCGGGGCGTTGCGATCCCAGTGGGCGAGCTTGTCCTTGCCGAGCCATTTCGCCTTCATGGCGTAATAGCGATGCGCCGTGCGCGGGTAGGCGTTGCGAACGGCCGACACGAGCGCGTCGACGACTTCGCGTTCGACGCGGTTCGCCAAGTGGCGGCTATCAGCGACGTCCTTGAAGCCGCGCCAACGGTCGGAGATTTCCTTGTCCTTCGCGAGCGTGTTGGTCAGCAGCGTGAAGAGGCGGATGTTGTCCTTGAAGACTTTGGCGAGAGCGGCCGCGGCGGCGGCCCGTTTCTTTTCGTCGGCCGACGTCAGCATGTTGAGTGTCGGTTCGAGAGCGGTCGGGCCCGGTTCGCCTTCGACCTCGAAGCGGAGCGCCGTCATCGTTTCATTGAACAGGCGGTTCCATGATGCGCGCGAGGTCATCGACTTTTCGTGGAAGAGCTTCTCGAGCTTTTCGTCGAGCTGATAGGGCTTTTCCTTGCGAAGGTCGTCGAGCCAAGGCTTGTAGCGGGCGAGAGCGGGCGCCTTGACGGCATTGGCCAGGGTCGCGTCGTCGATCTGGTTCAATTCCAACTCGAAGAAGATCAAGTCGGTGGTGATGGCTGTAATTTTTTCCTGGATGTCGCCGTAAAATTTGGCGCGGGCGGGATCGGCGGTATCGGCGGCGTAGAGGAGGCCGGCAAACGAGCCAAGCTTGCCGATCAGGTCGGAGAGCCGCTCGTAGGCCTTTACGGCGTCGGCCAAGGCGGCCCCGTCGGCGGCGAGCGAGACGATCTTGCCCTGATACGACGTCTTGATTCGGGTCGCGTCGGCTGCGGCGCGGTCGAGGTCGGCCTTGATCGCGGGGCTGTCCATGCCGGCGTAAAGGTCGGCCAGGTTCCATTCCGGCATCGGCCCCAGCTCCAGCTCGCCGGTCGCGCCCGAGGCGCCTGGAGAAGCCTGTAAGGTCGAGGAAGGCCGGTCGAGCCGCATCATTTGCTCCAGCTTTGAGGGGCGCTGTGCCGCTATTTCGGCTTGGTGGCGCGGCATTTCAAGCCGCTGGCCCGCACCGTGACGCACGCCTGGGTGTGTGGGTGCCCTCCATTCCACTTTTCGACTGATACGTCCAGCAGCAAGGCAACGGCGACGGCTTTGCCTTCGATCGGACTTTGGCCCGGATCAAATGGCATTCTTGCCTTTACCCGGGGGTCTGCCTAATTGAGGGCGCGGATGAGCATTGCGCTGAAAATGCGGGGCTCGATCCGCCGTTTAACGGCAAGTGTGCACGATGCTGCTTTGGTTCATTCTCGCTGCCTTGACCGCCGGGGTGCTGGCGGCCTTGCTGCGTCCGCTGATGATGGCAAGTGCCGCGACGGCCTTTGATGCGGCCGAAGAGGGCCGGGACTTGGCCGTATACCGCGATCAACTTACTGAGATCGAAGCGGATGTCGCGCGCGGGCTGATCGGCGCCGACGAAGCGGAGAACGCGCGCCGGGAAGTCGCACGGCGCATGATCGCTCATGACCAGGCGGCTCACGCGGCCAGGTCCGGGGCGGGTCAGGCCGGGCGCTTCGCCGGGCTTGCCGTCGCCGGTGCCATTCCGGTCATGGCCATCGGCGCTTACCTGGCGCTCGGCACACCGAGCCTCCCTGGACGGCCGCATGGCTCGGTCGCGCCTAGCGTCGAGATGGAGAAGGCACCGATCGACGATTTGATCGCCAAGGTCGAGGCGCGGCTCAAAGCCAATCCCGAGGATGGGCAGGGGTGGGAGGTCATCGCACCTGTCTATTTCCGGATGCAGCGGTTCGACGAAGCGGCGGCGGCATTCGCGAACGCCGCGCGGCTTCTCGGGGAGACGTCGCAGAGGCTCGCCGGGTTTGCCGAGGCAACGGTGATGGCGAATGGCGGCGAGGTCACGGACGAGGCGCGGGCGACGTACGAAAAGCTCGCGGTGCTTCAGCCTGATCGCGTCGAGCCGAAGTTCTGGCTGGCGCTTGCCAAAGAGCAGCGCGGGCAAACCGCGGACGCAATTGCTGCGTACAAGGCGCTGCTGGCCAGTGCGCCTGCGGATGCGCCGTGGCGGCCGCTGGTCGAGGAGCGGATGGCGGGTCTCGGCAAGCCTGAGGGGGCCGCGCCAAGTGCCGCGAAGGCGCCAACCGACATCAGCCCATCGAAGGGGCCGACGGCGGCGGATGTGAAGGCAGCGGAGTCTCTGTCGGAGAAGGACAGGGCGCAAATGGTCGCTGGCATGGTCGACGGTCTGGCGAAGCGGCTGCAAGCCAATCCGCAAGATCCGCGCGGCTGGCAACAGTTGGTGCAGTCGTATGTCGTACTTGGACAGATGGACAAGGCGAAGACAGCGCTTGCAGATGCGCAGCGTCATCTCGCCGGCAATGCGGACGCGCTCGGCGAACTTGCGGCGCTCGGCAAGCGATTGGGGCTCTAGCTCATGACGCGGAAGCAGCGGCGAAGCGTATTTATTCTCGGTGGTGTCGGCGTGTTGATGCTGGCGCTGATCCTCGTTTTGTTCGGGCTCAGCCGACACATCGACGTGTTTCGCACGCCGACGTCATTGAAACAGGAGGCGGTCGCGCCCGGTATCAACTTCCGGCTCGGCGGATTGGTCGAGCAGGGTTCGGTCAAGCGAGGCGACGGCGTCAACGTGCGGTTCACGGTGACCGACACCACGGCGACAGTGCCGGTGGTTTACAATGGCATCTTGCCCGATCTCTTCCGCGAGGGGCAGGGTGTGATCGTGCAGGGCAAGCTCAGTGCGGGTGGCACGTTCGAGGCGTCGACGGTGCTCGCCAAGCACGACGAGAATTACATGCCGCCGGAAGTTGCGAAGGCGCTCAAAGAGCAGGGCGTGTGGCAGGAGCCGGCGAAAGACGCGAAGAAGAAGTAGAATTACTGAAGGCAATCGATGAACTTGCCGCAAAACACCGACGTGATCCCGGCTCTTCTCACACGCTCGAAGGCCGGGAAAGCATGAGGTGCGTGCCTTTTTCACTATTGCCAATGGACATGCGTCCCCGGACGAGCGTAGCGAGATCCGGGGGCACATAGGTAGTGTCAGAGCCCTCATTGGCTCGTGTTTGATGGTTGTCGTGGGTCCCGGCCTTCGCCGGGATGACGAGGATTGAGATGATCACGGAAATCGGACACTTCGCCTTGATCCTTGCCGCGCTGGTCGCGCTGGTGCAGACGGTGCTGCCGGCATGGGGCGCGCACGTCCGTGATCTTAGGCTGATGCGGACGGGCGAGACGGCGTCGCTGCTGCAGTTGATCCTGGTGCTCGGATCATTCCTGGCGCTGACGCATGCCTACGTCGTGTCCGACTTCTCGGTCGAGAACGTCTGGGCCAATTCTCATTCGGCCAAGCCGATGATCTACAAAATCTCGGGCGTGTGGGGGAACCACGAGGGCTCGATGCTGTTGTGGGTGCTGATCCTCGCGGCGTTCGGCGCGGCCGTCGCCATCTTCGGCGACAACCTGACGACGACGCTGCGCGCGCGCGTTCTCGCGGTGCAGGGGTCGATCGCGCTGGCGTTTCTGCTCTTCATCCTGTTCACGTCGAACCCATTCGAGCGGATCGTGCCGATCCCGCTCGAGGGGCGCGGTCTCAATCCGATCCTGCAGGACCCGGCGCTGGCGTTCCATCCGCCGTTCCTCTACGCGGGCTACGTCGGTTTCTCGATCGCTTTCTCGTTCGCGGTTGCAGCGCTGCTCGAAGGCAAGATCGATGCGGCCTGGGCGCGCTGGGTTAGGCCGTGGACGCTCGCTGCCTGGATGTCGCTGACGGTCGGCATCGCGATGGGGTCGTGGTGGGCGTACTACGAACTCGGGTGGGGCGGCTGGTGGTTCTGGGATCCGGTCGAGAATGCCTCGTTCATGCCTTGGCTCGCCGGTACGGCGCTGCTGCATTCCGCACTGGTGATGGAGAAGCGTGAGGCGCTCAAGGTCTGGACCATCCTACTTGCGATTTTGACGTTCTCGCTGTCGCTGCTCGGCGCGTTCATTGTTCGCTCGGGCATCCTGTCGTCGGTGCATGCGTTCGCCGTCGACCCGAAGCGCGGCGCGGTGGTGCTGCTGATCCTGCTCGTCTTCGTCGGCGGATCGTTGGCGCTTTATGCGATCCGTGCGCGTGATCTCAGGCAAGGCGGGATCTTCGCGCCGATCAGCCGTGAAGGCTCGCTCGTCCTCAACAACGTGCTGCTGACGACGTCTTGCGCGACGGTGTTGATCGGCACGCTTTATCCGCTGTTGCTCGAGAGCGTGACGGGCGAGAAGATTTCGGTCGGACCGCCCTACTTCAACATGACGTTCGGGACGTTGATGATCCCGTTGCTGCTCGCCTTGCCTTACGGTCCGATGCTCGCTTGGAAGCGGGGCGACCTGCTTGGTGCGACGCAGCGGCTCTATGTCGCTATGATTGCGACTGGTGTCGCGGTGCTCACGGTGCTCGCCATTATGCAGCGGGGGCCGTGGCTCGCTTTGCCTGCGATGGCGCTCGGGTTCTGGGTGGTGTTTGGCGCGATTTCGGAATGGGCGCATCGGGTGAAGCTGTTCGAGGCGGGCCGCGAAGAGGTGATGCGGCGGGCGCGCAATCTGCCGCGTTCGGCCTATGGCACGATGGTTGGGCATGCGGGTGTCGGCATCATGGTGCTCGGTATCATCGGCACGACCGCCTGGCAGACGGAAGTCGTGCAGGCGGTGAAGCCAGGGCAGACGATGTCCGTCGCTGGTTTCGATGTCGCCTTCAAGGGTGTCGCGCCGCGCAAGGGGCCAAACTACGATGAGACCGTCGGGCAGTTCGACATCACGCGCGGCGGCAAGGCTGTCACGCAGATCGAATCGTCGAAGCGGCTTTACGATGCGCCGAAACAAGCCACGACCGAAGCCGGCATTCACGTGTCGCTGTTCGGCGATCTCTACGTGGTGCTCGGTGACGAGACGGGCGATGGCGCGTTCGCCTTGCGCGGCTATTTCAATCCGCTCGTGCGGCTGATCTGGATCGGCTGCATGATCATGGCGTTCGGCGGGTTGCTGTCGCTGACCGATAGACGTTTGCGTGTCGGTGCCCCGAAGCGGCGTGCGCCAGCGGCCGTGCCGGCGGAGTGATCGGGATGACCACTTTCGTTCGCACCGCCATAGTTTGTCTCGGGCTTGCATTCGGTGGAGCCGCGCTCGCCGTCGAGCCGACGGAGATGCTGAAAGATCCGGCGCAGGAATCGCGTGCGCGCAAGCTATCGGCCGAGCTTCGCTGCCTCGTCTGTCAGAACCAATCGATCGATGACAGCAACGCGCCGCTTGCCAAGGATCTGCGGCTTCTGGTTCGAGAGCAGATCAAGTCGGGCAAGAGCGACGAGGCTGTCATGGCCTATATCGTCGAGCGTTACGGCGAGTTCGTCCTGCTCAGGCCGCGCCTCAACCTGAATACGCTGCTGTTATGGCTCACTCCTCTCCTGCTACTCGGGGGAGCCGGCTATGCGATCCATCGGTCGATGCGGGCCAAAGCACCGGTGCTGGTCGAAGCGCCGCTGTCGCCTGAAGAGCAACGGCGGCTCGACGAATTGATGAAGCGCAGCGGTCCGCCATAGCTTCGTTCTGACCCCATAGTCTCCCTTGGTTTCCCGGAAGCCGCGACGCGGAAGCGGCGCGGCTGTCCGGGATCTACCGGGGTCAAGGCCCGGATAACGCTCGCTGAGCGCGCGTTTCCGGGGAACCGATGGGATGAATTGTTTTGGTCGGCTTGTTCCGGGAAAACCGCTCGACATTTTTCCCGTGAGCATTCTGACGATCCGCTATTTGGTTGGCTTATCGCCAATCAGATCGAGGAATCGCGCGAGGGTCGCTGCGGGATCGTTGTCCGTCGTATCGATGGCAGCGTCGGCGAGCGCATAGAGCGGCGCGCGGCTTTCGAGGATGGCGACGAGATCGTCCATCGCGCGCGGATTGTCCTCCATAGGACGCAAGTCGCCCTGCGAGATGACGCGGCTCATGTGCTGCTCGGGCGAGGCCGTCAGGCAGACGACGAAGCAGCGCGCCCGCAGCAGGTCGTAGGTCTTCGGCTCGGTGACGAGGCTGCCGCCGGTCGCGATGATGGCGCGCTCGTTATGTTCGATGGCGTTCGCGAGCGCGCGATACTCGAGGCGGCGGAAGGCGGCCTGGCCCTGCGACGCGAAGATTTCCGCGAGTTCCATGCCGGCGAGGCGTTCGATCTCGCGGTCGAGTTCGACGAAGGGGATGCCGAGCGCGGTGGCAGCCTTTTCGCCGAGCGTCGTTTTGCCGGCGCCGCGCAAACCGATCAAACCGATGCGGCTTGTGGGATTCGTGGCGATGCAATCCTTCAGGCGGGCCGCTAGCCATTCGTTGGCGGCGGTGAGGTCGTCGTCGCTGAGCTGCTCGAGGCGGCTCGTGGCGGTCCGCAGTGCTGTTGATGCCGACGGCGCATGGGCAATGAGGTCGACGACTTCGATGCCCATCGCGTCGGCGATTTGTTTCAAGACCAGAAGCGAGGCATTGCCGATGCCACGTTCGAGGTCGGCGAGATAGCGCTCCGAGACGCCAGAGGCTTCAGCGAGGATCTTACGCGTCATCCCGCGGCCGGCGCGGGCCATGCGGACACGGTCGCCGACGTTCTTCAGAAACGCCTCGTCCTGCGGCTGGCCACCGCGTCGCGGTTCGTGGGATGGGTCGGCGGCGCGCGCCACGGATGGTCACTCTCGGTTGCTCGGCCGCATCCTTAGCGAAATGGCGTCGAAGCGGCCAGACGTCGATGCAACTCGCTTTCCTTTTCGGGCGAAGCATGTCAATGTGACCAATAGTTTCAACAACGGAGAGGAGGTGATCCTATGTCTAGTGAGATCACAGGTGCGGCACTGCTCAATCAATCTCTCCGGGTGGTGGATCTGGCCTCGGCGCACGCGTAAGCGGCGACGGGTCTGAACCAGTCCTAGGGATTGGCCGCGGCAATCGTCGCGCAGTCTCACGGGGGTCACCTAGCGGTGGCCCCTAATTTCTTTTGTGCGCGGCGACACGCGTTCCGCGAGCCGGCCGCCGCGCACGTGACGTTTGAAACGGTTGACACATGCGCCCCTCTGCCCGCGTCAAAGCTGCCATCGATGTGATGGACGATATCGTCAAGCGGCATCGGCCCGCTTCCGCGGCTTTGGCGGATTGGGGGAAGTCGAACCGCTATGCGGGGTCGGGCGACCGGTCGGCGATCGGCACGCTCGTGTTTGACGCTTTGCGCAAGCGTGCTTCGGCGGCGCATGCAGCGGGGAGCGACAAGCCACGCGGGCTGGTGCTCGGTGCGTTGATGCGGGCGGGTGGTCTCGGCGTCGATCAGATCGCGGCGCTCTGCGATGGCGGTCAACATTGTCCAGCGCCGCTCAGCGACAAAGAGCGGCAAGCGCTTGCCTCGGCTGCGACGCGTGAGATGAGTGATGCCGAGCGGGGCGACGTTCCAGCGTTCGCGCTCGCGCAGTTCCAGGCGGTGTTCGGTGATGGCGCCGTCGACGAGGCGGTGGCCTTGTCGAACCGTGCGCCTGTCGATTTGCGGACCAACACGCTCAAGACGGACCGGCCGCGATTGCTGGCGGCGCTCGCGAAACACGATGCCACGGCGACGGCGATCTCGCAGCTCGGCGTCAGGCTCGCGCCACCGCAGGACGGCAAGCGTCAGGCGAACGTCGAGGCCGACGTGTCGCACGGCAAGGGTTGGTTCGAGGTTCAGGACGAGGGGAGCCAGATCGCCGCGGCGCTGACGGGCGTGAAGTCCGGCGAGACGGTGCTAGATCTGTGCGCCGGTGCTGGTGGCAAGACTTTGGCGCTGGCAGCTGCGATGCAGAACAAGGGGCAGATCCTCGCCTACGACGACGACAAGACGCGGCTCAGGCCGATCTTCGAGCGGATGACGCGGGCTGGCGTGACCAACGTCGAGGTGATTTCCGCCGGCGATACCAGCACGCTCAAGTCGCACGGCGCCAAGTTCGATTGCGTTTTGATCGATGCGCCTTGCACCGGTTCCGGCACGTGGCGGCGCAAGCCCGATGCGAAGTGGCGGCTGAAGGCCGAGAGTATCGCGAAGCGGCAGACGGAGCAGCGTGCGGTTCTCGCGACGGGTGCCTCACATGTGAAGCCCGGCGGCCGTCTCGTCTATGTGACGTGCTCATTGTTTCCGGGCGAGAATACCGATCAGATTGCCGCGTTCCTCGCGGCCAATCCGTCATTCGAGATCGTGCCGACGGCTGTGGCGTGGTCGCGTGCGAGCGCGGGGGCGGTTAGCGGTGCGGTTCCGGCTTCGGCGGATGGCCGTATTGACACGCTGGTGTTGACGCCTCTGCAGCACGGCACCGACGGTTTCTTCGTGGCGGTCATGCAGCGGCGGAGTTGACGTCGCGCCGCGACGAGTGGCACCGTTCGCGGCATGGCAAAGCTCAACAATCTCATCACCGACATTCCCGGCATCCGTGTCGGGCACGCGCACGACGCGACGGTCGCATCGGGCGTGACCGCGATCATCATCGACGTGCCGAATGCGGCGTCGGGCGTCACGCGTGGCGGTGCACCGGGCGCGCGCGATACGGCGCTGCTCGAACCTGAAATGACGCGTGAGAGTATCGATGCGGTCGTTCTTTCAGGCGGCTCGCTCTACGGGCTCGATGCGGCGGGCGGCGTCGTCAACTGTCTGCGCGGCACCGGCGTCGGGATCAGGATCGGTCCGGTCAACGTGCCGATCGCGGTGCAGGCGATCACGTTCGATCTGCTCAACGGCGGCGACAAGTCATGGGGGCGGCAACCGCCCTATTGGGATCTTGGCTGGGCGGCCGCCGAGGCGGCGAGGGGCGGCGTATTTCCGCTCGGCAGCGTCGGTGGCGGTTACGGCGTCACGACGGCGACGCTCAAGGGCGGCGTCGGCTCGGCAAGCGTCGTCACGCCGTCGGGTTTTCTCGTGGCGGCGATCGTCGTCGTGAATGCCGTGGGCACCGCGACCATCGGCGATGGGCCGCACTTCTGGGCGGCGCCTTACGAGCAGAACGCCGAGTTTGGCGCGCTCGGGATGCCCGCGCGGTTTGCATCCGGCGACTTGGCGCTCCGCATGAAGGGTGGCGGGCCGCCGTCGACGACGATCGCGTTCGTTGCCACCGATGCGACGCTGACCAAGGCGGAGGCGAAGCGGCTTGCGCATATGGCTGATGACGGGCTCGCTCGTGCGATCCGTCCGGCGCATGCGCCGATGGACGGCGATACGGTAATCGCGCTTTCGACACTCGCCAAGCCGATGACGCATCCGGCGCACTTGACCGAGATCGGCATGGCGGCGGGCGATGTGCTCGCGCGGGCCATCGCTCGTGGCGTCTATGAGGCGACGGCGCTGCCATTCGCCAATGCTCTGCCGTCGTGGCGAGACAAGTTCGGAGCCGGTCGGTGAGTCGAGGACGATTGGTCGCCGCTGGCATCGCCGCCGCAGCAGTCGCCGGTCTCTTTGTTTGGCAACAGCAGCGCGAGCGTACGATTGCCGCCTGTATCTCGATCGGTGGCCTCTGGAATCAGGCGACATCCACCTGCGACAGGCCACGGCCGGTCATCATCGAGCGCGGCGGGTTGAAGCGAGGCTGAGCGAACAGCGGACGTGCAACGCCGCTTTGCATTGGATCGCTTGCATTGGTTCTGAATGCTGCCTCTACTTGCCGATCGAACGGGAGGATACGCCATGACAGCTTCGCTCGCAGACCGCCTCGACAAGTGCCATAGCTCTGTCGTCCACGACGTGATGAAAGACATGGGGCTTGCGATCCGCGTGCTGCCGCGCACGATCATCGGCATCGAGCGAACGATGCGGGCTGCCGGTCCGGTTTTCACCGTGCGCGGCCGTCCCGATCCGACCATCGACAAGCACGCGTCACTCTACGAGTGGGCTGGCGTGCTGTCGAAGTCGCCTGCCGGGCATGTGGTTGTGATGCAGCCGCAGGACGACGTGCGGGCGCTGTTCGGCGGTCTCTCTGCCGAGGCGCTGAAGATCAAGGGCGTGCGCGGGTTTGTCGTCGATGGCGGGTGCCGCGACGTGCAAGCTGTTGCCGATCAGGCCTTCCCGACGTTCGCGCGATTCAACACGCCGATCGACATCGTTTGTGCCTGGCGAGCCGAGGCATTCGGCGCACCAGTTGCAATCGGCAATGTGCAGGTCATGGCTGATGACTACATACTCGCTGATCGCGATGGGATCATTCTCATTCCGGCGTCTGCCGTCGATGAGGTCATTGCCGCCGCCGAGACGAAGATGGCGACCGAGGGCGACATGGTGAAGGCGATCCGCGCGGGTGAGGATCCGCAGCAGGCCTATTTGAAGTATCGGGTTTTCTGAGCGGTTATTTGCGCGCCAGATTGCGCTCACGCGGCTGTTCGCGAGCCTGACGGCTCGCGAGCCGCTCCGCGGGGGCGGCAAGTATGCC
>JAPXTA010000073.1:0-670 GCA_033812735.1 Hyphomicrobiaceae bacterium | reverse complement strand
GCATTATGGTGCGATGGCGCGTGACGCGCTGGCCATATTCCCGGATACGCTTGAGAAGAAGGCGCTCGCCGATGTCGTGCATTTCTGCGTGAGCCGGGCGCACTAGTCTCGCTCACGGCTGCTGATCCGCAGCTGCGTTGCGCTCACGCGGCTTTTCGCGAGCCTGACGGCTCGCGAGCCGCTCCGCGGGGGCGGCAAGTATGCCGGGCCGCCTTGCGGCCTGCCTCGCTCCGCTCGGAATTGCGCTCACGGCTGCTGATCCGCGCTTTGCGCGGGCGCGCGGAGGGCCGCGACGGCCCTTGGCCGAGCCTCGCTTCGCTCGGATGGGTTTTCGCTCAGACTGCAAACACGTTCAGCGCCGCAGCGGTTTTCCGCTCGACGTTTGGGGGCGAAGAGTGAGGTGGGGCGGATTGCCCGCGATCGGACGGCGCGGGGCCGTCCAAGGAAGTGGGCTTACCGCCCCATTTTCCAGCAAAGACCAACCGAGTTCTCTAGCGACTTGCGATCCGGCGCGGTTCAGCGCCGCAGCAAGTCGCCCCAATACTGGCACGCTGATCAGTTCGTGAGGCGCGATCCCGATTTGTTTCGCTTTACTTTGGCTGTTTTCCTTCGAGCTCGGTCTATGGCTGCGATGAACCCGCCACATGCGAATTGCTGGAACCCGGCCGTG
>JAPXTA010000072.1:0-25956 GCA_033812735.1 Hyphomicrobiaceae bacterium | reverse complement strand
AATCGCAATGAACTTCCGCCTCGACGAAATCGTCGGTTAACCCCCACCCCCGACCCCTCCCCACAAGGGGGAGGGGAGGCACACACTCACGCGCCTTCGGTCCCCCTCCCCTCGATGGGGAGGGGATAGGGGTGGGGTGAAGTCTTTCTCACGTCACAGCAGCGTCTCGTTCATCGTCAGCACGATCTTGCCGACGAGCTTGCGTGATTGCAGCGTCCGCAGCGCCGCCGCCGCTTGGGCGAGCGGATAGGTCGCCGCGATCACAGGCTTGATGTCGAACGCGGCGGCGAGCCTTGGCAACTCACGGTCATAGTCTGCTTGGATCGCGAGGTCGTGCCGGGCTGCTTCACCCGCGCGCACGCCGAGGATCGATAGGCCCTTGATGAGCGCGTAGTTGGTGCGCACGGTATTGTGCGTGCCCGACGTGAAGCCGATGACGAGCACGCGCGCACCGAAGCGGCAGGCTTTTAACGCAGCTTCGAACGCCGGCCCGCCGACGGGATCGAAGACGACGTCGACACCGGTACCCCCGGTCGCCTCCTTGATGCGTCCGGCATCATCCGTGCCGCCGAGCACCACGGTCTCATCCGCGCCGATCTCCCTGATCTTTGCGAGCTTCCCGGCGTCGGCGCCTGTTGCGATCACGCGCGCCCCCAGCGCCTTGCCAAGCTTGACCGCCAAGTGCCCGGTACCGCCGGACGCACCGTTGACGAGCAGCGTCTCTCCCGCCTGCAGTCGCGCCCGATGGACGAGCGCGTGATAGGCCGTGCGCCCAACCACCGGAAACGCGGCGCCCTCGGTGAACGCCCAGCGCGGCGGCAACGCCATCAGGGCATCGGCTGGAACGGCAATCTTTTCAGCGTAGCAACCGCGCGCCGCGACCATCACCGATTTGCCGAGCCAGCTCTCGTCCGCCTTAGAACCAACCGCGCTGACGATGCCCGCGCCCTCGTGTCCCGGCACGAACGGCGGCGTCTGCTTGTGCTGATAGGTGCCAGCGATCGTCAGAATATCGGGGAAGTTGATCGCGGCGGCATGCAGCGAAACCACGACCTTGCTATCGCGCGCCTGCGGCGACGGCATCTCGCGCAGATGCAACGCTTCCGGCCCGCCAAGACGTTCGCACACCATCGCCCGCATCGTGGTCATCTGAGGATCAGCCCTCCATCGACGATGATCGTCTGGCCGACAATGTACGACGCCAGAGGAGACGCAAGGAACAGCGCGGCCCCCGCCATGTCCTCGGGCGTGCCGAGCCGGCCGAGCGGGATCGCTTCGAGCGCGCCCTTCAAGCGGTCCGGATGATCGGTCGTCACCTTGGTGATCTTGGTGGCGACAAGCCCTGGCGCAATGCCGTTGACGCGAATGCCGTCGCCCGCCCACGCCTCGCCGAGAGTGCGCGTCAAGCCGACGAGGCCCGTTTTAGACGCATTGTAGGCGGGATTCCCGCGCGTTGAATGAAACGCCGCCGTCGACGAAACCGTAATCACGCATCCACGCGCCGCTTTCAATGCGCCGTGAAACTTGAGGCAGCAGTCCATCATCGAGTTCAAATTGATCTCGACGATTTTGCGGAAACCTTCGGGCGTGAACTCGCCGCGTTTGTACAACACGGTGCCTTGCGAGAGGACGAGGATGTCGAGCTTGCCGAACGGCGGCGCGAAAGCCGCGACAGCAGCCGGTGTCGAGACCTCGAGCGGGTGATAGGTCAAACCGGACAGGTCGCTGCTGGGCTCGCTCGCATAATCGGCCGCGCCCGCGCGCGTTCCCGTTACATGCACGCTCGCGCCGCGGTCTCGTAACGCCCTTGCAATGCCGTTGCCAATACCGCTCGAGCCGCCGACGACGAGCGAGGTCTTCCCTGTGAAGTTGAAATCTTGAGTCATGGCTGTCCTTTTTCCCCCTCTCCCCGTGAACGACGGAGAGAGGGGACCTACGCGTCAAATCCGCTTCTCCCGTCCCGCCCAGTAGGGCTCGCGCAGCACGCGCTTGAAGAGCTTGCCGCTGTCGTGCCGCGGCAGTTCATTGCGGAACTCGACGATGTGGGGAACTTTGTAGTTCGCCAACTCGCGCGCGAGGAACGCCTGCACTTTCGCGGCATCCACTTCCGAGCCCGGCACCGCCTGCACGACTGCCATCAGCTTCTCGCCATACTCGTCGTCGGGAATGCCGAACACACAGCCATCCGCGATCTCGGGCATGTTGAGCAGGACCGCTTCGATCTCAGCCGGATAGATATTCACGCCACCCGATATGACCATGTCGCGCTTGCGGTCGCAGAGGAACAGATAGCCGTCCTCGTCGAGGTAACCGACGTCCCCGCAGGTGACCAAGCCATCGCGATCGACTTTTGTGCGCTCGTCGGGTTTGCCCTGGTAGGTGAAATCCGGGTAGTCCCAAATGCGTCCGTAGACCTCGCCGATCTCGTTCGCGCCGAGCACTTGCCCATCGTCACCATAGATGCGGACTTCAGCGCCCGGGATCGCTCGCCCAACCGTGCCGGACTTCGCCAGCCACTCCTGACTATTGCAGACCGTGAGCGCGCCGGTTTCGGTGCCGCCGTAAAACTCGTGGATGACCGGCCCCCACCACGCGATCATCGCCCGCTTGACCTCGGGCGGACACGGCGCGGCGGCATGCATGACGAACTTCAGCGACGAAACGTCGTAGCGATCGCGCACGTCCTGCGGCAGCTTCAAGAGCCGCACGAACATCGTCGGCACCGCAAACATCTGTTCGATCTTCTCGCGGTCGATCAACTCGAGCAGGGCGATCGGATCGAACTTCGGCATCAGCACTTGCAGAGTGGCGCCCGGCGTCGTCCGCGTCGAATAGGACAGCGGCGCCGAGTGATACATCGGCCCCGGAATGATCGAGCGAATGCCCGGCGCAACGTTATAGGCGAGCTTCGACATCCGCATGATCGCGTCCGCCTGCTCGGGCTTGGGTGGCGTGCGGCGAACGCCCTTGGGTCGGCCGGTCGTGCCCGACGTGTAGAGGATGCTACCAGGCGAGGGGAGGGCGGGCGAACTGTCCGGCGGCTGTGATGACAGCCAAGCATCCCAGCTGGTCGTCCCTGCGAGACGCGGGACGTCGGCGATGCGATAGGCGCCGGCAATCTCTTCGGGCACATCGACGGCGATGACGGCAAGCCCCGCTGGCAGATCGCCCATGCACGGCGCAAGAAGATCGGCGTGCCCGACAAGAACCGTCGAACCGCTGTCCTCCAGAATGTAGCGCACCTCGGCCGGCTTGAAGTGCCAATTGATCGGGACGGCGTACGCGCCGAGCCGGTTGGCGGCGAAAACAGTCACGAGAAACGGAAAGTCGTTGCGCATCAGCAGCGCGACCGTGTCGCCGGGCTTGATGCCGAGTGTCTTGAACCCGGTAGCAGCCCGCGCCACCTGCTCCTGCAAATCAGCCTGTGAAAGATGTCGCTCACCGCTGAGCAGGCCGGTCGTCAAACGCATGCGCACGTCCCCTGATCTTTACCATCAAGGTTCCGACGCCACGCGAGGAATGGCAAGAGGCGGCGCAACCCCGGGGGAGGTGGCGCAAAAAGCCAAGGGAAGGGCGCCAGAGCCCGTTCACCAATCCGGCATAGGTTGGAGTGCCGAATCAGCCCCGAAGCCGCCAGTGGCGCAGCTAGGCGCCGTGCAACGAATTAATCACAAGCAGGCCAATTCCCGGGCCGGCCATGGCAAAGCCGTCGCCAAACCGGCGGCTACTGCTTCTTCGGCTTCGTCCCCGGCAGCGGCGGCAGTTGCTTCAAATAAGCCGCCATTGCCTTGCGGTCGTCGGCCGAGAGCTTCGAGGTATTCGGGATGACTTCAGCCATGCTCGAGCCGACGCTATCGTTGTCGGGCGTGAAGCCGGTCTCGAGCAGGTAGGCGATATCGCCAACACTCCATTTCGCAAGACCATTGGCGTGCGGCGTGATGTTGGGGATGTAGCCCTTGCCCTCGGGGTCTGGACCACCCGCCATCCGCTCGCCCGCTTTGATGCCGCCGAGCGCGTTGCGGCCCGAATGACATTCCGCGCAGTGGCCAGGGCCTTCCGTCAGATAGCCGCCGCGGTTGACCTCGGCCGATTTCGTGGGATCGGGGGTGAACGGCTTGCCGTCGAGGAACAGCAGCTTCCAGCCGCCGAGGCTACGCCGGATGTTGAACGGAAACGCGATCTGGTGCGGCTTCGACGGTGTCGCGTCAGCAGGAACGGTTTTCATGAAGGCGTAGAGATCGCGAACGTCGTCGACCTTCATCTTCTGATACGAGGTGTAGGGGAACGCCGGGAAAAGATGCTCGCCCTTGCGACCGACGCCCTTCATCATCGCTGTGACGAATTCAGCCTCGGACCACGAGCCCATGCCGTGTTTCGGATCGGACGAAATGTTGGGGACGACGAAGGTGCCGAACGGGGTGTGCAACTCGTGGCCGCCGCCGAGCAGAAGCCGGTTTTCTTGCTTCGGCGTCGCATGGCAAGACGCACAGCCGCCGATGTTGAACATTGTCTCGCCGTTCTTGAGATCGGCGGTTCGCGCGGGGAGGGCGGCCGGTGAAATGGTTTGCGGGATGGTGAGCGCATAAAAACCCGCTCCGCCAGCAAGCGCGAGAACGGCGGCACCACCGGCCAGTTTGCCAAGACGCATTGGAAATCCCCGTCTGTAGTCTCTGTCCGTGAGCTAACCGCCACATGCCGCGCGGTCAATCGTATGCGCGATCACACACCCGCGACTTGCGATCCGCCGCCTCTTCTGGCGGCGCAGCAGGTCGCCATGAAGCAGAGGCGACTTGCGATCCGCCGCCGCGTCCGGTGGCGCAGCAGGTCGCCATCATACGAAAGCGAAGGGCGCGCGAGCTTATAGCCCACGCGCCCCTTGTTACGGCAAACCGGTCTTACGACTGCGGCTTGCGGTATTCCTTGTGGCAGGCGCCGCAGTTCGCGCCGATCTTCGGCCACTCGGCCTTGAAGCTCGCCTCGTCCTTGATGGCGGCGGCAGCGGCCTTCGCATCGGCGGCGGTCTTGTCGAACTTCGCCATCACGTCGGCCTTCTTCTCGAAGGCGACGGGGAGGGTGGCGGTGTCGCCGGTTTTCGAATCGTCGCCGAAGAGGCCTTTCGACTTCACCGAGTTCTCTTCGATGGTCTTGAGCGAAGCCTGAACGGCAGCGAGATCGAACGGCGCCTCACCCTTCATCATCTTGCTCGGCGCGCCCATGGCACCGCCGATGGCCTTCATGGCCGCCTTGCGGGCGTCGATGGTGGCAGCGTTCTGGGCATAGACGGCGGTAGCGCCGACAGCGATGGTCGCAACCATCGCAACGAAACGAAGCATGCATATCCTCCTTATGAGGGCTGGGAATGGCGGGGTGATGACAGGGGAACGCTGCCTCAGCGGCATGAGATCCACGGGCCACCCCACCCGTCACGCCCGGCCAATTGGTCCGAACGTCGCCAGACCATATTGCGTTGTCCGGTCAAGTAAATGTCCTTGGGAGCACTTTATTTTGATCCGTTCATCGATCATTCACGGAATAATCCGCCGGACACGGACGTAACCTCGAAAAATCAAACATTTCCGAACGAGATTGTCGGCTCGGCCATTGAAAGTTCTGTCCCTTTGCCGGTAGATCTGTGAACTTTCAGGCCGCAATCAACAGCCGGCGCTCGCGCGCCCCGCGCAGGTCGTGCCATGCCCCACCCGAAAGAAGCCATCGCCGCCGAGATTCCAAGGCTTCGCCGCTATGCTCGCGCGTTGACCGGGGCAGACAGCGAAGCCGACGATCTCGTGCAGGAGACACTGGCGCGCGCCCTATCGCGCATCGAGCAATGGCAAACCGGCGACAGCCCGCGCAAATGGCTATTTTCGATCCTCCATAACTTGCACGTCGACACGCTCCGGCGTAGCGCAAGGCGCCCTCAGCACCTCAGCATCGATGCGACAGAGATCGCGCCGGCAGCCGTCGGAAACGATCTCGGCACGCGGCGCGACCTCGACAACGGTTTGCAGGCGCTGTCTCCCGAGCATCGCCAGGTGCTCCTTTTGATTGGTCTTGAAGGTTTGAGCTACGCCGAAGCCGCCGACGTTCTGGATGTCCCGATCGGCACGATCATGTCGCGGCTCGCCCGCGCGCGTGAACGTCTGCGGCTCCTCATGCAGTGCGACATCGGCGAAGCCGATGCGCCACCGAGCGTCGTGACGACGCTGCGGAGGGTCAAATGACGTCAGGCCGTCCGCTTCAGGACGACGTCTACTTGCATGCCTACGTCGACGGCGAACTGTCGGATGTGGAGGTGCGGGAAGTCGAGGCGCGTCTTCAATCCGACGCCAAGGCGCGCGTGCTCGTGGCCTCCCTCGCCGCACAGCGTAATGCCTTGCAAGCAAAGTTCGGACTGCCGACCAATTGCGACGTCACCAAGCAGATGGCGGCTCGTGTCCTCGAGGCGCGCTCGCCGGTCAAGACGCGGTCGGCTGTGGTTCGCGCTGCTGTCTTGGCTCTGGCGATCACTGGTTCAGCTGCTGCCGGATATTTCGCTCGCGAGGCAACGGAACCCGCAGCCGTCTTCGCTGATCCGGCGTTCGTCACCGCGGCTGTCGGCGCTCACGCCGTCTATGCGCCAGAGTTGCGGCATGCCGTCGAGGTTGCCGCCAGCGACGAGCGCCATCTCGTCTATTGGCTCTCGAAGCGGATCGAAAGCCCGGTGCGGATCGCGAAGGCGCCCGGGTGGTCGCTCGTTGGAGGCAGGCTGCTGGCCGATGCAAATGTTCCCGCCGCGCAGTTGATGTACGAAGATGCCAATGGCCGCCGCGTTACCATCTTTCAGCGGGCGAAAACCAGTCACGCCGATCAATCGCTGCGCTTCGTTGCGGGCGACAGCGTGCGCGCGTTCTATTGGGTCGAGGGCGGTGTCGCGTTTGTCGTCTCCGGGCCGCTCGAAAAATTCGAGCTGAAAGCGCTGGCTCAGGCCTTCAACGCTAGCCTGTCCGCCGCCGCCGCTGCGCCGCCCGCGACGGGCCAATGATCAAGGGCTGCGCCCGAGCGACATCCGCCCTTCGAGCGGCGCACGGGTAGTCTGTACCGCCGTCTCGATTGCTGTCTCGTCCGCCGCCGCCCGGCGTGGCTTGTCGCCGAACACGGCATGAAAACCGGCCCACCCTTCGCGGCGCGGTTCGGCTTGAGCCGTCGCGGGCGCCGTTATCACGGCAACGGTTTCCGGCTTCGTCGGCGTCTCGGTGCTCCGATCACGCACGCCAGCGCTAGCCGTCGTTCGCCGCGCCAGTTCCGGCCGTGCAATCAAAGCCGCAATCGGATCACTCAATGTCATTGCCGTTGCGGGTGCCGTAGCGGGCGCCGGAGCTTTTGCCGTTGCCGCTGCCGGTACCGCAGTTGCAGCTCGCTGACGCGCGGCGGCGGGCTGCGAGCCCGGCTGTTGGCCAGGCTGCGCCGTTGGTTGCGACGGCGCTGGTTCCCCTTTCGGTACGGCAATCGTCGTACCCGGCAATGGCAGCGGCTCGCGTCCTTCATGTCCGCGCATCATCACGGCACGCCAGACGCGCGCTGGGATCGTTCCGCCCATGATGCGATTCATCGGCCGCCCGTTGTCGTTGCCGATCCACACACCGCCAACGAGATGCGACGTGAACCCGACGAACCAGGCATCGCGGAAATCCTGGCTGGTGCCGGTTTTACCGGCTGCCGGATGGTCGGCGATCGCCGCCTGCCGTCCCGTACCCGAGACGAGCGTCGCATTGAGCATGTCGTTCATTTCAGACACATGCCGCGCGGCCACGATGGTGCGTCCGCTCTGCAGTGGCCGTTGATAGAGCAGCTGGCCATCCGCCGTGCGCACACGCTCGATCACATAGGGCGCAACCGCAGCCCCGCCATTGGCGAAGACGCCATAGGCGGCCGTCATCTCCAGCAACGAAACTTCAGATGTGCCGAGGGCCAGCGAGGGCTCGTTGCGCAACTCCGACCGGATGCCGAGCCGGTTCGCCGTCGCGATCGTGCGCTTGGTCCCGAGATCGGCATGCAGGCGCACGGCGACGGTATTGACCGACTGTGCGAGTGCCTGCCGGAGCGACAGACCACCGCGATAGGTTCCGTTTTCATTACGCGGGCTCCAGCCGTTGATGACGACGGGAAGGTCGTACACCGTGCTCTCCGGTGTCATGCCGCTCTCGAGAGCGTTTAGGTACACGAAGGTCTTGAACGCGGAGCCCGGCTGGCGCTTCGCCTTGGTGGCGCGGTTGAACTGGCTTTCGAGATAGCTGCGTCCGCCGACGAGCACGCGAATGCCACCTTCAGGATCGAGCGCGACGATAGCGCCCTGGCTCGCGGCGCTCTCCGCGCTCGATGCGTTGATCACGCCGGCCAACTCTGCTTGCGCGGCATGCTGGAGGCGAGAATCGATCGTTGTCTCGACGACGATCCCGCGTTGACTTCCGCGAACGGCGAACGGCAGCTGTTCGAGAATGTAGTCGACCGCGTATTCAAGCCCGGTCTGCTCGCGGCTCGACGATGGCTCCTGGAAGCGGATCGGCGTGCGGATCAGCGTCGCAGCCTCGTCATCGCTGAGATAGCCCGCAGCCGCCATCTTCGAAATGACGACGCGCGCCCGCGAGCGTGCCTGCACCGGATTGGACGACGGTGAGAATTTCGTCGGCGCCTTCAGTAGCCCCGCAAGAACCGCAGACTCCGTGACCGTGAGCTCGCGCGCGCTCTTGTCGAAATAGCGCCGCGCCGCGGCCTCGACGCCGAACGCGCCGCCGCCGAAGTAGACACGATTGAGATAGAGCTCGAGAATTTCGTCCTTGCTCAGCCGCGCCTCGAGCCAAAGCGCAAGCAGCAGCTCATCGAGCTTCCGCGACATCGTGCGCTCGGACGTCAGATAGAGGTTCTTGGCGAGCTGCTGCGTCAGTGTCGAGCCGCCCTGTGCAAAGCGGCGCATGCGCAAGTTTGCGAAGGCAGCACGCGCTAGTCCAGCGGGGTCGACCCCCCAGTGCTCATAGAAGCGCCGGTCTTCCGTCGCGATCACGGCTTCGACGACGTGGCGCGGCAAGAGATCGAGCGGCATATAGTCGTCGGCCTTGCCACGATCGAGCATGACGCTGCCGTCGCGGGCAAGGATCTTCAGCGAGGGGGATGCTTGCTGTTTGCGCAACAGCAGCGGGTTTTCGAGCGTCACGGTGTAGTAGACGAGGAGGCCGCCAAGCGTGAGACCCAGCAGGCCCGCCCCGGCAACCGGCAACGCCAGCATCAGCCGCCATTTCCAAGAAAGACGCCGCCAGATGGCGCGCGACAGGTGCCGCGTCATGCTGACCGCTTTGGCGGGCGCGGCCGTCAGATCGGCCGGCACCGACAGCGAGAAGGATTTCTCGCCCGCGTCCGTCCTCTCGTCGGTCTTCTTGTTACGAAACCACATGCCCCGTCCGGCCCATACGCATGACACACCTGAGCGGCCGGAACCGTGCCGCTTGTTCAACAAGATAGGAGACGGTGTTGAATGCAAAGTTAAGTATGCGAGACAAGCAATTGGGATTGCACGTGTTTTCAGCGAAGAAATTGCCAACAATCTATAAAGCTTGATCGAACCCGTTCACAGTCTGGCAACCTTAACTCAACCTTAACCAATCTTGCTGCACGGTAAACGCATCCCGTCGCCGCGCTCAGCTGGAGCGGCCATGGGGCAGTATCCGGTTTTGTATCGCGTCGAAGGAACCGCCTCCATGATGAAGGAACTCCAGGACTACGTTGCTGTCGCAGTCCATCTCGCGCTTGCCTGCACTCTCGGTTTGAACCTTGCCATCGTATCTGCCGGCTTTGCGCGCAACTACGCGCCGGTCGGCTGCAAAGCATGTACCGAGGGCATCGCTCTCAATCTGACGTCTCCCGTTCAGGCCAAGGCCGTAGCGGCCCTGCCGGCGAAGGCATCCTGACGTATCTGCTGCCGGGGCGACGAGCTGCCGCCCGATTGAACGTTCCGGCATCTCGCGAGCGGAGTGTCCTTATCGGGCGCTCCGCTTTCGGCGTTCTGGGGCCTCTCGACACGTTGCAGTCGCTGTCGCATTGGTGCAGCTTACACGCTGGCTTCCTCTCGATACCGCGGGCGCATGGACTTCTCCTTCATCGTCGTACAGTTCCTCAACGGGCTCGCCAGCGCCTCCTCGCTGTTCATCATCGCCTCGGGACTGACGCTCGTCTTCGGCGTCACGCGCATCGTGAATTTTGCGCACGGCTCGCTGTACATGCTCGGCGCCTATGTCGCCGTGACAGTGGTTCCGCCGATGTTGGATGTTTCGCGATCCCTGCCGATGTTCATCGCTGGGATACTGCTCGCGGCGGCGATCATCGGCCTCGTCGGTGTCGCCCTCGAAGTGCTGCTTCTGCGGCGCATCTATCACGCGCCCGAGCTTCTACAACTTCTCGCGACATTCGGCCTTGTGCTCGTCGTCCAGGATGCCGTGATCAAGATCTGGGGTCCGCTCGAAATCCTCGGCCCCCGCGCGCCCTCGTTGCGCCATGCCGTGCCGATCGCAGGCCGCATGTTCCCAGCCTACGAGCTTTTTCTGATCGCCTGCGGCCCCATTGTTTTCGGGCTACTACACATCCTGCTGCACAAGACGCGCTTCGGCGTTCTCGTGCGTGCGGCGACGCAAGACCGCGAAATGGTCGGCGCGCTGGGCGTCAATCAGGCACTTCTTTTTACCGCGACGCTGTTTCTCGGTGCGTTTCTCGCCGGTCTCGGCGGCGCCCTACAGATCCCGAAGTCGGCCGCCAACTCGCAGATGGACATATCGATCCTTTCCGAAGTGTTCGTCGTCACGGTCATCGGCGGCATGGGCTCGCTGTCCGGCGCCTTCCTCGCGGCCCTTCTTATCGGTCAGCTCCAGGCCTTCGGCATTCTCATCTTCCCAAAGGTGACGCTGATCCTCGTCTTTGCGCTGATGGCTGTCGTCCTCGTTTTGCGGCCGCAGGGCCTGCTCGGCCGTCCCGAGGCGCCGTCCTCGCGGCCGACGGTTCCCGAAGGCTACGCTTTGATCGCACCGCCGGGGCGGCTCGCGTGGCAGATTTGGATCGCGATCGCGGCGGTCTTCGCACTGTTGCCGATCGTGGCCGACGCCTACACGCTCAAGGTCGGCATCGAGGTTCTGGTGTTCGCGCTCGCCTCGTTCTCGCTCGCGCTACTCATCTCCAACAGCGGCATTGTCAGTTTCGGCCACGCGGCATACTTCGGCATCGGCGCTTACGCTGCAGGCCTCCTTGTGACGAAGCTCGGCGTCTCGATGGTGCCGTCGCTCATTCTGGCGCCGGTCATCGCCGCCGCCTTCGCGGCCCTCTACGGCGGTTTCATCGTCCGCCTCAGCGGCATCTATCTCGCGATGCTCACGCTCGCCTTTGCTCAGATCACCTACGCGATTGCCTTTCAGTGGGTCGATCTGACCGGCGGCGATAACGGCGTCGTTGGCGTCTGGCCGTCCGAATGGGCGCGCAGCCGCGTCGTCTACTACTACCTGACGCTCCTCCTTTGCGGCGCGGCCATTGCCGCGTTGTTCCACATCATCCACGCCCCCTTTGGCTACGCGCTTCGCGCCGCTCGCGACAGCGCCGTGCGAAGCGAAGCCATAGGTTTGGACGTGAAGATGCTTCGCCTAGCGGCCTTCGCCATTTCAGGCGCTGCCGCAGGCCTGGCTGGCGCCCTCTATGCCTTTTCCAAGGGTTCGATCGATCCGACGCTGCTCTCCATCCCACAGTCCGTTGACTTCCTCGCCATGAACCTGCTCGGCGGCATCCAGGCCCTCGGCGGCGCCACTGTCGGTGCGGGCGCGTTTCACATCATCAAAGACTTCGTGATGCCGTTGACGCAGTATTGGCGCGCCTTGACCGGGCTGACGATCATCATCCTCGTCCTTGCCTTCCCGCACGGCATTGCCGGTGCCGTCGAGCGCCTCGGTCCGCGCCTGCTCACGAGGCGGTCGGCATGACCCTCCTGGTTGCAAAAGATCTATGCAAGTCGTTCGGCGGTGTCGTTGCCGCCAAGAACGTGTCGCTTGCGGTAGAGGGTGGCGAACTCGTCGCGCTGATCGGCCCGAACGGCGCCGGCAAGTCGACCACCTTCAACATGATCGGCGGCCAGCTCGCGCCCGATAGCGGCTCCGTCACCTTCGATGGCAGCGAGATCGCGGGCCTTGGCCCGCGCGCCGTCTGGCGCCTCGGGGTGGGCCGCACCTTCCAGGTCGCCCAGACATTCATCTCGATGACCGTGAGCGAGAATGTGCAGGTCGCCCTGCAAAGCGTGCGCGCGGGCACTTGGTCCATGACGGAGCGCGCTCACAATGTGCTCCGCGACGAGGCGCGTGGGCTACTCTCGGCCGTCGGCATGGCGGGCGACGCGGACCGGGCGATCAGCACGCTCGCCTACGGCGACGTCAAGCGCGTCGAACTCGCCATCGCCCTCGCGTCGGAGCCGAAACTACTCCTCATGGACGAGCCCACCGCCGGCATGGCGCCGCGCGAACGCGAAGCCTTGATGAGCCTGGTGCGAGACGTTGCCCGCAAGCGCCGCGTCGGCGTGCTCTTCACGGAGCACGACATGGATTCGGTGTTCGGCTTCGCAGACCGCATTCTCGTCCTCGTGCGCGGCGAGATCGTCGCATCGGGCAAACCCGCCGAAGTCCGCGCCAATCAACTTGTCCAGCAAGTCTACCTCGGCGACCTCGGCGCGGAGATTGCCGCCGGTGCGTCGGGGGAGGGGACGCCGCAATGAGCAAGCCGCTTCTCGAATGCGAGGGCCTGGTCGCGCGTTACGGTCTGGCGCAAGTCCTCTTCGGCGTGTCGCTGACGCTCGACGCGGGCGAGGTCGTGGCGCTGATGGGACGCAACGGCGCCGGCAAATCGACGACGCTGAAAGCCATCATGGCGCTCATATCAGCCGAAGCCCAGCGCCTGACGTTCGCAGGCCAAGACATCGCCCACCGCGAGCCCTACGAGATTGCCCGCCTCGGCCTCGGCTATGTTCCCGAGGAGCGCCGTATCTTCACCGACCTGACCGTCGCCGAAAATTTGGAGGTCGGCCGCCAGGCCGTTCGCAGCGGCGCCTCGCCCTGGACGCCTGAGCGGCTGTTCAGCATCTTTCCCAATCTCGCCGGTATGCGCGACCGCCGTGCCAGCCAGATGTCCGGCGGCGAACAGCAGATGTTGACCATCGCGCGTACTTTGATGGGCAACCCGACGGCCATCCTGCTCGACGAGCCCTCGGAAGGCCTCTCGCCATTGATTGTCCAGCAGATGGCCGGAGCCGTGAACACGATGAAGAGCGAGGGCATCGCCGTGCTCGTTTCCGAACAGAGCCTCCCCTTCGCGAGCCGTGTCGCAGACCGCGTCCTCGTCATCGACAAGGGCGAAATCAAGTTTGCCGGTTCGACGGGCGAACTGCTGCGCGACAAGGCGGTGCGCGACAAGTATCTGGGCGTATGACCTCGACGGTTGCCTTCAGGCATGGCCGGTTCGCGCCTGAGGCAGTTGCAATGAGCGCGGGACCGTCTAGCATCCGCGCCGTTGAGCCCCTTTCCCTCGTTGCGTGGTGAAAATGGGGAAATGGGGAGCGCGAGCAATGAGCGGGCAATTCGCCTCGCAGAACTTCGGCAGGTGGCTACTGCGCGGCGCCGCAGGATTGTCGCTCGCCTACATCCTCACACCCGTATTCTTCGTCACCTGGCTCGCCTTCTTCAACCAGGAAATCCCGTCGTTTCCGCCAGAGGGCTACTCGCTCCGCTGGTTCCGCGAAGTACCGGGGAACGACCGGTTCGTGTCAGGCTTCCTCTTGAGCCTGCAGGTCGGCCTTGTTGCGACGGCCATCGGCCTTCTGATTGGCGTCCCCGCGGCACTGAGGCTTGCCCGCGCGCGGTTCGCCGGGCGCGAGTTGATCTCGAGCCTCCTGCTGCTGCCGCTCGTCGTGCCGGGCATCGTGCTCGGCATCGCGCTCTACGTCTTCCACGTCGAGACCGAAATAAACACGGGCGTGCCGATCCTCGGCTCCCTCGGCGGTCTCGTCGCCGGTCACGTCCTGATCGTCATCCCCTGGACCGTCCGCCTCGTCACCGCGAGCCTCGCCAACCTCGACCTATCGATCGAAGAAGCGGCGCAAAGTCTCGGTGCTGACCGTCTGACGACCTTCTGGCGCATCACCTTGCCATCGATCCTGCCGGGCATCGTCGCCGCCGCCTTGTTCGGCTTCGTATCCTCGTTCGGCAATCTCGAAATGAGCCTCTTCATCGTCGGCCCCGGCCGCACGACACTACCGATCGCCATCCTCCAGTACCTCGAATGGAAAATCGACCCTACCATCGCGGCGGTTTCCGTTCTCCAGATCATTTTCATCGGAGCCGCCATGCTCATCACCGATCGCTTCGTCAAGATCAGCAGGGTCGTCTGACGATGGCGCGGCTTGAAATTGCAAATATCACCAAGCGCTACGGCGACGCGAAAGCGGTCGATAACGTTTCCCTGGACGTGCCCGATGGCGAGTTTCTCGTCCTACTTGGCCCCTCGGGCTGCGGCAAGACGACGACGCTGCGCATCGTTGCCGGATTTATCGAACCGAACGCAGGCACCGTCCGTCTCGGCGACCGCGAGATCACGAGCCTACCGCCTTGGAAGCGCAACGCCGGCCTTGTCTTCCAGAGCTACGCACTTTTCCCGCATCTGACGGTCGCCCAGAACGTCGCCTTCGGTCTCGAGATGCGCAAGGTCGCCCAGGCCGACATCGCCCCGCGCGTGACCGAGGCCTTGCGGCTCGTCCGTCTCGATCACTTGGCCGAGCGCTTGCCGCGCCAGCTTTCGGGCGGCCAGCAGCAGCGCGTTGCGCTCGCCCGTGCTCTTGCGTTCCGGCCCGACATCCTCCTGCTCGACGAGCCGCTGTCGAACCTTGACGCAAAGCTCCGCCAGGACGTCCGCGTCGAAATCCGCGAGCTTCAAAGACAGCTCGGCCTGACGACCGTCATGGTCACGCACGACCAGGAGGAAGCGCTCACGATGGCCGACCGCCTCGTCGTCATGAGCGAGGGCCGCATCCGCCAGATGGGCACGCAACAGGACCTCTACGAACGCCCCGCCGACCGCTTCGTCGCCGATTTCGTCGGCCGCTCGACCTTCATCGAGGGCGAGATGGTCGGTGCAGGCCAGTTCAAGTCGGAGGGTGGGCTTGCCATCGCCTGCGACAGCACCGTCAACGGGCGTGCCTCGCTCGCGTTACGCCCAGAGCGTGTAATGCTGGTCGGACCGCAGAGCGCCCCGGTGGACAACCGCTTTGCCGGCGTGGTGGAATTCCTGTCATACCTCGGCGCCGCCGTGGACCTGCACGTGCGGCTCTCGCCCAAGGAACGTGTCATCGTGCAAGTCGCCAACCGCCCGGATCAGCCGCTGCCGACGGTCGGCACGCACGTGGCGGTCGGATGGAGCCGTGATACGGGCCGTGTTTTCGCCGCCTGATAACGAACAGATCGTCGTATCTCAAAGGGAGAAGTGAACATGACAGGCAAGTACGAACTTTCACGCCGCGGCGTCCTCGCCGGTGCGGCCGCCGTCGCAGGAGCCGCAGCACTACCGCATGCCGCGCGTGCCCAAGCCAAGGGCAAGATCGTCGTCGGCACCTGGGGCGGCGACTACGCGCGCCTGCTCAACAAAAACATCGACGAACCGATCCTGAAGGCGGCCGGCTGGGAAGTCGTCCAGGATCAGGCAGGCGACCCACAGCGCCGTTCGAAGATGTTCGCCGAACAACGCCTGCCGCGCGGCACGACCGACGTTCAGGGCCTTTCCGCTATCAACATGCAGCAGATGTTCGACGCCGGCGTCACCGCCGAGATCGACTATGCGAAGCTCAAGAACGCCGGCAACTTGCTGCCGTCGATGAAATACAAATACGGCGTCGGCCACATCTACTCGGGCAACGTCGGCGTGCTCAACCCGAAGATCATCACGACTGGTCCGAAGGGCTACAAGGACGTGTTCAATCCGAAGAACGGCAACAAGCTTGCCATCATCGACATCCAGTATCAGTACACGCTCGCCTCAGCCGCCCTCGCAGCGACCGGAAAGATCACCGATATCGACGCCGGCAAGAAGCTTTTGCTCGAGTGCAAGAAGGCCGGCATGCGCATCTACCCGACCAACGAAGCCTTTGCTCAAGGCCTCAAGGCCGAAGAGTTCGGCATCGGCGTGATGTGGAAGGCCCGTGTCGTCCAGTGGCAGAATGCCGGCATTCCCGTTGAAAGCTTCGCACCGAACGAGGGCGTTCTCTCCTACGTGTCGGGCTTCGCGATGCCGAAGAACGCCCCGAACAAGGATGGCGCCTACGCGTATCTCGACGCCATGCTCGAAAAGAGCGCTCAGGAACTCTTCGCGATCGACATGGGCTACAACCCGACCGTCAAGAATGCCACCGTCGCGCCGGATCTCCAGAAGCGCATCGGCTTTACGGAAGACGAGGTGAAGCGCCTCGTCGATCTCGACTACGACTATATGAACAAGAACGACGTCGCGCTGAAAGAGTGGTGGGACAAAGAGCTCAAGAGCTGAGCCCCGATCGACGCTCTGAAATCAAGCGAATGGCCGCCCTCCTGGGGCGGCCATTTTGATTTGCCGGCGGGGAAACAGCGGCCTCACTAGGCCGCGGCTTCGACCCGCTTCAATGCCGCGGCAAGCTTCGTGCGCTGCGCCGCAAGTTCCGCCTTCCGCTCCTGCGCTTCCTCGATGGCCTCCGGTGCCGCGCGGCTCATGAAGTTCGGGTTGTTGAGCTTGGCGTCCATCTTCGCCGTGTCGCTGTCGACCGAGGCGATCGCCTTCTCGAGCCGCTTCGTCTCAGCCGCCATATCGATGACGCCGGCGAGGGGCAGGCACACGGTCGCCTCACCGACGACGAGTTGCGCAGAGCCTTTCGGCGGCGACGCCTCGAAGCGGATCCCGTCGGCACGAGCCATCCGCAGGATCGTATCCTCGTGCCGCGCCGTCCGCTCCTTCGTCTCGCTGCTGGCACCCGTAATGATCAGCGGCACCTTCGCGCCCGCCGGCACGTTCATCTCCGAGCGCACCGAGCGGACCTCGGAGATCAGCGATACGAGCCAGCCGATCTCCTTGTCCGCGGCCTCGTTCTGCAGTCCCTGCAACTCGGGCCAATTCGCAAGCGCAAGCAACGAACGGCGCTCTACGCCGACTTCCACCATCCGCTCCCAAAGCTCTTCAGTGATGAAGGGCATGAAGGGATGCAGCATCTTCAAGATTTGATCGAGCACCCAGGCGGCGGCAGCGCGCGTCTCGCGCTTTGCGTCCTCGTTGCTGCCCGCAAGCGTCGGCTTCGCCAGTTCCAGATACCAATCGCAGAACGTGCCCCAAGTGAACTCGTAGGCGGCATTGGCTGCGTCGTTGAAACGAAACTCCTCGATCGCCTTGCCAACGGCAGCGACGGCACGCTCCGTCTCGCCGGCAATCCATCGATTGAGCGTCTCCGTGACCGTGCGCGGATCGAAGTCTTGCTGGCGCACGCACTCGTTCATTTCGCAGAAGCGCGCGGCGTTCCAAAGCTTGGTCGCGAAATTGCGATAGCCCTCGACGCGATTGGCCGAGAGACGGATGTTGCGCCCCTGCGCCGTCTGCGAGGCGAGCGCGAAGCGAAGGGCGTCGGCGCCGTACTTCTCGATCAGCTCCAAGGGGTCGATGACGTTGCCCTTCGTCTTCGACATCTTCTGGCCCTTCTCGTCGAGAACGAGGCCGTGGATATAGACGTCCTTGAACGGCACCTCCTTCATGAAGTGCATGCCCGTCATCATCATGCGGGCAACCCAGAAGAAGATGATGTCGAACCCGGTTACGAGCGCACTGGTCGGATAGAATTTCTTCAGCTCCGGCGTCTGCTCCGGCCAACCGAGCGTCGACATCGGCCACAGGCCCGATGAGAACCACGTATCGAGCACGTCGGGGTCGCGCGTGATATAAGCCTTGGCGTACCGGTCAGCCGGCACTGTTACATCACCAGGAGACACCGCCGCAGGCTTTCCGTAAAACTTGGTCGCAGCGGCCAACGCCTCTTCTTCCGTTGCTGCGACGAAGATCTCCCCGCCTGTCGGCGGATACTGCAGCTTCCCATCGACGATGTTCGGACCATACCACGCCGGGATCTGATGCCCCCACCAGAGCTGGCGCGAGATGCACCAGGGCTGGATATTTTCGAGCCAGCGATTGTAGTCGGCGGCAAACTTCTCCGGCACGAATTTGGTCTTGCCGCCAGCGACAGCAGCAAGTGCCGGCTTCGCGAGCTTCGCCGCATCGACGTACCACTGGTCGGTCAGGAACGGCTCGATCACGGCGTTGCCGCGCTGCGAATGCGGAACCGAATGGGTCGTGATCTCGATCTTCGCGAGGTAGCCCCCGGCATGCATCTGCTCGACCGTCTTCAAACGCGCGTCAAACCGCGACTTCAAGGCGAAGGCACGCGGGGCGTTGTCATTGAGAAAGGCGCGTTCGTCGAGGATGTTGAGAACTTCGAGGTTGTGTCGGCGGCCGACCTCCCAGTCGTTGAAGTCGTGCGCCGGCGTGATCTTCACTGCGCCCGAGCCCTTCTCCGGATCCGAATACTCGTCCGCGACGATCGGTATGTCGCGGTCTTGGAGCGGGAGTGTCACCATTTGCCCGACGAGCGCCTTGTATCGCTCGTCGTCAGGATGCACCGCGACGCCCGTGTCGCCGAACATCGTCTCCGGCCGCGTTGTCGCGACGACGAGGTACGTCGACGGGTCGGCCGCATTGAACTTTTTGCCCTTCAGGGGATAGCGGAAGTGATAAAGATGCCCGCCCGGGTTCTTCTTGAGCGCTTTTTCGAGCGCCGCCAGATCGAAATGCCGCGAGTTGCCGTCCTTGTCGACTTCCCCTTCCGACCATTTATAGCTGCCTGTCACGTCGACCATGTCGACTTCGAGATCGGAAACGGCGGACCCGAACTCCGGGTCCCAATTAACGAGCCGCTTGTCCTTGTAGATCAGCTTCTGGTTATAAAGATCGACGAAGACCTTGAGCACGGCCTTCGACAGCCCTTCGTCCATCGTGAACCGCTCGCGGCTCCAGTCGCAAGACGCACCGAGCCGCTTCAGCTGATTGATGATCGTGCCGCCGGATTGCGCCTTCCACTTCCAGACCTCCGCGAGAAATTCCTCGCGGCTCATGTCGCGGCGCTGCCTCTGGCTCTTGGCCAACTCGCGCTCGACGACGAGCTGCGTCGCGATGCCGGCGTGGTCCGTCCCCGGCTGCCATAGAACGTCCTTACCGAGCATCCGCTGATGCCGGCAGAGAATGTCCTGCAGCGTGTTGTTGAGGGCGTGCCCCATGTGGAGCGAGCCCGTCACGTTCGGCGGCGGAATGACGATGCAATAGGGGTCCGCCTTCACGCGGTCCGAGCGCCCGGCCTTGAACGCCTCGGCGCTCTGCCAAGCCTCATGGATGCGCGTCTCGATGATCGCGGGTTGGTACGTTTTCTCGAGCATGGTTCGCGTCTTGTTCGCCGGGTTTAAAGAGCAGGGGACGGTGGTACGGCGGCACGGCATAGCCGTCAATGCATCAAGCCCACTTACGCCGCCGAACGGGCGGTGCTCAAATGGCGGCAATCGCAACCAAAGCAGGGGAGACGTCATGGCAGACGCCAAGAAAACCTACAAAGGCCAGTATTTTCACTACAGCCACGCCAAGGACGCCAAGTTCGACTCCGGCCTGCGGAGCTACGCCAGCTATCGCGATCTGGGCTTCGCTGAGGCGAGCGGCGGCGCCGCCGTGGCCCATGTCATCAAATTCAAGCCGCCTTGCACCGACGAGGTTCGGATCTGGCACACCCACGACGTCCAGTTCCAGATGATCTACGTGCTCAAAGGCTCGATCACCTCGGAAATGGAAGGCCATGCCCCCGTCAAGATGGACGCGGGCTCGAGCTGGATGCAGCCGCCAGGAATCCGCCACCGCGTCGTCGATTATTCCGACGATTGCGAACTGCTGGAGATCGTACTGCCGGCCAACTTCGCAACCCACATGGAAGGTTGACCCGCGCCACCGCGGCGTCGCCCCCGCGTCATCGCCCCCGTCCCATCGCCCGTGTCAGGCGCTGCCGAGTGCAGGCTTCTGCAACTGCGTCAGCGCCTGCATGAGCAACTCAGGCTTGAGCTGCCGGTCACTCGTGATGGCGAGCAGCATCGGCTCGTCGGCAAGAACGTACTCGAGAACACCGGCCAGAAAATCGCTCGAACCGGCGCTTCGGCGGATATCGTCCGGTCCAAAACCGGTGTCCGCCATGAACCTTTGGAGAACGGCGGGATCCTCGGCTACGGCAACGAGGATCTGAGCCGCAAGGTCCTCGGCCCCAGCCCGGTCCATGCCGCTCGATTTTGACGGCTTGAAATTCCCGATGCGGGCGGGCGCTCGAAACCCCATGTCGAACCTCTCAATCAATCTGAGCCAATCCTACCTTAAACCATTCCTTACGTGTTTTGCGCGTACAGTTCCCGGCACTTGTGAAGTGTTTCGGGTCGCGCGGCGATGACAGACGTGACGAGTAGTCAGCAGGCCAAGCCGGAAGGCGCGATGCGCGGCGTCAAAGCTGCAGCCCCCGCGCGCACGAAGACCGTTCTGATCGTCGAAGACAACGAGCTCAACATGAAGCTCTTCCGCGATCTGTTGTCCGCCTATGGTTATGCAACTTTGCAGACCAGAAACGGAATGGAAGCGCTCTCGCTCGCGCGCGCTCACGACCCCGACCTCATCCTCATGGACATTCAGTTGCCGGAGGTATCGGGGCTTGAAGTCACCAAGTGGATCAAAGCCGACGACCGGCTCGCCGACATCCCGGTCATCGCCATTACTGCCTTCGCCATGAAAGGCGACGAGCAGCGCATCCTCCAGGGTGGCTGCGAAGCTTATCTATCGAAGCCAATATCGATCGCCTCGTTCATCGAGACGATCCAGCGTTTCATTGGTGAAGCCGAACCCGCGAAAGCAGCGGCTTCCCACAGGGGTTGCGAATGACTGCACGTGTCCTCGTCGTCGATGACATTCAGGCCAACGTGAAGCTTCTGGATGCTCGTCTATCAGCCGAGTATTTTGAGGTCCTGACCGCCTACAGCGGCCGCGAAGCGCTCGACATTCTGGCCCGCGAACGCGTCGATGTCGTTCTGCTCGACGTGATGATGCCGGGCATGGACGGATTCGAGGTCTGCCGTCAGATCAAATCCGACCAGAAAACTCAGCACGTCCCCGTTGTCATGGTGACGGCCCTCGACCAGCCAGCCGACAAGGTTCAGGGTCTGCAGGCCGGTGCCGACGACTTCCTGACGAAGCCCGTCGACGACGTCGCCCTCATTACCCGCGTCAAAAATCTCGCCCGCCTAAAAGTCCTCAACGACGAAATGATCGTTCGCGCGGCGACCACCCAGCAAATGGGCATGACCGCTCCACCGTCGATCAATTGGAGCGAAGCCGGCGCCAGCGGCCGCATTCTCCTTGTCGACGATCACCCGCGCGCCGCCCAGCGCGTCGTCGACACCTTGACGCCGATGCATACCGTCGACGTCGAAGCCGACCCGCAGTCGGCGCTGCTCCGTTTGGCTGAAACCGACTTTGATTGCATGATCGTCAGCCTGGCCATGACGCATGCTGACGGCCTTCGCCTGTGCTCGCAGGTCCGCTCACTTGACCGGACGCGCCACCTGCCGTTGATCATTCTCGTCGAACCGGGCGACGACGCGCGTCTCCTTCGCGGCCTCGACATGGGCGTCAACGACTATGTCGTCCGCCCCATCGACAACAACGAAATCCAGGCCCGCGTCCGCACCCAAGTCGCGCGTAAGCGCCACTCCGACCACCTGCGCAGCCGTATCGAGCAGAGCGTCGAAATGGCGATCACCGACGCGCTGACGGGGCTGCACAATCGCCGCTACATGGAAACGCACTTGAAGTCACTGCTGGATGGTGCGCGCAAGAGCGGCCGCCCGCTCTCCGTCCTCGTCGCCGACATCGACTTCTTCAAGCGCGTCAACGACACGTACGGCCACGACGCCGGCGATACCGTTCTGAAAGAATTCGCAGCGCGCTTCCGCCGCAATACGCGTGGGCTCGATCTTGCGTGCCGCTTGGGCGGCGAAGAGTTCATAATCGTCATGCCCGATACCGACCTGCGCCGAGCCTACCAGGTCGGCGAGCGCCTCCGTGCATGCGTCGCCGCGGAGCCATTCCAGATCAACTCTGCCACGCAGTTGCGCGTCACTGCCAGTGTCGGCATTGCCGCCCTCGAGCGATCCGACGATACCGCCGAAAGCCTCTTCAAACGCGCGGACGTCGCGCTTTACGCGGCAAAGAGGGAAGGGCGAAATCGGGTTGTCGCGGACGCGGCCTAGAACGGCGGCCTGACCGCCGCTACCCGCCTCGAACATATCGCCCGGCCGCGGCGAAGTCTCCGTTTGACCTTAACGGGGCCCAAATGTGAGCGCTCAATCGGTTCCATGGCGCAAGAACAGGTCTTGCAAAGCCGATCACACACCAGCTAAGGTTGTGCTCGCTAGGAGACAGTGTAGATTGTGCGTTGACTTCGCTGGCGCAGGCAGCTAGGCGATAGTCGAATCACTTTCGGTGTAAATTTGTAAGAATCCTCACGGCGTCAGGCGTGCCGCATCTCCTGACGATACGTGAGGTGGTTGTTCCGCGGCGTGGGAGTGGCCTCCTTCAGTTGCCGCAGGGACAACCGGATGTCGGGTGGATGGCCAACGCCCTCTTTGGCCGCTACCTGACCGGTAGGGCCCATGGCTACTCGGAACATACCCCGCTGCTGAGTATGTCATGGGCCCGACCACCCCGCCCCTGAGGGGACGGACGGCCGGACCGTGAGATTTGGAAACGCGAGCGGGCGAAATCGGCCCGGAATTGCTTACTTAATCTTGCCTTCCTTAAAATCGACGTGCTTGCGCGCGACCGGATCATATTTCTTGAAAACGAGCTTCTCCGTCGACGTGCGCGGATTCTTCTTCGTGACGTAAAAAAAGCCAGTTCCAGCTGTGCTGGTCAATTTGATCTTTTGCGTGACGGGCTTCGCCATTGGCGGCTCACTTGCTGTAAAGCAGACGCGAAGTCTGACGATTGATCGATGGCGGCCTGAAAAAGCCTGCCTGAGATTGGCCGCACACTACTCGGCCGCCTTATCAAGTCAAGTCAAACTCTCAGCTCGGATCAGATCGCGTTTGAAGCTACCGCCGCGCTGATAATAGAACGGTACCGGGTTAGTGCCCGTGTCCAAGGTGCCATCGGCCATTTGCTCGCCAAGGTCTTCGAGCACGAGACGCGTGATCCTGGGAATGTCCAGGGCTCGGGCTTCTTCGAGCGTCAACCAGTCGAGCGCCGAAAGCTCGCCGTCGTTGTGGCCGATCCGGTCCGTGATCGCAGACGCATCGATGGTGAAAAAGCGCGTGTCGAACCGGCGTGGCCGGCCCGGCGGCGTGATCGCCCGGGCAAAAAACGTCAGGCGCTCGAGCGATGGAATGACCTCGCGAGCGACAAAACTCTGCCAGTTTGGCGGAACATGACCGCTGCCGTCCCCGTTCCCGTTCCCTGGTTTGCGGCTCCCAATCAGCAATCCAGCCTCCTCGAAGGCTTCCCGGATGGCGGCTAAGCCGAGCGCCCGGGCGCGAACTTTGCTTGGAGTTCCGCGCATCTGCACGAGCAACTTGGCAGCCTCTTGCGGCCGCAAATCCGTCGCGAGCGGCACCTGCCGGTCCGTCGGGTCGACCCGCCCCCCCGGAAACACATACTTCCCAGCCATGAAGACCAGGTCGTCGCGGCGCTTGCCCATGAGCACCCGCGGCGACGCCCCCGACCGGTCGAGAATGACCAAGGTTGCGGCGTCGCGCGGCTTCAAGGCCTTCTGATCCTTGACGACTTTCTCGCCAGGTTCGGTGATATCCGGATTTCGCGTCATTGCGGCGTGCTCACGTCGAAAAGTCGTTTACGGGGCCCGGTGATCCCAAGCCGCCGGTTCTGCAGGGTCGGGCGAGCTGCCCTTCAGTGCGAAACCATGCATCCGGGTGGCCCACTGCTGGGCGATCAGCGCACCCTTGATCCTGGGCAGCAGCCACAGCGATAGGCCAACGGTCAGCGGCAGCCACATCAACAGATGCAGCCAGATCTCCGGTTGATACCGGCGCTCGACGATGAGGATACCGGCCACGACCACATGCCCGACGATGGTCATCGTGAAGTAGGGCGGCGCGTCATCGGCTCGATGATGATGCAGCGCCTCGTTGCAGGCCGCGCAATGGTCGTTGACCTTGAGGTACTTGCCGAAAATCGACCCGCGCCCGCAAGCAGGGCACTTGCAAGCCCACCCGCGCTGTATCGCGGGCCACCAGGGCCGCTCGGCCGGCGAAAGTGCTGAGGGGAGCGAGGACACGATCGTTTTTGGCATAGGCACCCCATAGCCGACCGGGCGTCCGCCATACAAGATGAAAGCGAGCCACCCACCTATGCTGCGTCAGTCCGGCACGGGGGCCGGCCGCAGCAAGTCTCATCCGCTGATGGTTACACCACCGTCGGCAACGACGACCTGCCCGGTGATGAAACTGGCGGCCTTCGACGCTAGGAAGGCCGCAATGCCGCCGATTTCCTCCGGCGCCCCGATCCGGCGCAGCGGCGTAACCGCATTACGCGCCTTCACAGCCTTTTCATCCTCCCACAACGCTTTCGCGAAATCGGTCTTGATCAGGCCCGGGGCGATGCAATTGACGCGGATGTTGTGGGGCCCGTGCTCGATCGCGAGGTTGCGCGCGAGCGCAAAGTCGGCCGCCTTCGAGATGCCGTAGGCGCCGATCACCGCATTGCCCTTGAGGCCGGCGATGGACGACACGATGATCACCGTTCCGCCGCCCTGCGCGATCATGCCCGGTACGGTGAGGTTCGTGAGCCAGATGTTGCTCTTCACGTTCGAGCCCATGATCTTATCGAACGCATCGTCGGACAGGCCGCCGATCGGGCCGTAGTACGGATTGACGGCAGCATTGCAGACTAGACTGTCGATGCGGCCCCACGTGTCGAGCGTCCCTTTGATGAGTGCCTCGACCTCGGCTTTGCGCGAAATATTGCACGGAATGACGATCGCTTCGCCGCCGTTCTTTTTGATGGCCTCGGCAACTTCTTGGCACGGTTCGGCCTTGCGCGATGAGATGACCACCTTGGCGCCGAGGCCGGCCATCGTTTCGGCGATCGATCGGCCAATGCCGCGGCTCGATCCAGTGATGACGGCGACCTGTCCGGAGAGGTCGAACGGAGACTTGACGGCCATGGGTTTCCTCGGTCGTTAGGGCGCAGTCAACATAGTCGTCAGGGAAGCACCCTGCCAATAGCCAGATCCGCCCGCCAAGTAAGCATTATTTCACCACGTTGCTTCGCGCCATCTTCACCTTGTGATCGTACGCTCCGCCCACTGTTCGTTGCGTTTGGGAGCAAGCAATCATGGACATGACTACAATGATCCAAGTCGGCGCGGTGGTCGCGCTTGGCCTCGTGATCCTCGCCTACTACAACCGTCTCGTCGTTCTTGCGCGCCGTTGCGATCAGGCCTTCGCCGATATCGACGTCCAGATGAAGCAGCGCCATGACATGATCCCGAACCTGGTCGAGACGGTGCGCGGCTACGCCAAGCACGAATCCACGACCCTCGAGGCGATCGTCAAGGCACGCCACGCCGCCCAGAATGCGCCGACGCCTGCCGCCGCCATGCAGGCTGAAAACATCCTGACCGCGACCCTCGGCCGCCTATTTGCCGTGACGGAAGCGCAGTATCCGCAACTCCAGGCGTCGTCGCACTTCCGCGAACTGCGCGAAGAACTCGCCGACACCGAAAACAAGATCTCGGCGTCGCGCCGCTTCCTCAACAGCGCCGTT